>NZ_JBICWL010000002.1:439841-689399 GCF_043199735.1 Streptomyces sp. NPDC048566
CAACCTAACACCCCCGGCCAGCCCGTTTTTTTGGGGGGGGGGGGGGGGCGGCCCCCCCCCCCGGGCCCCCCCCGCCGCCCGCCGCCCACCCCCCGGCCGGCCCCGCGAACTGCCCCCGGCTGTCCGCGGCGTGGTACGGCGACAACCGGGCCCACCTCCAGCAGGTCGTCGACGCCCGCGGCACCTGCGCGGGTGCCCCGGGGCACGGCCGCCGCCCGGTCGCCGCCTTCGACTGGGACAACACCGTCACCAAGAACGACGTCACCGACGCCACCCTCTCCTGGGCCCTGCGCCACGACGCGATTCTGCGCCCGGCACGCTGGAAGGACACCAGCGCCTGGCTCACCGACGCCGCCGACACGGCGCTCACGGCCGCCTGCGGCACCGACGTCCCGCCCGGCGCACCCCTGCCGACCGCCACGAACCCCCGCTGCACGGACGAGATCTTCGAGATCCGCGAGTCCGGCCGCACGATGAGCGGTGCCGCCGCCTTCGCGGGCGACTGGAACCACCGGCGGACCGTCCCGCAGTACGCCTGGGTGCCGCAGCTGTTCGCCGGACACACCGTCGCCGACCTGTCCTCGTACGCCCGCCGCGCCCGCGCCGAGGCCCTCGCGGCCCCGGTCGGCTCCACCCGCCTCCTCGGCACCCACACCGTCCCCGGGTACGTCCGCTACTACGACCAGCAGCGCGACCTCGTCCGCACGCTGCGGCGGGCCGGGTTCGACGTCTACATCGTGTCGGCCGGCTCCGAACCCGTCACCGAGGTCTGGTCGCGCGCCGTCGGCGTCGACGCCGCGCACACCATCGCGATCCGCTCCGTCCTCGACCGGCGCGGCCGGATCACCACCCGCACCCAGGGCTGCGGCGACGCCCCGGCGAGCCGCGGCGCGGTCATCCCGTACATCGACGGGAAGCGCTGCTGGATCAACCAGGAGATCTTCGGACTGCGCGGCGCGGCGGCCTGGCACCGGCAGGACGCGCGGCACCGGCCGGTGATCGCGGCCGGCGACGCCGACACCGACGTCACCTTCGTCGGCGACGCCACCGGCGCGCACCTCGTCCTCAACCGCAACAAGGGCGAACTGATGTGCCGGGCCTACGACGACGCCGACGGGCGCTGGGTGGTCAACCCCATGTTCATCGAGCCGCTGCCCCGCCGGCAGGACCCCTACCCGTGCTCGACGACCGCGTACACCGCGCCCGACGGCACCCCCGGACCCGTCCGCAGGCCGGACGGATCGGTGCTGCCGGACCTCGCCGACACGGTGTACTGACACCCCGCGGCACCCCCGAGCGCCGGGAGCGGCCCGGGCGGCACCGTCCCGGCCCGCCGCCCGGGCAGGCCCGGCCGGCAGGCCGGCGGGGCACCCGCCCCGGTACGCCGGGGGTGCGGCGCACCCATCAGGGTCCGGCGCCGCCGGCGGCAGCGGATCGGGCGGGCCGGCGCGGCGTCCCCCACCGCGGGTCCCGGTCCCGCTGCCCGGCCCCCCTCAGAGGAAGGTGTGCCCCTCGCCGCGGTAGGTCGGCACGGCCGCCGTCACCGCGTCGCCCTCGACGAGGTGCAGCGTGTCGAACCGCTCGCACAGCTCGCCCGCCTTGGCGTGCCGGAACCAGACCTTGTCGCCGATGAGCAGATCGTCCGCGGGCGATCCGAGCAGCGGCGTCTGCACCTCGCCCGGCCCCTCCTGAGGGTCGTAGGCCAGGCCCTCGGGGAGGTGGGGGACCGGCAGCCGGTCGGGGCCCGCCGCACCGGACGCCGGGTATCCGCCGCCCAGCACCGTCACCACCCCCACCCCCGGCCGCCGTACGACCGGCTGGGCGAACAGTGCGGCCGGACGGCCGCTGAACGAGGTGTAGTTGTCGAACAGCCGGGGCACGTAGAGCCCCGACCCCGCGGCGATCTCGGTGACCGCGTCCTCGGCGGCCGTGTGCTGCACGCTGCCGGTGCCGCCGCCGTTGACGAACTCCAGGTCCGGCGCCACCGCGCGTACCGCGCGGACCACCTCGGCCCGCCGCCGGACCAGCTCCCGGCGTGCGGTGGCCTGCATCAGCCGCACGGCCCGGGAACGCAGCGGACGCCCCGCGACGCGGTCGCCGACGCCCGCGATGTGCCCCTCGTACGCCATGACCCCCACCAGCCGGAACCCGGGCCTGCGCACCACCGCCCGCGCGAGGTCCGCGACCTGGGCGGGGGAGTGCAGCGGCGAGCGCAGCGCGCCGACCCTGACCCGGCCCCCCAGCATCCTCAGCGCGGTGTCCAACTCCAGGCAGACCCGCACGACTTCGGTGCCGCCGCCGCGGGCCTCGTCGATGAGGCGGAGCTGCGCCGGGTCGTCGACCATGACGGTCACCGCCGCGGCGAGCTTGGGGTCGGAGGCCAGTTCCGCGTATCCCGCGCGGTCGGCCGAGGGATAGGCGAGCAGCACGTCGTCGAAACCCGACCTGGCCAGCCACAGCGATTCCGCGAGCGTGAAGGACATGATCCCGGCGAAACCGTCCCGGTCCAGGACGCGTTCGAGCAGGGCGCGGCAGCGCACGGACTTGCTCGCGACGCGGATCGGCTTGCCGCCGGCCCGGCGGACGAGGTCGTCCGCGTTCGCGTCGAAGGCGTCCAGGTCCACGATCGCGACGGGGGCGTCGAGGTGAGCGGTGGCCCGGTCGTAGCGGGCCCTGTCGGCGGCGCGGGCAGTCATGGACGCAGCCTGCCAGACTCGATTACCGCAGGGTAGGGGGACGTTCCGGGCAGATCCCCCGGGCCGCCGGACTGGTTCCCGCCGGACGCGCGTCAACCCGTAGAGTGACGCGGACGCAGGGAGGAACGGCCTGGCCCGGCGGGCCCGCCGGGGTGACGGACCACCGGCACGGGTATGCGTGCTCGTGGCGGGCCCTTCCCCGCAGGAGCGGATCGGCCGTACCGCGCGCCGGACCGGCGGCCCGGTACGAGGAACGGGGGGTGCATGGGCATCGAAGCGCGCCGCGCCGCCCCGCCGCCGCGTCCCTCCGGCCCGCCGCCGGGCGAGCAGCGCCGCACCGAGACCTCCGGGCCCGCCCCGGCGGACACCGGGGCCGCGTCCCCGGTCGCCCCGCCCCCGCCCGTCGGCCCGCCGGTCCGGCCACCGCACGCTCCCGCCTCCTCGGCGCCCGCCCGTCCCACCACCCCGCCCGGCCCGATCCCGCCGCGTCCGGTGTCCCCGCCCGCCGCGGTCCCGTCGCCGGGCGAGGCGGCTCCACCGCTGCCGCCCGGCCCGCCTCCGTTCCCGGACCGGCTCGGCCGTGCCGCGGCGCCCGCCGCGCCGGCCGCTCCGCCCCGTCCGGCGCCCGCGCGCCCGGCGCGGCCACCGGCGGGAGGCGAGCCGTGGGCACCGGACGCGCCCGCGTCGCCGGCCGCCGCGCCGTCGCCGGGACGCGACCGCACCCCGCCGGTCGGCGGGGAGTCGTGGACCGACGACCCGCCCCACGGGCAGGCCCAGGACCGGCCCTCCCCGCCGTGGTCGACCCCGTCCCTTCCGGACACCGACCGGCGGGCGCAGGCCGCTCCGGCCCAGGACGCCGTGCCGCCCGCGCCGGGGAGCGGCCACCGGGCCGACATGCGCCCGCAGCCCTCCGCGCCCGGCCCGGGCAGCGCGTTCGGGTCGCGGTCCGGCGTCCCGGACCCCGCTCCGGCGCACCCCGCCGAGCCGCCGCGCGGCGTGTCCGCGTCCGTCCCGCCCCCCGCCGCGGAGCGGAGCACCGCCGGTCCCGACCGCGCACCGCGCTCCGGCATCCCCGCCGAGGCGCCGCCGGCCCCGGACCGGGACGCCCACCGCTTCCCGCACCCCCGGCCCGGAGCGGCGCGGGCCGCACGGAGCGGGCCGACGCCCCCGCCGCCCGCGGCCACCGCACGCTTCCCCGACGCGCCCCCCGCCCCCTCCCCGCAGCCCCGCCAGCTCGCCGGCCCGGCCGGACCCGCCCGCACCGCGGCGCCCGGCGACGCCGTTCCCGGCGAGCGGTCCGCGCAGCCGGCCGGGCCGGACAGCCCGCCGCGCGCCGAGGCGTCCCCGACGCCGTGGACGCCGGTGGAGTCCTTCACGTCAGCCCCGGCCCCGGCCGCGCCGGAGAGGAACGAGAGCGCCGGACGGCCGTTCGTCTCCTTCGCCGAGCCCGAGACCGGCCCGCTCCCGGGCCGTCCCCGCACGCGCTCCCGCGCCGTCGCCGCCGCTGTCTGCGTCGTCCTCGGACTGGGCCTCATCGGCGGCGCCGTGACCGGGAGTTGGCTCACCGGCGGCGAGGCGGACGCCGCCGGCTCGCGCGACACCTTCGCCGCCGCCGGGGACCTCTGGCACAGCGTGCCCGTGGACCGCCTCTTCCCGCCGACCGTACGCGGCGACGGGGCCGGCCCCGGCGGCTCCGACCGCACCTGGACGCGGATCGCCGTCGCCCCGGACACCGGCTGCGCGCACGCCTTCGACCCGCTGCTGCGCAAGGCCCTCGCGCCCGTCGGTTGCCTGCGCCTGCTGCGCGCCACCTACGTGGACGCGACACGCAGTCACGTCACCACCGTCGGCCTGCTGTTCACCACGGCGGACGCGGCGGCGATGACCGCCCTGAAGGCCCGCTTCGGCAAGGAGGGCCTGGACCGGCGCAGCGACCTGATGCCGCGCACCTACCCGGCGAAGGGCACGCCCGCCGAGGGCTTCGGCGACGCCCAGCGCGCCTCCTGGACCGAGTCGGTCCTCACGGACGCCCCCGTCGTCGTCTTCGCCGTGTCCGGGTTCGCCGACGGGCGGGCGGTCGCCGCGCCGCAGCCCGCCGCCGACGCCATGGAACCCGGGGCCACCACCGCCCCCGCCCAGGCCGGGCTCGGCCACGAGGCACGGGGTCTCGCCGACCGGGTGGAGCGCGCCTTCCGCAAGACCGTCACCTCGGCCACGGAGAACCCGTCATGACCCGCCCCGCCCGCCCTCTTCCCGCGGCACCGCGGACCGGCGACGCACCGGACCGCCTCCACCGCACCGACCCCGGGGCGCGAAGGCCCCGGCGCCCGCGACGGCGGTCCGCCCTGGGCCTCCTGCTCGCCGGGGCCCTCGCCCTCGTCCCGGCGGGCGCCGCCCACGCGGACGGCATACGGGCCCAGCAGTGGGGCCTCGACGCGATGCACACGCAGCAGGCCTGGCGGACGACCAAGGGCAAGGGCATCACCGTCGCCGTCCTCGACACCGGGGTCGACGCCCGCCACCCGGACCTGGCGGGCAGCGTGCTCACCGGCAAGGACCTGGTCGGCTTCGGCGCGAGCCGGGGAGACCGCGCCTGGGCCCGGCACGGGACCGCGATGGCGGGCATCATCGCCGGCCACGGCCACGGCGCGGGGAACGCCGACGGAGTCCTGGGCATCGCCCCGCAGGCCACCATCCTGCCCGTCCGCGTCATCCTCGAAGACGCCGACCCGGCCCGCTCCAAGGCGCGCACCACCCGGGGCAATGCCCTCGCGGAGGGCATCCGCTGGGCCACCGACCACGGCGCGGACGTCATCAACCTCTCGCTCGGCGACGACTCCAGCTCCGCCCACCCGGAGCCCGCGGAGGACGCGGCTGTCCAGTACGCGCTGGCCAAGGGCGTCGCGGTCGTCGCCTCGGCGGGCAACGGCGGGGAGAAGGGCGACCACATCTCCTATCCGGCCGCGTACCCCGGCGTGATCGCCGCCACCGCCGTCGACCGCTACGGCACCCGCGCCTCGTTCTCCACCCGCCGCTGGTACGCCACCGTCAGCGCCCCGGGCGTGGACGTCGTCATCGCCGACCCGGACGACCGCTACTACGAGGGCTGGGGCACCAGCGCCGCGTCCGCCTTCGTCTCCGGTGCGGTCGCGCTCGTCCGGGCCGCCCACCCGGGGCTCACCCCGGCGCAGATCAAGCAGCTCCTGGAGGACACGGCCCGCAACGTGCCCGCGGGCGGCCGGGACGACGCGCGCGGCTTCGGCTTCGTCGACCCGGCCGCCGCCATCGCGCGGGGCGGCCGGCTCAAGCCCGGGGGCCTCACCCCGGCGGCGTACGGCAGCACGTACTTCGGGCCCGGCCCCGACACCCCGCACGACGACGGCGGACCGGCCGACTGGGCGGGCCCGCTGGCGGGCGCCCTGGGGCTGGCGCTGCTGGCGGCGTCGGTGGTGCTGTGGCGCGGACGCCGGGGCACCCCGGCGTCCGGCCGCCCGTAGGTCCGGGCGGACTCGCGGGCCGGACGGCGTGGGGCGGGCCGGTCCAGGCGGCGAGGCTCACCCCTGCGCGGCGTCGAAGGCGGTGAGCGCCGCCTTCGACGCCGCCTCGACCAGCGACACCCCCGCGTCCTGTGTGGCGTTGCCGTCCGACAGCACCGCCACCAGGTAGTCGCGGCCGTCGACGCTCACGCGCCCGATGCTGTTGACGTCCCACAGCCCGGTGGCGGTGCGAGGCAGCCACCCGTTCTTCAGGGCCCAGTCCGTGCCGTCCGCCGCCGCCGACACCCCCCACCGCTGGCCGGCCGCTATCGTCCCCATCAGGTCCCGGAGGTAGTCGCGTGAGGCGGGGGCGAGCTCCGAGTCCGAGTTCGCTCCGAACACCTGCCGCAGCAGGGCCAGTTGGTCGGCGGCCGTGGTGCGGGTCAGCCCCCACAGCTCGCCGTCGCCGCCCCGGGTCGCGGTCAGGCCGAAGCGCTCGTTCGCCGCGTCGAGTCCGTCCGCCCGGCCGATCGCCGCCCACAGCGCGGACGCCGAGGCGTTGTCGCTGTCCTCGATCATCGCGGTGGCGTACGCCTTCTCCTGCGCGGTCAGGTGCCGGTCCGCGTCCTGCGCGCGCAGCAGCAGGGCGGCCAGGATGTCCACCTTGACGATGCTCGCCGTGTCGAAGGTGCCGTCGCCGTAGCCGGCGCTCTCGTCCGCGTGGACGGCGCGGACGGCGACCGACACCCGGGCGCCGTCCGCCACCGCCACCGACCGCATCGCCCGCGCCAGCAGCGCCTCCCGGTCCACCGTCGGTTCCGCCACCGGTTCCACCGTTTCCTCCTCGTCCGCGGACGGCGACGCCGAGGGCAGGGCGGGCGCCGCCGACGCCGACGATACGAGGCCCTTGCGGCCGTGGGTGTGCGCCTGCACGTACACGGCGCCCGCTGCCACGACACCGGTCAGCGCGACGACGGCCACCGCGGTGTGTCGGAGCGGCCCGCGCCGGGCCGGCCGGGCGCGGCGCCCGCGCGATCTGTGACGGTCCATCCCGCGATGCTGGACGGCGCGGCTGTGCCCGCGGTGAGAGGCGTGTTAAAGCCGTGTCAGCGGCGGCTGAGAATCGCGTGAAGGCCGTGACCGGCGGGTTTCGGGGCCCGCACAACCGCAGCCGCATCCCCCCGATAGGGTCGGTGACCGTGGCGAACAAGAACATTCCCGACTCCGGCTACCCCGACGACGACGGCTCCGCCGATCCCCGGCTGAGCGAGGCGCTCGCCGCGTGGTCGGCGGACCGCAGCGCCGTGCCCCCCGTTCTGGAGGCGCTCGCGCAGGCCCGGCTCCTCGTGCCGGTGGTGGCCGTCCTCGGCGAGGTCGAGGAGGACGGGAACGGGCTGCGCCGCGAGAAGACGAGCGACATGGCCGTCCCCACGCTCAGGGCGGGGGACCGCACCGCGCTGCCCGCCTTCACCTCGACCGAGGCGCTGGCCCGCTGGGACGCCGCGGCCCGCCCGGTGGCCGTACCGCTGCGGCAGGTCCTGGAGGCCGCGGCCCACGAGAAGGCCGACACGATCGTGCTCGACCTGGCCGGGCCGGTCGCCTTCCAGCTGACCGGTTCCGCGCTGCTGGCGCTCGCCGAGGGGCGCACGACCGCCGAACCGCTGGCCGATCCGGCCGTCGTGGAGGCGGTGCGGGCCGCGGTCGCCGCCGAGCCGCTGGTCGTCCGGGCCCACCTCGGGCCCGGCAGCGCCGACGGCACCCTGGCCCTCGTGCTCGACCCGGCCGCCGTGCCCGCAGAGGCGGCCCGTGCGGTCGCCGAGCGGCTGGCGGCCGACGAGACGCTGCGGGCCCGCCTGGACCGCGGCCTCGACCTGGCCCTGCTGCCCCCCGATGCCGCCCCTCCGGGAAAGCCGCTGTTCGAGCGGCGCTAGGAGCCGGCCTGGGGCGCGGGCCGCGGACCGCCCGGCCGCGGCCCCGACCGGGCGGGACGGCCCCCGGCGCGGGATCAGCCGTAGACCGGGCCGGTGTACTTCTCGCCCGGTCCCTGGCCCGGCTCGTCCGGGACGAGGGAGGCCTCGCGGAAGGCGAGCTGGAGCGACTTCAGGCCGTCGCGCAGCGGGGCCGCGTGGAAGGAGCTGATCTCGGTGGTGCTCGCGTCGAGGAGGCCGGCCAGTGCCGTGACCAGCTTGCGGGCCTCGTCCAGGTCCTTGTGGTCCTCGCCCTCCTCGGTGAGTCCGAGCTTGACCGCGGCGGCGCTCATCAGGTTGACGGCGACCGTCACGATGACCTCGACCGCGGGGACCTCGGCGATGTCGCGGGCCATGGTGTCGAAGTCGGGGTTCTGGGCAGGGGTGTCACTCATGCCCCACACGATAGGCCCCGGCGCGCACGCCCCCGCCCGCGGGAGCGCCCCGCGGCCGGCGCGGGGCGGGCGGCCCGCGTGTCCGGGCGGCGCGGCCGCCGGTTAGCGCCTCCCCGGCGGAGCTGCTAACCTTGTGTAACGACCGGCCGGACACCTGTGTGCCCGGCCCACAAGTGGAGGCTCCGATCTCCCACCTGACCGTCCTCCGGGACGGCGGGTCATCCGGTCAGGTGGCCGCCACCGTTCCGTACGGACGGTGGAGTCGCCCGAATGCGCGCCCCGCGGCAGGACCGCGGCGGTGCTCCGGTAATCCTTGGAGCCCCGCCTGTGTCCCGTCCGGGGCATTTTTCGTGCCCCACGGCGGTTGGTCCCCGTGTCATCAGAGACATACGCGGCTGTCCGCCAGACCGCCGTGTGGTGCTACCGAGGAGGATCCATCAGCGCCGAGCCCCGCATCAACGACCGGATTCGCGTTCCCGAAGTGCGACTTGTCGGTCCCAGCGGCGAGCAGGTCGGGATTGTTCCGCTTGCCAAGGCCCTTGAGCTCGCTCAGGAGTACGACCTCGACCTGGTCGAGGTGGCGGCGAACGCCCGCCCGCCCGTCTGCAAGCTCATGGACTACGGCAAGTTCAAGTACGAGTCGGCCATGAAGGCCCGTGAGGCGCGCAAGAACCAGGCGCACACGGTCATCAAGGAGATGAAGCTCCGGCCGAAGATCGACCCGCACGACTATGACACGAAGAAGGGTCACGTCGTCCGGTTCCTCAAGCAGGGCGACAAGGTCAAGATCACGATCATGTTCCGTGGTCGCGAGCAGTCCCGGCCGGAACTCGGCTACCGACTGCTGCAGCGTCTCGCGTCGGACGTCGAGGACCTCGGGTTCATCGAGTCGAACCCGAAGCAGGACGGCCGAAACATGATCATGGTTCTCGGTCCGCACAAGAAGAAGACCGAGGCGATGGCCGAGGCCCGTGAGGCCCAGGCGGCGCGCAAGGCGGACGCGAAGGCCAACCCCGGCCGCTCGCAGAACGCCGCCGAGGGCGAGCCCGTCGAGGCCGAGTCCACCGAGGCTGAGTCCGCCGAGTCCGCCGAGGCTCCGGCCGAGGCCTGATCCCGGGGCTCACGCCCCAGGATGTCAATCGATACCCATGACGTTCCACCGTGCCCGGTCCTTCGACCGGGCACCGGAACGCCACTGACGAGGAGAGAACGGCGCTATGCCGAAGAACAAGTCGCACAGCGGTGCCAGCAAGCGCTTCAAGGTCACCGGCTCCGGCAAGGTGCTCCGCGAGCGCGCCGGCAAGCGCCACCTGCTCGAGCACAAGTCGTCGCGCCTGACGCGTCGCCTCACCGGCAACGCCGAGATGGCCCCGGGCGACGCCAAGAAGATCAAGAAGCTTCTCGGCAAGTGACGTACCGGCGCCCAGGCGCCGCACGTCAGGACCGGGACCCCATCTATTCCGGGCCGTGTGAGTCCCCCCACGGCCCCGCTACAAGGAGTTAACAAGTGGCACGCGTCAAGCGGGCAGTCAACGCCCACAAGAAGCGCCGGGCGATCCTCGAGGCGGCCTCCGGCTACCGCGGTCAGCGTTCGCGCCTGTACCGCAAGGCCAAGGAGCAGGTCACCCACTCGCTGGTCTACAACTACAACGACCGCAAGAAGCGCAAGGGCGACTTCCGTCAGCTGTGGATCCAGCGCATCAACGCTGCGGCCCGCCAGAACGGCATGACGTACAACCGCCTCATCCAGGGTCTGAAGGCCGCCAACATCGAGGTGGACCGCAAGATCCTCGCGGAGCTGGCCGTCAACGACGCCAACGCGTTCGCCGCGCTCGTCGAGGTCGCGCAGAAGGCCCTGCCGTCGGACGTCAACGCGCCGAAGGCCGCCTGACACCGACGCCGGCCCCCGCCGGATGTCACCCGGACCCGCAGGCTCGTGCCTGCGGGTCCGTCGTGTTCCCTGCGCCAGCAATCCCCCCTGCAACGTGAAGGTGACGCCATGCCCCCCGCCGCCCCCGAGCTGATCTCCCCGCGCTCGCCGCGCGTCGCCGCCGCCCGCCGGCTCGCCCGGCGCAACGCCAGGGGCAAGGAGCGGCTCTTCCTCGCCGAGGGGCCGCAGGCCGTACGGGAGGCCGCCGCGCACCGTGCCGACGGCGCCTCCCCGCTCGTCGAGCTGTTCGCCACCGTCGAGGCGGCGGAACGCCACGCCGACATCGTCGGCGACGCCCGCGCCGCCGGCGCCCGCGTGCACCTCGCCGGGGACGAGGTCGTCGCCGACATCTCCACCACCGTCACCCCCCAGGGGCTCGTCGGGGTCTGCCGCTTCCTGGACACCCCCTTCGACGAGATCGTCGCGGCCCGGCCCCGCCTCGTCGCCGTGCTCGCCCACGTCCGCGACCCCGGCAACGCCGGCACCGTCCTGCGCTGCGCCGACGCCGCGGGCGCCGACGCGGTCGTCCTCACCGACGCCTCCGTCGACCTCTACAACCCCAAGGCCGTCCGCGCCTCCGTCGGCTCCCTGTTCCACCTGCCCGTCGCGGTCGGGGTGCCGGTCGAGAGCGCGGTCGCGGCCCTCCGCGACGCGGGGGCGCGGATCGTCGCCGCCGACGGGGCGGGCGAGGACGACCTGGACGACGAGCTCGACCAGGGGACCATGGGCGGCCCCACCGCCTGGATCTTCGGCAACGAGGCGTGGGGGCTCCCCGAGCAGACCCGGGCGCTCGCCGACGCGGTGGTGCGCGTTCCGATCCACGGAAAGGCCGAGAGTCTGAACCTCGCCACCGCCGCGGCCGTATGTCTCTACGCGTCGGCCCGTGCACAGCGCGCCTCCACAGGGTGCCGCTCCGTCACCGACAGCTAGTAGGGTGACGGGCTCGGGGGCCCTCTGCGCCGGACGAGAGGTGGGGTACGGGGATGAGCGTCGGCACGGGCGGTGCGCACGGCGCGCTGCGAGCACGCGACGTGCGCGGCACCCCCGCGTCCCGGCGGGACGACGCCGCCGACCCCGCAGCCGGACCCGCCGTCGACCCCGACGACCTGCCCGACGGACTGGTCGTCGCCGACGAGGACGGCCGGGTGGTCTGCTTCAACGCCGCGGCGGCGCGGATCACCGCGGTCCCCGCCGCCCGGGCGCTCGGCCGCCGCCTGGAGAGCGTGCTGCCCCTGGAGGACCTGGAGGGCCGCCGGTGGTGGCAGCTCACCGACCCCTACGGCGGTCTCGCCATCCGCAACGGCCAGCCCGAGCGCAACCTCCTGCTGCCCGGCGGCCACGAGGTCCTGGTCGCCGCCCGCTACGTGCGCACCCGGCCCACCGGACCCGTCCGCCGCGTCGTCGTCTGCCTGCGCGACACCGAGGCCCGCCGCCGCACCGAACGCAGCCACGCCGAGCTGATCGCCACCGTCGCGCACGAACTGCGCTCGCCGCTCACCTCGGTCAAGGGCTTCACCGCGACGCTGCTCGCCAAGTGGGAGCGCTTCACGGACGACCAGAAGAAGCTGATGCTGGAGACCGTCGACGCCGACGCCGACCGCGTCACCCGGCTCATCGCCGAACTGCTGGACATCTCCCGCATCGACTCCGGGCGCCTGGAGGTGCGCCGCCAGCCCGTCGACATGGCTGCCGCCGTGGGCCGCCACATCAAGGCGTACGTCGCCTCCGGCCAGCCCGCCGACCGCTTCCTGCTGCGCGTCGAGCGGCCCCTGCCGGATCTGTGGGCCGACCCCGACAAGGTCGACCAGGTACTCGGCAACCTGATCGAAAATGCCGTGCGCCACGGCGAGGGAACCGTCATCATCGAGGTGGCACCCTCCGTCTCCCCGCGCGAGCGGGCGGACGACGAGGGAGTGCCGAGTCCCGTCACGTCGGTCACCGTGAGCGACGAGGGCGGGGGAATCCCGGAGGAGTCCATGAACCGCGTCTTCACCCGCTTCTGGCGGGGCAGCAAACGCGGTGGCACGGGCCTCGGGCTCTACATCGTCAAGGGCATCGTCGAAGCCCACGGCGGCACCATCACCGTCGGACGCGCCCCCGGCGGGGGCGCCGAGTTCCGATTTACCCTGCCCGTGGGCACCCCGGCGTACCTCCTCTGACGCCGCGCCGGACCCCACGGGCCCCCTCCGCACGGGAGCACCGCGAGGACGCCCGGTCCTGGGCGGGCACCCACCCCCGTTAGACTCGGCCTTTGGCACCTTTGCGTCCTCTCATCTGCGGACGATTCGTCTCCGAGTCGGTGACGGGGACCCTCAGCCAGCCAACCGGAAGCACGGGAAGAGATGTCGGCACCTAATAAGTCGTACGACCCTGTAGAGGTCGAGGCCTTGAAACCGGAAGAGATCGAGCGCATGCGGGACGAGGCGCTCACCGCCTTCGCCGCCGCCGGCGACCTCGACGCGCTCCAGGAGGCCAAGGTCGCCCACACCGGCGGCACCTCGCCGCTGGCCCTCGCCAACCGCGAGATCGGCGCACTGCCCCCGCAGGCCAAGGCCGCGGCCGGCAAGCTCGTCGGCCAGGCGCGGGGCGCCGTGAACAAGGCCCTCGCCGCCCGCCAGGCCGAGCTGGAGGCCGAGCGCGACGCGCGCGTGCTGGTCGAGGAGGCGGTGGACGTCACGCTGCCGTACGACCGCGTGCCGGCCGGGGCCCGGCACCCGCTGACCACCATGATGGAGCGCGTCGCGGACGTCTTCGTCTCGATGGGCTACGAGGTCGCCGAGGGCCCCGAGGTCGAGGCGGAGTGGTTCAACTTCGACGCCCTGAACTTCGGCCCCGACCACCCCGCCCGGCAGATGCAGGACACCTTCTTCGTCCAGGGCCCGGCGGACGCGGACGGCGACGGCGGGTCCGGGGTCGTGCTGCGGACCCACACCTCGCCGGTACAGGCCCGTGCCCTGCTCGACCGGGAGCCGCCCGTCTACGTCGTGTGCCCCGGCCGCGTCTACCGCACGGACGAGCTCGACGCCACGCACACCCCGGTCTTCCACCAGATCGAGCTGCTCGCCGTCGACGAGGGCCTGACCATGGCCGACCTCAAGGGCACCCTCGACCACATGGTCCAGTCGCTCTTCGGCCCGGACATGAAGACCCGGCTGCGTCCGAACTACTTCCCCTTCACCGAGCCGTCCGCCGAGATGGACATGCTCTGCTACGTGTGCCGGGGCGAATCCGTCGGCAACCCCGACCGCCCCTGCCGGACCTGCTCCTCCGAGGGCTGGATCGAGCTCGGCGGCTGCGGCATGGTCAACCCGCGGGTGCTCGTCGCCTGCGGCGTGGACCCGGAGAGGTACAGCGGGTTCGCGTTCGGGTTCGGTATCGAGCGGATGCTGATGTTCCGCCACAACGTCGAAGACATGCGAGACATGGTCGAGGGTGACGTCCGGTTCACCCGGCCGTTCGGGATGGAGATCTGATGCGGGTCCCGCTTTCTTGGCTGCGGGAGTACGTCGACCTTCCGGCGACGGAGACCGGGCGCGACGTCCAGGCCAAGCTCATTTCGGCCGGACTGGAGGTCGAGACCGTCGAGGCGCTCGGCGCCGGCCTCAAGGGCCCGCTGGTCGTCGGCCAGGTGCTCACCATCGAGGAGCTGGAGGGCTTCAAGAAGCCCATCCGCTTCTGCACCGTCGACGTCGGTACGGCCAACGGCACCGGTGAGCCGCAGGAGATCGTCTGCGGCGCCCGGAACTTCGCCGTCGGCGACAAGGTCGTCGTCGTGCTGCCCGGCGCCGTGCTGCCCGGCGACTTCGCGATCGCCGCGCGCAAGACGTACGGCAAGACCTCGCACGGCATGATCTGCTCCGGCGACGAACTGGGCATGGGCGACGACGGCTCCGGCGGCATCATCGTGCTGTCCCCGGAGACCGAGCCGGGCACCGACGCGATCGAGCTGCTCCAGCTCGTCGACGAGGTCCTCGACATCGCCGTCACCCCCGACCGCGGCTACGCGCTGTCGATGCGCGGCGTCGCCCGCGAGACGGCGACCGCCTACGGTCTGCCGCTGCGCGACCCGGCGCTGCTCGACGTGCCCGCCCCGAACGCCTTCGGCCACCCGGTGCGGGTCTCCGATCCGCTCGGCTGCGACCGCTTCACCGCCCGCACGGTGACCGGCCTCGACCCCGACGCGCGCTCCCCGATCTGGCTGAGCCGCCGGCTCCAGAAGGCCGGCATGCGCCCGATCTCGCTCGCCGTCGACATCACCAACTACGTGATGCTGGAGCTCGGCCAGCCCCTGCACGCCTACGACCGCAACCGCCTCCAGGGCGCCATCGGCGTGCGCCGGGCCGAGCAGGGCGAGAAGCTCACCACCCTCGACGGCGTCCGGCGCACGCTGAACGCCGAGGACCTGGTGATCACCGACGACCGTGGGCCCATCGGCCTTGCGGGCGTCATGGGCGGGGCCGACACCGAGATCGACGACAGCGAGGGCACCACCACCGAGGTCGTCGTCGAGGCGGCCCACTTCGACCCCGTCTCCATCGCGCGCACCGCCCGCCGGCACAAGCTGGCCTCCGAGGCGTCCCGGCGCTTCGAGCGCGGCGTCGACCCGCAGGCCGCCTCCGCCGCGGCCCAGCGGACCGTCGACCTGCTCGTCCTGCTCGCGGGCGGCACCGCCGACGCCGGCGTCACCGAGGTGATCGCCCCGTCCGCGCCGCACACCATCACCCTCGCCGCGGACCACCCGGACAAGGTGGCCGGTGTCGCCTACGGCCGCGAGACCGTCGTCCGCCGCCTCCAGCAGGTCGGCTGCGACGTCTACGGCCAGGACGAGCTGATCGTCACCGTGCCGTCCTGGCGGCCGGACCTCACCGACCCGAACGACCTGGCCGAAGAGGTCATCCGCCTGGAGGGCTTCGAGAACCTGCCCTCCACGCTGCCCAAGCCCCCGGCCGGCCTCGGTCTCACCCAGCGGCAGCGCCTGCACCGCCGTGTCGGCCGCGCCCTGGCAGGCGCCGGATACGTCGAGGCGCCGAACTACCCGTTCATGGGCGAGCAGGTCCTGGACCGGTTCGGACTGGCGGCCGACGACCCGAACCGCAAGGTCGTCACGCTCGTCAACCCGCTCTCCGACGAGGAGCCCGCGCTCCGCACCACGCTGCTGCCCGGTCTGCTGCAGACCCTGCGCCGCAACGACGGGCGCGGCAGCCACGACCTGGCGCTCTTCGAGACCGGGCTGGTCTTCCACCCGCGGGCGGAGGCGCGCGTCGCCGGGCGGCTGCCCGTCGACCGCCGTCCCACCGACGAGGAGCTCGCGTCCCTGACCGCCGCGCTGCCCGTCCAGCCCCGGCACGCCGCCGTCGTCCTCGCGGGCGCCCGCGAGCAGGCCGGCTGGTGGGGCAAGGGCCGTCCCGCGGACTGGGCCGACGCCGTCGAGGCCGCCCGCGTGGTGGCCCGCGAGGCGGGGACCGAACTCCTCGTCCGCACCGGCCGGTACGGGCCCTGGCACCCCGGCCGCTGCGCCGAACTCGCCGTCGTCCTGGACGGCGCGGAGCGGGTCGTCGGGTACGCCGGTGAGCTGCACCCGCGGGTGCTGAAGTCGCTGGGCCTGCCCGCGCGCACCTGCGCGATGGAGCTGGACCTGGACGCCGTGGAGGAGGCGAGTTCCGGCCACCCCAGGGGGCCGAAGATCTCCGCGTTCCCGGTCGCGACCCAGGACGTCGCGCTCGTCGTCGACCGGACCGTCCCGCACGCCGACGTCGAGGCGGCGCTGCGTGCCGGCGCGGGCGAACTGCTGGAGTCCGTCCGGCTGTTCGACGAGTACGAGAGCGAGCAGCTCGGCGGGGACCGGAAGTCCCTCGCGTACGCGCTGCGCTTCCGTGCCGCTGACCGCACGCTGACCGTGGACGAGGCGTCCGCGGCGCGCGACGCGGCGGTTGCGCTCGCCGCCGAGCGCACGGGGGCCGTCCTGCGCGGGGCCTGACCGCCTGCGCCGGCTCAGGCCGGTGGTCTCCTTCCCAGGGGCCTCGTCCCTCCTCGCTCCGAGGGGGGACGGGGCCCCTGCCTGCGAGGTCGCGCCGGTTCGGGTGTCCGAAGGCGTCTCACTCGTTCGGGTGACATGACCGGACGGCCTGGCCCGGTCGGGTGATCGGTCGTCAGAATCGGACCGGTCTCGCCGAGGCCGTCTGCGCTGTCAGGGCCTACTGGGGGGCCGATCGGCATGATCCGTACCAAGGCTGGGACCCCTCGCGGGACGACGCTCCGGGCACCCGCGCGGGAGCCGCTCGGGGCGGTCGCCGGCACCCGGCACCGGGGAGGCCGGCTCGGAGCGGGCCTCGCCCGGATGCTGCGGGCCGAAGGACCCCGCGCGCAGCTCATCCGGCGGCTGCGCCGGTCCGGACCCGGCGCCCGTCGCCGCGACGACCGGTCGCCGCCGCGCCGGGCGCTGAGTCTCGGACTGCCCGCGGCCTGGGGCGCGCTCGCCGTGTCGTACCGGATGGCCTGTCCCCTCGCGGAACAGGACGGCCTGGAGGCCCGGATGGCCACCAGTGCCGTCTTCTTCGCCGTCGGCACCGGGCTGGTGGTGCACGTCCGGGCGGTGCTGCTGCGCGAACTGCGGCAGGTCCGGGAGGTTGCGGGGGCGGCGCAGCGCGTCCTGCTGCGGCCGTTGCCGCCACGGGTCGACGGCCTGGGCGTCGCGGCGGCCCAGATGTCCGCCGACCGCGCCGCGGCGGTCGGCGGCGATCTGTACGAGGTGATCGCCACCGAGCACGGCGTGCGGGTCGTCATGGGCGACGTCCGCGGGCACGGTCTGGGCGCCATCGGCACCGTCGCCGCCGTTCTCGGCAGCTTCCGCGAGGCCGCGCACGACGAACCCGAACTGGGCGGAGTCCTGCGCCGGCTGGACCGGGCCCTGGCACGCCACCTGAGGGAGCGGGCCCGTCGCGAACACCCCTCGTCCGGCGCCCGCGGCCCTGAGACCGACGATCCGGTCGCCGAGGACTTCGTGACCGTCCTGCTGCTGGAGATCCGCCCCGACGGCGAGGTGCGCGCCCTCAACTGCGGCCACCCCTGGCCGTATCTGCTCGGCACGGGCCGGGTCGCGCCGTTGGCGCGGGCCGAACCCCTGCCGCCGCTGGGCCCGTTCCCGCTCCCGGCCGTCCTGCGGGCCGAGCCCTGCGGACCCCTGCTGCCCGGCGACGGGCTGTTCCTGCACACGGACGGGGTGGAGGACGCGCGTGACGCCCGCGGACGGTTCTTCCCGCTGCTGCCCGCGCTCACGGACGCCGTCCGCGACCGTCCCGTCGTACCGGAGGCCGTGCTGCGGGCCGTCCTCGCGGGGCTGCTGCGGCACAGCGACGGCCGTCCCGGGGACGACGTGGCCCTGCTGGTGCTGCGCAACGACCGCCGGCCGCCTCCCCTGGGGCGGTGCCACGACCGCGCCCGGCACGCTCCGCGGTGACGGCGCGGCACCCGTCCCGGAGCCCGGCCCCGGCCGTCCGGAGGCGTCCGTGATGCGTCCGGGCGGGCCCCGATGCCTGTCCGGGCGGCGGCGGCCGTCCGCCCGGCCACAGAGTGTCGGGCAGGGGGCCGGGCGGACGGCGCGCAGCGGGCCGCCGCACTGTACGAGGGGGAGCCGGCGGCCCGGCCGGCCTCTTGCGAGACAGCTCAGTCAACCGGCCCGCGACGCTCCGCGACAGCGCGCGCACGCCCCGGACACGGGTGCTTGCTTCACACCCCGTGTGAAAGCGACCCGCTCCGCCGACTGGCGCCGGCGGACGCGGAAGAGGACGATCGGCGCCGTCGGCCACGAGGCACCCGGGGGGCCTTCCATGCAGCCCAACACCCTGCTCGACGCGATGCTCGACGAGGCGGGCATCTCGCACGCGGGACTCGCCGCCCACGTCAACCAGGCGGGACGGGCCCGCGGCCTCGCCCTGCGCTACGAACACACCGCGGTGGCACGGTGGTTGAAGGGGCAGCGGCCACGCGGGCAGGTGCCCGACCTGATCTGCCAGGTCCTCGCGGGACGGCTGCACCGGCCCGTCACGCTGGACGACATCGGACTCGGTCTGCCCGGCGCACCGGCGGCGCCGCACGCCACCTCGCTCTCCGGGTTCGTCGAGCGCGCCACCGCGCTGTGGCGCTCCGACGAGCAGCAGCGCCCGCACGTCCTCGGGGCGCAGGCGGTGACCGGCACGCCCGCGGTCATGCCGGTCTGGGAGTGGGAGAACCCGCCGGAGGACGTGGACGTCTCGCGCGGCGGACGCCACCGGGTGAGCATGGCCGACATCGAGATGCTCCGGGCGGCCCGGGCGCACTACGAGCAGATGTACCGCAAGGCCGGCGGCATCGCGACCCGCACCCGCATCGTCGGCTTCCTCAACGCCGAGACCGCGCCGCTGCTGCGCGGCAGCTACACAGACGCCACGGGCCGTCAACTCCACCGCGCGACCGGCGGGCTGGTCGCCGTCGCGGGCATCTGCGCCTACGACTCCGACGCGCACGGGCTCGCGCAGCGCTACTTCCACCAGGCGCTGCGCCTGGCGAAGGCCAGCGGGGACAGGGGGCTGGGCGCGTACGTGATAGCGCTGCTCGTCAACCAGTCGCTGTTCATGCGCGAGTACCGGCAGGCGGTCGCCTTCGCCGAGGCCGCGCTGCGCGCCGCGGGGCGGCACATCACCCCCGCCCTCGCCGCCGACCTGTACGCGATGCAGGCCAAGGCGTACGCGCACCTGGGCGACGGCAGCAGCGCGCTGTCCTGCATCCGGCGTGCCGAGCAGGCCGCCGAGCGCATCCGGCGCGGCTACGAGCCGGACGAGACCGGCTATGTCCAGCCGGGGCTGGTCAACGTACAGGTGGCGGAGGCGCTGCTCAGCCTCGGCGACCTGGTGGCGGCGGCCGAGAACGCGGCGGCGGCGGTGGACAATCCGGCGCACGACCGGGGCCGGGTGCACCGGCTCGCCATGCTCAGCCAGATCGAACTGCGCCAGGGGAACGCGGACAAGGCCGTGGAGACGGCGGTGCGGATGGCCGAGCAGGCGCGCGGGATGGAGTCCCAGCGGCTGCGGGACCGGTTGCGCGCGGTGCGTGAGCACCTGGTGCGCAGCGGCTGCGCGGGGACCGCCGAGGCCGCGGAACTCATCGACGGCGCGCTGCGCGTACCGCTGTAGGGCGCGGCGCCGCGGAGCGCCGGTGGGCCGGCCCCGCCGTGCGCGGGGGGTTCCTCGCGCGCGCCCCGTGCACCGTCGGCGCGCCCCCCGACCGACCGCCGTGAGCCTGCTGCGGCCCGCTTCCTGCTGCGATATTGCCACTTACCTAGCGGAAGGTGGCAGAACCGTGCAGTGGACGAAACAGAACGAACAAACTGTGTACGAAAACCGCTGGTTCAGCGTCAATCTCGCCGATGTGGCGCTGCCGGACGGGCGGCATCTCGACCACTTCCTGATACGGCTGCGGCCTGTCGCCGTGGCCACCGTGGTCAACCGGGCCGACGAGGTGCTGCTGCTGTGGCGGCACCGTTTCATCACCGACAGCTGGGGGTGGGAGCTGCCGGCGGGCGTCGTGGAGGACGGTGAGGACGTCGTCGCGGCCGCCGCACGGGAGTTGGAGGAGGAGACGGGCTGGCGGCCGGCGCCCTTGCGGCATCTGATGAGCGTCGAGCCCTCCAACGGGCTCACCGACGCCCGGCACCACATCTACTGGACCGACGCGGCGGAGTACATCGGGCACCCCGTGGACGACTTCGAGTCCGACCGGCGGGAGTGGGTGCCCCTCAAGCTCGTCCCCGACATGGTCGCCCGCGGCGAGGTCCCGGCCGCCAACATGGCCGCCGCGCTGCTGCTCCTGCACCATCTGCGGCTCGGACAGGACCCGCTGTCGTGACGGTGCCGCTCCGCCGCGCCGCCCGGTCAGCGGCCCAGGGCCTGCCAGACCGCCACGGCCACCGCGCCGACGGCGGCGACGGCGGAGAGGGCGGGCAGAGGCCAGCGGGTGTGTTCGAGCGCGACGATCCGGGTGCTGAGGTCGTCGAGATCCTTGGCCGTCTGGTCGTCGCGCTGGGTGAGCAGCGCCAGTCCTCCCTCGACGCGGGTGAGCCCCACCTCCAGGGACCGGCGTAACTCCGCGAGTTCCCTCGGTGCGGCAGGATGCTCGGAGTCGGCGGTCACGGGTCCGCTCCTTTCCGTGGTCGGAAGTCCCTTGCCGTGCACGGAAAGTCAACTCGCCTGGTGGGCGGGAGGGGAGCGTGTGCGCGCGGCATATGCGGGCCCGGCGCGCACACGCCGTGTGAACGGCGCGGGCCCGGCACCCCCCCTGGAGGTGCCGGGCCCGCGCCCCGCGCGTCGGCCGCCGCGGGCGGCCGGGCGTCACTGCCCGTAGGTGTAGAACCCCGAGCCCGCCTTCCGGCCGAGGCGGCCGGCGTCCACCATGCGCTGGAGCAGCGGGGGAGCGGCGTACAGCGGCTCCTTGTACTCCTCGTACATGCTGAACGCGACCGAGGCCACCGTGTCGAGCCCGATCAGGTCGGACAGCTTGAGCGGGCCCATCGGGTGGGCGCAGCCCATCTCCATGCCGTTGTCGATGTCCTCGCGGCTGGCGATGCCCGACTCGAACATCCGGATCGCGGAGAGCAGGTAGGGGATCAGCAGCGCGTTCACCACGAAGCCGGAGCGGTCCTGGGCGCGGATCGTGTGCTTGCCGAGCGCCTTCTCGGCGAACAGCTGGGCCCGGCCGATGGTGCCCTCGGAGGTGGTCAGCGCCGGAATCAGCTCCACGAGCTGCTGGACCGGGGCCGGGTTGAAGAAGTGGATGCCGATGACCTGGTCGGGGCGCGAGGTGGCGACGGCCAGCTTGACCAGCGGGATCGACGAGGTGTTCGAGGCGAGGATCGCGTCCGGCCGGGTCACCACCTGGTCGAGGACCTGGAAGATCTCGGTCTTCACCTGCTCGTTCTCGACCACGGCCTCGATCACCAGGTCGCGGTCGGCGAACTCGCCGAGGTCCGTGGTGAAGGCGAGGCGGTTCTGGGTGGCCTCCAGCTCCTCGTCGGAGATCTTGCCGCGCCCGGCGGCCTTGGACAGCGAGTTGAACAGCCGGGTGCGGCCGATCTCCAGCGCCTCGCCGGTGGTCTCGGCGACCTTGACGTCCAGACCGGCGCGGGCGCACACCTCGGCAATGCCCGCTCCCATCTGCCCGCAGCCCACCACTCCGACGCGTTCGATGTCGGTCACATCGTCCCCTTCGCTGATCCGTACGGCCCGGCAGGACCTCCGGTGTTCGGCGCCTGCTCCGAACGTGCACGTTACCGCCAAGTATCGATGATCGATCGCGGGGGTCGGGCATGCTGGGCTGCGGGACGACCCGCGACCGGCCGGGTCCACCGCACAGGAGGTGCCGATGGGGCGGCTGCGACGCCGGGCGTTCGTCACGGCGGCACTGGCCGCGCTGGCGGGTACGGGAGCGGGCGACACCGCCGCCGCCCCGGGCCCGCCCGGCCGGCCGAGGGCGCCGGGCGCCCTCCGCGGGCTGTGGCTCGCCACCGCCGCGCACCGGGACTGGCCATCGCGCACCGGACTGAGCGCCGCCGACCAGCGCGCCGAGCTGATCGGTCACCTCGACACGGCGGTGCGGCTGCGGCTGAACACCGTGTTCTTCCAGGTCCGCGCCTTCGCGGACGCGCTGTGGCCCTCGCCGTACGAGCCGTGGGCGCAGAGCCTGACCGGGGTCCAGGGGCGCGATCCCGGCTGGGACCCGCTCGACACCGCCGTCCGCGAGGCCCACGCGCGGGGGCTCGAACTCCACGCCTGGTTCAACCCCTACCGCGTCGCGGGGCATCCCGACCCGGAACGGCTCGCCGCCGCCCATCCGGCCCGGCGGCACCCCGACTGGACCGTCCCCTACGGCGGGAAGCTGTACTACAACCCGGGACTGCCGCAGGTGCGGGCATTCGTGCGCGCCGCGATGCTCGACGCCGTAGCCCGCTACCCGGTCGACGGAGTGCACTGGGACGACTACTTCTACCCTTACCCGGTGGCCGGGGAGGACTTCGACGACGCGGCGGCCTACGCCGAGCACGGCGCCGGCTTCCCGGACCGGGCGGCCTGGCGGCGCCACAACGTCGACCGGCTGGTGCTGGAGACGGCGGCGGACATCCGCGCGACCCGTCCCGGCGCCCGCTTCGGCGTCAGCCCCTTCGGGGTCTGGCGCAACGACGCCACCGACCCCGCCGGCTCGGCCACCCGGGCCGGGGTCCAGACCTACGACGACCTGTACGCCGACACCAGGAAATGGGTGCGCGAGCGCTGGATCGACTACATCTGCCCCCAGCTGTACTGGAACATCGGCTTCGCGCCCGCCGACTACGCGCGGCTGCTGCCCTGGTGGGCGGATGCGGCCCGGGGCACCGGGGTCGCGCTGTACGTGGGCGAGGCGCTGTACAAGGCGGGCGCCCCCGGCCAGGCGGCACCCTGGCAGGACCCCGCCGAGCTGTCCCGGCACCTCGCTCTGGCCGCCGCGCACCCCGAGGTGGGGGGCCACGTCTTCTTCGCCGCGACGGAGGCCGCCGAGGACCGGATCGGCGCGCTGGCCCGGGTGGTGGCCGACCACTACGGTCCCGCGGCGCCCCGCCCCGGGGGCCGGCCGGTCAGCCGCGCGCCCGCTGGGTGAGCGCGATGCACACCAGGACGGCCGCCGCGGTGACCGGGGCGGCCGGTGTCAGCCGCTCGCCCAGCAGCGCCACCGACCACACCAGCGTGAGCAGCGGCTGGGCCAGCTGCAGCTGGCTGGCCTTGGGGACGCCGATCGCGGCCATGCCCCGGTACCAGAGGACCAGGCCGAGGAACTGCGAACCCACCGCGACCCACAGCACACCGGCCACGCTGTGCGCGGTCAGGTGCACGGGCTCCTGCGCCGTCGCCACCAGCGCGCCCGGCGCGCTGAGCGGCAGGCAGAGCACCAGGGCCCAGCCGATGACCTGCCAGCCCGGCATCACCCGGGCGAGCCTGCCGCCCTCCGTGTAGCCGGCCGCGCAGATCAGCAGCGCGGCGAAGAGGTAGGCGTCCGCGCCGGTCAGCGCGCCGCCGCTCTGCTGCACGGTGAAGGCGATGACGGCGGCGGCGCCCGAGCCGGCCGCGAGCCAGAACGTCCGGGAGGGGCGCGTACCGGTGCGCAGCGCCGACAGGAGCGCCGTCGTCAGCGGCAGCAGCCCGACGACCACGGCCGCGTGCGCGGTGGTCGAGGTCCGCAGCGCGAGCGTCGTCAGCAGAGGGAAGCCGAGGACGACGCCGGCGGCCACCACGGCGAGCCCCGCCAGATGGCGGCGGGCCGGCAGCGGAACCCGCAGGGCGAGGAGGCAGCCGCCCGCGACGAGGGCCGCGAGGACGCAGCGCACGGTCACCAGGGACCAGGGGCCGAACCCCTCCAGGCCCCAGGCGGTCGCGGGGAAGGTCAGGGAGAAGGCGGTGACGCCGAGGGCCGCCTGGAGCGTGCCGGCGCGCCGGTCCGTCCGGGAGGGGCCCGCACCGCCGCCACCGGCCGCGGACGCGGGAGTGCCGGGGCCCGGACGGCCGCTCGGTGCGGAGGGGACGGCGGCGGCCGGGGTCCCGGGCCCGGCGGCGGTCACGGGACCGCGAGGACCGCTTCCGCAGGGGCGTGACCGCCGGGCCGCGGTGCGCCGGGCCGGCGGGGCCGCCGCGCCGGTCTCCGGCACCGGGGTGCCGCCGGCGCCGACCGCTATTGCCCGGGAGGTGATAGCGCTACTCTGTGCTCTCATGCATGAGCGTAGCAGTGTGGGAGATCTGACCGAACAGCTGCGAAGGGAGCTGGACCGCTACTCTCCCGGCGGAAAGCTGCCGTCGAGCCGGGCGCTCGTGGAGCGGTTCCGCGTGAGCCCGGTGACCGTGTCCCGCGCGCTCGCCCGGCTGGCCGCCGAGGGCCTGGTGGTCACCCGGCCCGGAGCCGGCGCCTACCGCGCCGGGCCCCGGACCGCCGTCCCGCCCGCCGGGGACACCTCCTGGCAGGAGGTGTCCCTCAGCGCGGACGCCGCCGCCGAGGTCGTGCCGCGCACCGTCGACGCCTCCGGCGTGCTCGCCTCGCTCGCCGCGCCGCCCCCCGGGGTCGTCGAGTTCAACGGCGGCTACCTGCACCCCTCGCTCCAGCCGGAACGGGCGATGGGCGCGGCGCTCGCCCGGGCCGGCCGCCGCCCCGGTGCCTGGTCCCGCCCTCCGATGGAGGGCCTGCCCGAGCTGCGCGAGTGGTTCGCGCGGGGCATCGGCGGAGCGGTCGGCGCGGCGGAGGTGCTCGTCACCGCGGGCGGCCAGTCCGCCCTGACCACCGCGCTGCGCGCGCTCGCGCCGCCCGGCGCTCCGGTCCTGGTCGAGTCGCCCACCTACCCCGGCATGCTGGCGATCGCCCGCGCGGCCGGCCTGCGCCCCGTCCCGGTACCCGTGGACCCCGACGGCGTGCGGCCGGACCTGCTCGCCGACGCGTTCCGGGCCACCGGGGCGCGGGTCTTCGTCTGCCAGCCCCTGTTCCAGAACCCCACCGGCGCCGTCCTGGCCGCCGGGCGCCGCGGCGAGGTGCTCTCCATCGCGCGGGACGCCGGGGCCTTCGTCGTCGAGGACGACTTCGTGCGCCGGCTCGTGCACGCGGACGCGGGACCGCTGCCCCGCCCGCTGGCCGCCGAGGACCCGGACGGCGTCGTCGTGCACGTCGGGTCGCTGACCAAGGCGACCTCGCCGAGCTTCCGGGTGAGCGCGCTGGCCGCGCGCGGGCCGGTCCTGGAGCGCCTGCGCGCCATCCAGGTCGTCGACACGTTCTTCGTGCCGCGCCCGCTCCAGGAGGCCGCCCTCGAACTCGTCGGCTCCTCCGCGTGGCCACGCCACCTGCGGACCGTCTCCACCGAGCTGACGGCGCGCCGCGACGCCATGACCGCGGCGCTGCGCGCCCGGCTGCCCGAACTCGCCCTGCCGCACGTCCCGTCCGGCGGATACCACCTGTGGGTCCGGCTGCCCGACGGCACCGACGAGTCCGCCCTGGTGGGAGCGGCGCTGCGAGCGGGTGTGGCCGTGGCGCCCGGACGCCCCTACTTCAGCGCCGAATCCCCGGCCCCGCACCTCCGGCTCAGTTTCGCCGCGGTGGCTGGGACGGAGCAGATCGCCGAAGGCGTGCGCCGTCTGCGGACGGCCTGCGAGGAAGTCCGGATCTGAACCATCTCGGTGCGCTCCGCGAGCGCCCGGATCACGGGCGCCGGCCCGGCGCACACCCCGTGACGAGAGCGTTCTCGGGGAGCCCGGACAGCGCTCCCACCCGCCCGGGGAAACGAGGCGGTGACGTTTCGGACACCCTGTGCGACCCCTCTTGACCTGCGGAGTACCGCGTTCCACCATCTGGCCATGCATCGTCGCGTCACGTTCGTCGCCGCCGCGCGCTGCTCCTCGCTGCCGGCGGAGCGCTTCGAGGACGACCGGCCGCTGGACCAGGCCGGATGGGAGGAAGTGCTGCGCGCCGCCAACGACCTGCTCCCGCTGGCCGCCGCGGAACTGCGCTACTGCTCGCCGGCCCCCCGCAGCAGGGCGACCGGGGACGCGCTCGGCTACGCACCCCTGGTCCAGCTCGCCCTGCGCGACTGCGACATGGGCCGCTGGCGCGGTTTCACCCTCGGCGAGGCGATGGCCCGGGAACCCGACGCGGTGGACGCCTGGCTGGCCGAGCCGCGCTCCACGGCGCACGGCGGCGAGTCCCTGCTGGCCTTCATCGGCCGGGTCGGCTCCTGGCTCGACACCCGGCCGATCGACGACGGCGGCGGCATCGTCGCCGTCGCGGAGCCGGCGGTGGTGCGCGCCGCGCTCGTCTACGCGCTGAGAGCGCCCCCGTCGACGTTCTGGAACATCGACGTCAGGCCGCTCTCGGCGATCTCGGTGACGGGCCGGGCGGGCCGCTGGAGCCTGCGCCTCGACGCCTCCTTCACCCGCGCGACCCGCGCCTGAGCGGCGTCCCCGGTCCGGGCGGCGCCGTCCCGGCGTCCTCCGGCCGCGGCCCGGAACTCTCGCGGGTGTAGTCGGTGGTGAGCACCAGGTCCTTCGCCGGACCCCGGACGCGCCAGACGGTCCGCCAGTGGTCCGCGTCGCGGACGGTGAACTCCCCGCGGTACAGGTCCGCCGAGCAGGGGTGGTCCGCGACGTACCGCCCGGTCGCGAGGTCCAGGTCGTGGAACGGCCTGCCGTCGGAGAACCGGACGAGTGCCGCGCCCGGCGCCCCGCCCGGCAGGAACCGCAGGGTCCGCTCGGCGGGCCGGGCGACGCCCTGCCACACGAACGTGCCGGACTCGTGGTGCAGCAGTCCCGCGCCGGTGCGCGGCGGCCCGGCACCCGGGCCGTCGGGGCCGCCGTCGCCGGCGGCCCGGGCCCCGGCGTCCGGCGCCGGAGGGCCGTCCCCGTCCAGCGGGCCGAACCGCGTGGTGCCGGTGAACCGTCCCGCCGCCTCGCTCGCGAGGTCCAGGACCGTCCGCCTCACCCGCCACTCGCCGGCCAGGTAGGCCAGTGTGTCCGGCACCGGCCAGTGCTCGCCCATCCCGTTCCGTTCTCCGGTCGCACCGGCCGCGTCGTCACGTTCGTCGCCGACGCCTGCGCGGTGCTGCTCGACGGCTCCCATTGTGCCCGCGCCCGGCCGCTCAGCCGCCGGCGGTACGGGCTTCGGCCGCGGGGCCCCGGCCGGCCGGGAGCAGACCTCGTTCGGCGAACACCTTCTTCGCGACCAGGCTCGCGTTCATCGCCCTGGGGATGCCGCAGTAGACCGCCGCGTGGAGCAGGGCCTCGACGATCTCGTCCGGGGACAGGCCCACGTTCAGCGACGCGTTGACGTGCACCTCCAGCTGCGTCTCGCAGCCGCCGAGCGCGGTGAGCATGCCGAGGGTCACCAACTGGCGGTCCCGTGCGGCGAGTCCGGGCCGGTCGTAGATGTCGCCGAAGGCCCAGGCGACGATCTGGTGTCCCAGCTCCGGGTTGACGTCGCCGAGCGCGTCGACGACCCGCCGGCCGGCCTCGCCGTCCACGCGGTCCAGGACGCGCAGGCCGTGCTCGAAGCGCTCCTCGCGGGTGGTGGAGCGCCGGTTCCCCGTGGTGCCGCTCATGTCAGGCCGTCCGATCCCGGCCCGTCGAGGAGCCGTTCGTCGTGGTGGATCTTCTCGTCCGGCGCCGCCGCGTGCCGGCGCAGCGCCCGCATCCGCGCGGCCAGACCCGCGCTGTGCGCGGAGCATCGCGAGCCGGTCGGCGACCGAGCCGTCGCCCCGTGCGCGCAGGAGCGCGAACCGCTGCATCTCGCGATCGGCATGCCCGTCCCGCGCAGCCGGATCAGGAACTCCAGCCAGGCCAGGTCGGCCACGGCTCAAGCCGCTGGTTCCCGGTGGTGCGGCCTACCCGTTCGATCAGGCCGGCCTTCTCGCAGGAGCGCAGGGTGTCGTGCGAGAGGCCGGTGCGCGCGACGACCCGGGCGATCGTGAGCGTGCCGTCCGGGGCTCCCGCGAGGGGCTCCCGCGAGGGGCTCTCCGCTGGTCATGACACGACCGTAGGACCTGGAGCGCGCTCCAGGTCAAGCGTCGGCCGGAGCGGGGGCAGGGCGCGTGCCCGGCCGCGGCGGGGCCGAGGGCGCAGGGTCAGCCGCGGCGGTGCGGCCTGCCGCGCTTCGCGCCGCCCTTCGCGCCGCCCTTGGGCCGCCCCTTCGCGGTGCCGGAGCCGCCGCGCGGGTTCCGGCCGGCGGCCGACGCCCCCCGGGTGCCCCCGGCGGCGTCCCGCTTACGGGAGGCGGAGTCCCGCGACGGCGTGGACGACCGGCCTGCGTCGTCCGGGGTCCGGGCGCGCCCTCGGGTGCTGTTGACGGTCCGGCCGCGCACGATGCCGATGAAGTCGTCGACCCGGTCGGTGGTGCGGTCCTCCGGCCAGGCCAGCGCGACGCGCGACTCGGGGGTGTCCGTCACCGTCCGGTAGGTGAGGTCCTTGCGGTGGTGGAGCCGGGCGAGGGACTGCGGGACGACCACGACGCCGATCCCCGCGGCGACGAGCTCGATCGCGTCCGCCGTGGTGGCGGGCCGCTCCAGCGCGGGCCGGCCCGGCGGAGCCTCCCAGCCCAGCGGGTCGTCCAGCGGGTGCAGCACGATGTCGTCGTCGAGATCGCCGGGGGAGATCTGCTCGACGGCCGCGACGATGTGGTCCTTGGGCACGACGACCACCGTCGTCTCGGTGTAGAGGGGGATCGCGCTGAGGTCGTCCCCGTCGACCGGGAGGCGGACGAAGCCCGCGTCGGCCCCGCCGCCGCGCAGCAGGCCGAGGATCTCGCCGGGAGCGGCCGGCACGAGGGACAGCGGCACGTCGGGGAAGCGCTCGTGCCAGATCCGCACCCACTTCGAGGGCGTCACCCCCGGAACGTAGGCGAGCCTGAAGGACGGGGATGCGTCGGAGCCGGTCACCCCGTCAGGTTACCCGGCGCGGCCCCGGCCGACCCACCCGCGATGGTCGGCGGCCCTCCGCGCGCTCGATACCCTGGAGACATGAGTTCGCACCAGACCACCCAGACGATGAAGCCCGCCACGGCTGCGAAGAAGCTGGGTGTGTACCTCGACGCCACCCCCGCCGAGTTCCGGGAGGGTGCCGTCTCCCGTGCGGAGCTGAACGCGCTGCAGGCCGACCCGCCCGCCTGGCTCCAGGAGCTGCGCCGCAACGGTCCGCACCCCCGCCCCGTCGTCGCCGCCCGGCTCGGTGTCTCCATCGCCGGACTCGCCCGCGGCGGTGTCACCGAGGCGCTGACCACCGAGCAGATCGACGCGCTGCGGGACGAGGACCCCGACTGGCTGCGCCGCGAGCGCGCCACCCAGGCCGAGGTGCGCAAGGAGGCGGCCCGGATCAAGGAGAAGAACGCCGAGCAGGCCGCCCGGCGCTCCTGACGCCCCCCCCGAGCCCCGGTCCGGGCGCCGCCGCCCTCGTGCGGCGGTCGAGCTCCGGACGACGACCGCCCCCCTGCCGTTGACGGCCGGGGGGCGGTCGTCGTATTCCGGTCTTTGATCGGCATGAGATTGCATAAACGTGCAGCGAAACGTATAGTCATGCCATCAAGGAGGAGGGTTCCATGACGGTACGTGCGGCGGTGGCGGGAGCGAGCGGATACGCGGGCGGGGAACTGCTGCGTCTGCTCCTGACCCACCCCGAGATCGAGATCGGTGCCCTGACCGGCGACTCCAACGCGGGCCGGCGGCTCGGAGCGCTCCAGCCCCACCTGCCGCCGCTCGCCGACCGCGTGCTCGCCGAGACCACCCCCGAGACCCTCGCCGGCCACGACGTGGTCTTCCTCGCGCTGCCGCACGGGCAGTCCGCGGCCGTCGCCGAGAGGCTCGGGCCCGAGGTCCTCGTCCTCGACATGGGAGCCGACTTCCGGCTCGCGGACCCGGCCGCCTGGGAGCGGTTCTACGGCTCCGCGCACGCCGGGACCTGGCCCTACGGCCTCCCCGAACTGCCGGGTGCCCGCGCCGCGCTGGAGGGGTCCAAGCGCATCGCGGTACCCGGTTGCTACCCGACGGCCGTCTCCCTGGCCCTCTTCCCCGCCTACGCGGGCGGCCTGGCCGGGAACGAGGCCGTGATCGTCGCCGCCTCCGGCACCTCCGGAGCCGGCAAGGCGCCGAAGACGCACCTGCTCGGCAGCGAGGTCATGGGGTCGATGACGCCCTACGGCGTCGGCGGCGTCCACCGGCACACCCCCGAGATGATCCAGAACCTCAGCGCGGTGGCCGGCGAGCGCGTCACCGTCTCCTTCACCCCGACGCTCGCGCCGATGTCCCGCGGCATCCTCGCGACGTGCACCGCGAGCGCGCGGCCCGGCGTCACGGCCGACGCGGTGCGGGCCGCCTACGACAAGGCCCTCGCCGACGAGCCGTTCGTCCACCTGCTCCCCGAGGGGCAGTGGCCCGCCACCGCGTCCGTCCACGGTTCCAACGCCGTTCACGTGCAGGTCGCGTACGACGCCGACGCGCACCGCATCATCGCGGTCAGCGCCATCGACAACCTCACCAAGGGCACCGCAGGCGGTGCCGTCCAGAGCATGAACCTCGCGCTCGGCCTCCCCGAGGAGCTGGGGCTGTCCACGATCGGAGTCGCACCGTGAGCGTCACGGCAGCACAGGGATTCACGGCGGCGGGCGTCGCCGCCGGAATCAAGGAACACGGCGGACTGGACCTGGCCCTCGTGGTCAACACCGGGCCCCGCCGCGCCGCCGCGGGCGTCTTCACCTCCAACCGCGTCAAGGCCGCCCCCGTGCTCTGGTCCGAACAGGTCCTGAAGTCCGGGGAGCTGACGGCGGTCGTCCTCAACTCCGGCGGCGCCAACGCCTGCACCGGCCCCCGGGGCTTCCAGGACACCCACGCCACCGCCGAGAAGGTCGCCGGAGCACTCGCCGACACCGGCGCGGGCGCCGTCGCCGTCTGCTCGACCGGCCTGATCGGCGTCCCGCTGCCGATGGACCGGCTGCTGCCCGGCGTCGACCGGGCCGTCGCCGCGCTCGGCCCGCACGGCGGCGAGAAGGCGGCCATCGCCATCACGACCACGGACACCGTGCACAAGACCTCGGTCGCCACCCGGGCCGGCTGGACCGTCGGCGGCATGGCCAAGGGCGCCGGCATGCTCGCCCCGGGGCTCGCCACCCTGCTCGCCGTGCTCACCACCGACGCCGACGTGCCCGCCGACGTGCTCGACCGGGCGCTGCGCGAGGCCACCCGGACGACCTTCGACCGCGTCGACTCCGACGGCTGCATGTCCACCAACGACACCGCACTGCTGCTGGCCTCCGGCGCCTCCGGAGTCGCCCCGGCGTACGCGGAGTTCGCCGAGGCCGTGCGCGAGGTCTGCGCGGATCTGGCGCAGCAGCTCGTCCGCGACGCCGAGGGTGCGACCAAGGACATCAGGATCGAGGTGGTGGGCGCCGCGACCGAGGACGACGCCGTCGAGGTGGGCCGCTCCATCGCCCGCAGCAACCTCCTCAAGTGCGCCGTCCACGGCGAGGACCCGAACTGGGGCCGCGTGCTGTCCGCGATCGGCACCACCGCGGCGGTCTTCGAACCCGACCGGCTGGGTGTCGCCGTCAACGGCGTGTGGGTGTGCAAGAACGGCGCCGCCGGCGAGGACCGCGAACGCGTCGACATGCGCTACCGCGAGGTCCACATCGTCGCCGACCTCGCCGCCGGCGACGCCACGGCCACCGTCTGGACCAACGACCTCACCGCCGACTACGTCCACGAGAACAGCGCGTACTCCTCATGAGCCATGTGACCCGCAAGCACACCGCCCTGCCCAAGGCGCAGATCCTCATCGAGGCGCTGCCCTGGCTGACCCGGCACCGCGGCAAGACCGTCGTCGTGAAGTTCGGCGGCAACGCCATGGTCGACGGCGACCTCAAGGCGGCCTTCGCGCAGGACATCGTCTTCCTGCACCACGCGGGCCTCAAGCCCGTCGTCGTGCACGGCGGCGGACCGCAGATCAGCGCCGCGCTCGACCGGCACGGCATCGTCAGCGAGTTCAAGGCCGGCCTCCGCGTCACCACCGAGGAAGCCATGGACGTCGTGCGCATGGTGCTCGCCGGGCAGGTCCAGCGCGAGCTGGTCGGCCTCCTCAACGAGCACGGAGCGCTCGCGGTCGGCCTCACCGGCGAGGACGCGCACACCATCACCGCCACCCGGCACCGGCCCACGATCGACGGACAGCCGGTCGACATCGGGCGGGTCGGCGAGATCACCGCGATCGACACGGGCGCCGTCGAGGCGCTGCTCGCCGACGGCCGCATCCCGGTCGTCTCCTCGATCGCCAGGAGCCAGGACGACGGACATGTCTACAACGTCAATGCTGATACGGCGGCTGCGGCACTCGCTGCTGCACTGGGCGCCGAGACCCTCATGGTCCTCACGGACGTCGAGGGCCTCTACGAGGACTGGCCGAACAGCGACGAGGTGATCAGCCGCCTCACCGCCTCCCAGCTGGAGAAACTCCTCCCCGAGCTGGCGAGCGGCATGGTGCCGAAGATGGAGGGCTGTCTGCACGCCGTACGAGGCGGCGTGACCACCGCCCGGGTCATCGACGGCCGGGTCCAGCACTCGATCCTGCTGGAGATCTTCACCGACGAGGGGATCGGCACGATGGTCGTGCCGGACGACGAGGAAGCGGGGGACGCCGTATGACCGGCAGCGCCACGAACGCAGAGCTCACCGAACGGTGGCAGGGCTCGCTGATGGACAACTACGGCACCCCGCGCCTGCCGCTCGTGCGCGGAGCCGGCACCCGGCTCTGGGACGCCGACGGCACGCGCTACCTCGACTTCGTCGGCGGTATCGCCGTCAACGCCCTCGGCCACGCCCACCCCGCCGTCGTCGAGGCGGTCAGCCGGCAGATCGGCGCCCTCGGCCACGTCTCGAACCTGTTCGTCGCCGAACCGCCCGTCGCCCTCGCCGAACGGCTGCTCCAGCTCTTCGGCCGCGACGGCAGGGTGTACTTCTGCAACTCGGGCGCCGAGGCCAACGAGGGCGCCTTCAAGATCGGCCGGCTGACCGGCCGGACCCACATGGTCGCCACCACCGGCGGCTTCCACGGCCGCACGATGGGCGCCCTCGCCCTCACCGGCCAGCCCGGCAAGCGGGAGCCCTTCCTGCCGCTGCCCGGCGACGTCAGCCATGTCCCGTACGGCGACGCCCAGGCCCTCGCCGAGGCGGTCACCCCGGACACCGCCCTGGTGATCATCGAACCCCTCCAGGGCGAGAACGGCGTGGTCGTGCCGCCGCCCGGCTACCTGAAGGCGGCCCGCGCCATCACGGCGGCCAACGGCGCCCTGCTCGTCCTGGACGAGGTGCAGACCGGGATCGGCCGTACCGGGCACTGGTTCGCCTACCAGGCCCACGAGGGCGTGCTGCCCGACGTCGTCACGCTCGCCAAGGGCCTCGGCGGCGGGCTGCCGCTCGGCGCCACCGTCGCCTTCGGCCGCGCCGCCACCCTGCTGAAGCCCGGCCACCACGGCACCACCTTCGGCGGCAACCCCGTCGTGTGCGCCGCCGGACTCGCCGTTCTGGACACGATCGCCGCCGAGGGCCTGCTGGAGAACGTCAAGCGCGCGGGCGAGAAACTCCGCGACGGGATCGAGGGCGCCGCGGGCGGGGTCCGCCACCCTCTCGTGGACCATGTCCGGGGTGCCGGGCTGCTCCTGGGTATCGTGCTCACCGAGCCGCTCGCGCCCCAGGTGCAGCAGGCGGCTCAGGACGCCGGTTTCCTGGTGAACGCGCCCGCCCCCGATGTCGTACGGCTCATGCCCCCGCTGAACCTCGGCGATGACGACGTGGACGCGTTCCTCGGGGCGCTCCCCGGCATCCTCGACGCAGCCAACGGGGACGGATGATCCCGGGAAATGGGACGACGACGATGAGCCAGGCGCAGGACCACGAGCCCGCAGGGCCTGCCGTGCCGCAGACCCGCACCGCACGCCACCGCCGGATCGTGGACATCCTCAACCGGCAACCGGTGCGCTCGCAGAGCCAGTTGGCGAAGCTCCTCGCCGACGACGGGCTGACCGTCACCCAGGCGACGCTCTCCCGCGACCTCGACGAGCTGAACGCGGTGAAGATCCGCAACAACGACGGCGACCTCATCTACGCGGTACCGAGCGAGGGCGGCTTCCGCACTCCCCGGGCGCCGCTGGGCGAGTCGGCGAAGGAGGAGCGGATGCGGCGCCTCTCGGCGGAACTGCTCATCTCCGCCGAGGCGTCGGCGAACCTGGTCGTCCTGCGCACCCCGCCCGGGGCCGCGCAGTTCCTCGCCTCGGCGATCGACCAGGCGGAGTTGCACGACATCCTCGGCACGATCGCCGGGGACGACACCCTGCTGCTGATCAGCCGGGGTCCGACGGGCGGCCAGGCGCTCGCCGACCACCTGCTGAGGCTCGCCCAGAACGCCCACTGAGACCGCCCGCCGCGCGGGCGCCCGGCGGGCCGCCGGGCGCCCGGGGCTCCTCGCGGCCCCGCGCGCGGCGGTCCGTGCCCGCCCCGGCCGGGGCGGGCACCCCTCAGCCCAGGCGGTGCGCCAACCCGCCGGTGCACCGCACCTCGTCGCCTGCCGTGATGAGCAGGCCCTCCACGTCCGGCAGGGACTCCAGCCAGTCCAGCCCCGCCCGCGACCCCATCGCGAAGGCCGCGGTGGCCCACGCGTCCACCCAGGTCAGCCGGGGGCCGACGACCGTCACGGCCACCAGGTCGGTGACCGCCGACCGGCCGGTGCGCGGGTCGACGATGTGGGCGCCGCGCTCGGCGGTGCCCGAGGTCGCCACGGCCAGCTCGTCGGCCCCGGCGGCGGAGACGACCGCGGCGAGCGAACCGGGGCGCAGCGGGTCCGACACCCCGACCCGCCAGGGGCGGTGCGGTCCCGGGACACCGCGGAGCTGGACGTCGCCGCCCCCGTTCACGCTCACCCCGATCGCCCCGGCCTCGCCGAGCCGCCGGGCGGCGCGCTCGGTGGCCCAGCCCTTGACGATCCCCGTCGGGTCCAGCACGCCCTCGTACCGGGTGCTGAACCAGCCGTCGCTGATCCGCTCCGCCTCGGCGCCGAGGCCGAGCACCTCCGCGACCTCCGGAGCGCAACTCTCGACCGTGACCTCCCCGCGCACCAGCCGGGAGATCTGGCTGTCGTCCCGGTAGGTGCTGAACAGCTCGTCGGCGCGGTGCAGTTGGGCGACCGCCTCGGCCAGCGCCGCCCGGACCGCCGCCGGATCGCCGCCGCGCACGTCGAAGGAGAACACCGTGCCCATGACCTCCTCGGCGTGCCGCACGGCCGGCGGCGCCTCCTGCGCGGGCTCAGCCACCGGCCTTGTCCAGCGCCGACTGGAGGGAGGTGCGGTACCCCTCGGAGGTGTACGTCGCACCGGAGACGGAGTCGATGTCCGCGCCGCCCGCCGCCACGGCCTCCCGGTTCAGCCGCGGCACGGCGTCACCGGTGATCTGGCTGCTGCGCCCGCCGCTCGGCGCCTGCACCGCCTCCGCCTTGGTGATCCTGGTCCCGTCCAGCACCACGCGGACCTGGACCGGACCGTACTGGGTCCGGGCGACGCTGCCGGTCACGACGCGGGGGGCGGGCGCCGTGCCGGCCGGTTCCTTCGGCGAGGCGGAGGCCGCGGCCGGCGCGGAGGCCGCGGGGGAGCCCGCCCCGCCGGGCGCCTTCGCCTCGTCCAGCGCCGACTGGAGCGACTTCCGGTAGCCGGCCGAGGTGTAGGTGGCTCCCGAGACGGAGTCGATGTCGGCGCTCTGCGCGGCGACCGCCGCCTTGTTCAGCCGCGGTACCGCGAGCGCCGTCTTCGTGTCGCTGGTCCCGCCCCGCGGGGCCTGGACCGCCTCGGCGCCGACGATCCTGCCGCCGCTCAGCGACACCCGGACCTGCACCGGCCCGTACTCGGTCCTCACCGCGTCGCCGGTGACGGTGCGGGTGCCGGTCTGCCGGGCGCCGCCCTGCGGCGACTCCTGTCCGGCCGCCGTCCGCTGCGGCGAGACGGCGCCCTGAGCGGACGCGGCGGCCGGGTCGCCCGCCGGTTTGAGCGACAGCAGCAGCACGATCCCGGAGACGGTGGCGGCGGTGGCGAGCACGGCGCGCCGGATGGGGTGACTCTTCTTCATCGCTCCTGACTCCCGTCGCTCACATCTCGAACGACTCGTGATGGATGCGCCGGGCGGGGACTCCCGCGCCGCGCAGTGCGTCGTACACCTGCCGCGCGAAGCCGGGTGGCCCGCACAGGAAGACGTCGTGGCGCTCGATGTCGGGCAGTTTGCGGGTCAGGCTGTCCGCCGAGATGTCCGGGCGTTCGCCGTCGGGACTGTTGACCGCGTACATCAGCCGGGCCCCGCGCTCCTCGGCGATCGAGGCCAGCTCGTCCCACAGGGCCAGGTCCTGGGTGCTGTTGGCGCGGTAGAGGAGCGTGATGTCGCCGGACGCCCCGGGGAGCGTCTCGAACAGGGCCCGCATCGGCGTGATGCCGACGCCGCCCGCCACCAGCAGGACCTTGCCGCGGCTGCGCCGCTGGGCGGTCAGCGCGCCGTAGGGGCCCTCGGCCCACACCCGGGTGCCCGGCTCCAGGTCGCGCAGCCCGGCGCTGTGGTCGCCGATCGCCTTGACGGTGATGCGCAGCATGGTGGGGCGGGGGGCGGCGGAGAGCGAGTACGGGTGGGAGCTGAACCGCATGCCCGGTGCCAGGAACCGCCAGCGGAAGAAGTGCCCGGCCTCGGCGCCCATCCGGTGCAGTTTGCGCCCGCTGATCAGCACCGACACGATGCCGGGCGTCTCCTCCACGACCGCCTCGACGCGCATCCGGTGCTTCAGGTTGAGCCGGATGGGGGACAGCACGCGGTACCAGAGCAGCAGGGCGGTCACCGACCCGTACAGCCCGTACCAGACGGTGCGGGCGACGGGTTCGACCGCGAAGTCGTTGCCGGTGGAGAGCTGGTGCCAGAACGTCAGGAAGACCGCGGCGTACGTCAGCAGGTGGACGTGGTACCAGGTGTCGTAGGGGATGAACCGGCGCACCGGGCCGATGGAGACCACGGCGATGAGCACCAGCAGGCCGGTGCCGATCGCGGCCTTGCCCATGTCGGGCAGCTGGTCCACCGAGTCGATCGTCTGGCGCACGATCCCGCCGAGTCCGGCGCCGGACTGCAGGGCGTAGCCCCACATGGTCAGGAAGAGGTGCGCGAGGACCAGGCTGATCGTGTAGCGCCCGGTCATCGCGTGCCAGCGCGCCACCCGGTCGGATCCCACCCGGCGCTCCAGCGCGGGCACACGGGCCATCTGGAGGACGACGAGCGCCATCAGGTACCCGGCGAGCAGTCCGGTGATCCGGCCCGCGTTGAGGATGCGGCCGTCGCCGCCGGTGACGGCCGGCGTGTTCACCCACCACAGCCACAGGACCCCGGCGGCGCCCGCCCAGACGGCGATCAGCAGCGGGACGGCGGGCGAGCGGCGTGGGCGGATGCGGCGCATGGTCTGGCGCCGCGCGGCGCGGCCACCGGCGATCGTGGACACGGTTCCTCCGTGTTCGTCCGTGGGGACGGGGCGAGGGGAGCGGCCCCCTGGCCCAGAGATACGGTCCCCGGCGGCCGCGTGTTCAGCCACCTGCGGAATCGAGTGCCGACTGGAGCGACTGCCGGTAGCCGTCGCTGGTGTACGTGGCTCCGGAGACGGAGTCGATCTGCGCGCTCTGCGCGGCCAGCGCCTCCCGCCTGAGCTGGGGGATCGCGTAGCTGTTGATCTCCTGGTCGCGGGGGTTCTCCGAGGGGTACACGACGGCGGTCACGTCGGTGATCCGGCCGCTCTCCAGGGTGATCCGGACCTGGACCGGGCCCCAGCGGGTCTGCACGCTGTCCCCGGTGAAGGTGCCCGACGCCTTGGTGCTCCCGGACGAGCCCGAGGAGTCCCCGGACCCGCCCGGCGAGGAGCTGCCCGGGGACGGCGTCCCGCTCACCGTCGAGGACGCCCGGTCCACGGTGGGCGGGGTGTGCGGCTTCAGCGAGAGCAGCAGGACGACACCGGTGACCGTGGTGGCCGCCGCCAGGGTGATCCGGCGCAGCGGGCGGTTCTTCTTCAGTGCGTGCACGGGGGCCTCACAGCTCGAACGACTCGTGGTGGATACGGCGGTCGGGGACGCCCGCGGCGCGCAGTTCGCGGTACAGGTCCCGGGACAGCTCGGGCGGCCCGCACAGGTAGACGTCGTGCTCGGCGACGTCCGGCACCGCCCCGCGCAGGGAGGCGGCGTCCAGCCGCGGCCGGGTGCCGTCGGCGTTGTTGACCGCGTACAGCACGCGTGCTCCGCGCCACCGCGCGATGGCCTCCAGCTCCGCCCCCAGGGCCAGGTCCCCGGCGGTGCGCGCCCGGTAGAGCAGGGTGAGCCGGCCGGGCAGTTCCTCGAACAGCGCGCGCAACGGGGTGATGCCGACGCCGCCGGCGATCAGCAGGGACTTCGGGGCGGTGCCGCGGTCGGCGGTCAGCGCGCCGTAGGGGCCCTCCGCCCACACCCGGGTACCGGGCCGCAGCAGCGCGACCGCCGCGCTGTGGCCGCCGAGCGCCTTCACGGTGATCCGCATGCGGTCGCCGCGGGGCGGGGCCGACAGCGAGTACGGGGTCGAGGTCCAGCGCAGGCCGTCGGCCAGGAAGCGCCAGCGGAAGAACTGGCCGGCCCGCGCCTCCAGCTCCGCCAGGTCCTCCCCGCGCACGACCACGGAGAAGACGCCGGGCGCCTCCTGCTGCACGGACTCCACCCGCAGCCGGTGGCGCAGGTTGAGCCGGACCGGGACCAGCACGCGGAACCACAGGACCAGCGCGGCCGTGCCGAGGTAGAGCGCGTACCAGGCCCCGCGGGCCACCGGGTTGCCCACGAAGTCCGAGCCGAGGGAGATCTGGTGGAAGAAGGCGAGGAACACCGCCGCGTAGGTGAGGAGGTGCACGTAGTACCAGAACTCGTGGCTGATCCGGCGGCGGGCGGCCCGCGCCGAGGTGATCCCGACGGCGAAGAGGATCACCGTTCCGGCCGTCGCCTTCAGCATGTCCGGGTAGTCGGTCACCACGCTGACCGCCTCGTGCACCAGGCCCGCCCCGTCCTGGGCGGCGTAGCCCAGGAGGATCAGGGTGACGTGCGCGACGAGCAGGCAGATCGTGTACCGGCCGGCCATGGCGTGCCAGCGGGACACCCGGTCGGAGCCGACGCGCCGCTCCAGCAGCGGCACCCGGGCCATCAGCGCCACCAGGACCGCGCAGGCGTATCCGCACAGCAGCCCGGTGATCCGCCCGGCGTCCGTCAGCCAGCCCGCCCGGCCCACCACCGACCCGGTGTCGGTCCACCACAGGGCGAGGACGGCTGCCGCCCCGGCCCAGAGCAGGGTGAGCAGCGCAGCCGCCGGCGAGCGCCGGCGGCGGCGCCCGTGCCCTCGCGTCGGGCGCGGGTCCGCCGCCCGTTCGTACACCGTGGCCATAGTCCGTCCTTCGTCCGGTGGTCCGGAGGGCAACGATGCGTCCGGAACCTCTGAGAAGGCTCTGAACAAGCCCGTTCGCCACGGACTCACAGGGAACTGAGAGCGGTGGGGCTCGCGGGGACGGGGCGCGGGGGAGCCGGCCGCGGGCGACTCAGAGGAAACTCAGAGGTGGTGGAGCGCGGCGGGAGCGGGCGGCAGGAGCGATGCTGGGGGGCGACATGAACACTTCCCTTCCCGGTCCCGGCGACGAGGCCCGCCCGGCCACCGCCGAGGCGGCCGAGGACCCCGCCGCGGCCCCCGTGCGCGGCGCCGGCAGGCCGCCCTCGCTGACCCGCCCCGACGGCACCCCGGTCCGGGTTCTGGTCGTCGACGACGACCCGGACCTGGCCGAGGTCCTCTCCGGCGTGCTGCGCTACGAGGGCTGGCGGGTCGGCACCGCCGGCGACGGCGCCTCCGCCGCGGCCGAGGCGCGTGCCCTGCTCCCCGACGCCGTGGTGCTCGACGTCATGCTGCCGGACACCGACGGCTTCGCGGTGCTGCGCGACCTGCGGACCGTCCTGCCGGACGTGTGCGTCCTGTTCCTCACCGCGCGCGACGCGGTGGAGGACCGCATCACCGGCATCACGGCGGGCGGCGACGACTACGTCACCAAGCCGTTCAGCCTGGAGGAGGTCGTCGCCCGGCTGCGCGGACTGCTGCGCCGCGCCGGGATGGCCCGCCGGGCCGACGAGGGACCGCGCCTGGTGGTCGGGGACCTCGCGATGGACGAGGAGGCCCGCGAGGTGACCCGCGGCGGCGACCTGGTGGAGCTGTCGCCGACCGAGTTCGAGCTGCTGCGCTTCCTGATGCGCAACCCGCGCCGGGTGCTCAGCAAGGCGCAGATCCTCGACCGCGTCTGGTCCTACGACTTCGGCGGCCGGGCCCATGTGGTGGAGCTGTACATCTCCTATCTGCGCAAGAAGGTCGACGCGGGCCGCGAGCCCATGATCCACACGGTGCGCGGAGCCGGATACGTGATCAAGCCGGCGGGCGGCCGATGAGCCGCTCGTGGCGGACGACCGCCGCGAGGGCGGGAGGCCGGGCCGCGGCGGCGCTGCGCGCCCTGCCGCGCCCGCGGAGCATGCGCGCCCGCCTCACCGCCGGGCTCGTGGTGCTGCTCGCCGTGAGCTGCGCGGCCGTCGGGGTGGCGGCCGTCTACGAGCTGAACGGCTTTCTGACCGGCCGCCTCGACCAGCAGCTCCAGGACGCGGGGCCGCGCTTCGCGGCGAGTCTGGAGCACGGCTCGGCCCGGCCCTCCGACCACGACGGCGACGAGAACGGCGACAGCCGCCGGCAGAGCACGGGCACCTTCGGCGCGCGGGCGGCCGGTGGGGACGTCACCAACGCGGCGGTGGTGACGGCGGACAGCACCCCGGCGGTGCGCAGCGTGGAGCTGACCGCGTCCGACGAGGCGTCCCTGCTCGCCGTTCCCGCGGACGGCGCGGGGCACACCGTCGAGCTGTCGTCGCTCGGCGACTACCGCGTGCTGGCGGTGCGCGGCCGGGACGGCGACGTCCTGATCACCGGCCTGCCCACCGAACCGGTGGAGGCCGCCGTCCACCGGCTGGTCCTGGTCGCCGCCCTGGTCTTCGGGGTGGCCCTCGTCGTCACCGGCGTGGCCGGCGCCCTGTGGGTGCGCTGGTCGCTGCGTCCGCTGAACCGGGTCGCCGCGACGGCCACCCGGGTCAGCGAACTCCCGCTGGCCAGCGGCGAGGTGGCCCTGCCGGAACGGGAACCGGCGTCCGACCCGCGCAGCGAGGTGGGCCGGGTGGACGCGGCCTTCGACCGGATGCTCGGCCACGTCGGGGACGCGCTGACCAAGCGGCACGCGAGCGAGGAGCGGCTGCGCTCCTTCGCTGCCGACGCCAGCCACGAACTGCGCACCCCGGTCGCCACCGTGCGCGGCCACGCCGAGCTGGCGCTGCTGCATCCCGGGCCGGTGCCCGCCGCCGTGCACCGGGCCCTGGAGCGGATCGCGGCCGAGTCGGCGCGGATGGGCGAGATGGTGGACGAACTGCTCCTGCTGGCCCGGCTGGACGCCGGCCGGCCGCTGGAGCGGCTGCCCGTCGACCTCACCCACCTGGTGCTGGACGCGGTCGCCGACGCCCGCGCGGTCGGCCCCGGCCACCGGTGGGTGCTGGAGCTGCCGGAGGAGCCGGTGACGGTGTCGGGCGACGCCCACCGGCTCCAGCAGGTTCTGGCGAACCTGCTGGCCAACGCCCGGGCCCACACGCCCGACGGCACCCGGGTGACGGTCTGTCTGGAGGCCGTCGGCCCGGCGGCCGTGCTGACGGTGCACGACGACGGCCCCGGGGTCGCCGAGGACGTGCTGCCCGGCGTCTTCGAGCGCTTCACCCGCGCCGACCGCCGGCGTACGGACGGCGCGGGCGGCGGCGCCGGGCTCGGGCTGTCGATCGTGGCCGCCGTGGTGGAGGCGCACGGCGGCACGGTGGCCCTGGACAGCCGTCCCGGCTCGACCACCTTCACCGTCCGCGTCCCGACCGTCTGACGCGGCGGCGGGGGATCAGTACCGGGTCAGCGCCGTCGCCCCGTCCTCGGTCCCGATGGCGATGTGCGGCGCGCGGGCCGGGTCGGCCCAGGTAAGCAGGCGGCGCATCGCCTCCGCCGGCACGGACACGCAGCCGGCCGTCGGCCCTTTCCCGTCGACGTGCAGGAAGATCCCGGCACCGCGCCCCCGCACCGGCCGCGCGTAGTTGAAGCCGATCACGAAGGCGTGCGCGTACTGCGTCCGGTAGGTGATCAGGTGCTCGGACTCGGCGGCCCGGCAGTCGGCGGGACGCGGTTCGGTCCAGCGGTTGTAGGACCGGGAGTCGTTGTCCTGGCACCACCAGGAGTCCTGGTGCACGGGCCGGTAGGGCATCGCGGTCCCGGCGGGCGCGGCGCCGGTGCCGAACGCGTAGGGCAGGTCGTACAGGCCGGTGGGCGTCGTGTCCGTGCCCTGGCGGCGCGCGCCGCCCTCGACGAGTCCCCTCGCCCCGAACCGGGCGGGTGCCGAACCCGCCCGCACCCAGCGCCCGCCGCGCCGGTCCCACCAGGTGAGGGTGCCGGACGTGGCGCTCGCGTGCGGCGCCTGCGCGGTGATCAGCTGGCCGCCCCCGCCGGTGTCGGCCATCGCCTCGGGCAGTTCCCGCGCCGGCGGCCCGCCCGGGGCCAGGGCGAGCAGGGACGCGGACGCGAGGGCGACGGCTGCGGGGCGCATGGCTCAGACCGTACTGGGGGGCAGGGGCAGCGGCAGTCCGGGCAGGCCGTCCAGGCTCGTCGCGATGTGCTCCTTCCTGGTGAAATACGCGTCGAGGGAGGCGTCGTCCTCACGGGCGAAGCGCTGGGCGTGCAGGTCGCGGTCCTCCTCGTAGGCCATGAAGGGCACGGCGTAGCCGCAGGAGTCGCGTATCAGCTCGGCGGTGACGACGACCACGGCGCGCAGACCGTGCGCGGTGGGGTCGATGCCGGGGAAGCGGCCGAGGAGCCCGGCGAACCGGGGGTCGTCGCGGAAGACGGGCTCGCCCCGGCCGTGCACCCGCACGATGCCGGGCGGCCCCTGGAAGGCGCACCACATCAGGGTGATCCGGCCGTTCTCCCGCAGATGCGCGATGGTCTCGGCGTTGCTCCCGGCGAAGTCCAGGTAGGCGACGGTCCGCTCGTCGAGCACGGCGAACGAGCCGGAGAGGCCCTTGGGGGAGAGGTTGACCGTGCCGTCGCCGGACAGCGGCGCGGTGGCGGTGAAGAAGACGGGCTGGGCCTCGATGAACGTGCGGAGGCGGCCGTCGATGCGTTCGTGAGTCTTTCCCATGGTCCGGGAGCATCGCGGAAAACCGTTCGCCTGTCTCAGGAGTTCGCATGTCGCGGAAGGGCGGCGGAGCGCCACGTTGACGAATCATGCAGAGTGCTGCATACTCATGCATGTCAGCGAATGCACTGTTGAGGAGAATCCCGTGACCGAGCGCGTCGTACTCGCCTACTCAGGCGGTCTGGACACCTCCGTCGCCATCGGCTGGATCGCCGAGGAGACGGGCGCCGAGGTCATCGCCGTCGCGGTCGATGTCGGCCAGGGCGGCGAGGACCTGGACGTCATCCGCAAGCGCGCCCTCGCGTGCGGCGCCGTCGAGGCCGAGGTCGCGGACGCCAAGGACGAGTTCGCCGACGAGTACTGCCTCCCGGCGATCAAGGCCAACGCCCTCTACATGGACCGCTACCCGCTGGTCTCGGCCCTCTCCCGGCCGACCATCGTCAAGCACCTCGTCGCCGCCGCCCAGAAGCACGGCGCCACCACCGTCGCCCACGGCTGCACCGGCAAGGGCAACGACCAGGTGCGGTTCGAGGCCGGCATCGTCGCCCTCGCCCCCGACCTCCGGTGCATCGCCCCGGTCCGGGACTACGCGATGACCCGGGACAAGGCGATCGCCTTCTGCGAGGACAAGCAGCTCCCGATCGCCACCACCAAGAAGTCCCCGTACTCCATCGACCAGAACGTCTTCGGGCGCGCGGTCGAGACGGGCTTCCTGGAGGACATCTGGAACGCCCCGATCGAGGACATCTACGAGTACACCTCCAACCCGGCCGAGCAGCGCGAGGCCGACGAGGTCGTCATCAGCTTCAGGGAAGGCGTGCCGGTCGCCGTCGACGGCAAGCCCGTCACCGTCCTCCAGGCCATCCAGCAGCTCAACGAGCGCGCCGGCGCCCAGGGCATCGGCCGGATCGACATGGTCGAGGACCGGCTCGTGGGCATCAAGTCCCGCGAGGTGTACGAGGCTCCGGGTGCGATCGCGCTGATCACCGCCCACCAGGAGCTGGAGAACGTCACCGTCGAGCGCGAACTGGCCCGGTACAAGCGGCAGGTCGAGCAGCGCTGGGGCGAACTGGTCTACGACGGCCAGTGGTTCTCCCCGCTCAAGCGCGCCCTGGACGGCTTCATCGCGGAGGCCAACCAGCACGTCAACGGCGACATCCGGATGACCCTGCACGGCGGGCGCGCCGTCGTCACCGGCCGGCGCTCCGACACCTCCCTCTACGACTTCGAACTCGCGACGTACGACACGGGCGACACGTTCGACCAGGCCGCGGCCAAGGGCTTCATCGACATCTACAGCCTGTCGTCGAAGATCGCCGCCAAGCGGGATCTGGCGTAACCGGTAGGAGACTTGGCGCGGGCCGTGTCGTGTCCGCCGCCCGGTCTCCCGAGCACTAGCCTGGCCACCGCCTCCCCACGCACGCGTGGGGAGGCGGTGGCACATCCACACCTTTCGAGGAGCAACGCAAGTGAGCAGCAACAGCGGTGACGTCCGGCTCTGGGGCGGACGGTTCGCCGACGGTCCCGCCGAGGCCCTGGCCAAGCTGTCCGCCTCGGTCCACTTCGACTGGCGCCTCGCGCCGTACGACATCGCCGGATCGCGTGCCCACGCGCGCGTGCTGCACCGGGCGGGCCTGCTCACCGAGGACGAGCTGACCCGGATGACCGCGGGCCTCGACCGGCTGGAGGCGGACGTCGCCGACGGCTCCTTCGTCGGCACCGTCGCCGACGAGGACGTGCACACCGCCCTGGAGCGCGGCCTGCTGGAGCGCCTCGGCGCCGACCTCGGCGGAAAGCTGCGGGCGGGCCGTTCGCGCAACGACCAGGTCGCCACGCTGTTCCGGATGTACCTGCGCGACCACGCCCGGATCATCGGCGGGCTCGTCGCCGACCTCCAGGAAGCGCTCGTCGGCCTCGCCGAAGCGCACGGGGACGTGGCGATGCCCGGCCGGACCCACCTCCAGCACGCCCAGCCGGTGCTCTTCGCCCACCACGTCCTCGCGCACGTCCAGTCGCTCTCCCGGGACGCGGAGCGGCTGCGCCAGTGGGACGAGCGGACCGCCGTCTCGCCCTACGGATCGGGCGCCCTGGCCGGCTCCTCGCTCGGCCTCGACCCGCAGGCCGTGGCCGAGGACCTGGGCTTCGAGCGCGGCAGCTCCGCCAACTCCATCGACGGCACGGCCTCCCGCGACTTCGCCGCGGAGTTCGCCTTCGTCACCGCGATGATCGGGGTGAACCTCTCGCGGATCGCCGAGGAGGTCATCCTCTGGAACACGAAGGAGTTCTCCTTCGTCACCCTGCACGACGCGTTCTCCACCGGCTCCTCGATCATGCCGCAGAAGAAGAACCCGGACATCGCGGAGCTGGCGCGCGGCAAGTCGGGGCGCCTGATCGGCAACCTGACGGGGCTGATGGCGACGCTCAAGGCGCTGCCCCTCGCCTACAACCGCGACCTCCAGGAGGACAAGGAGCCGGTCTTCGACTCCTGCGACCAGCTGGAGGTCCTGCTGCCCGCCTTCACCGGCATGATGGCCACGCTGACCGTGCACCGCGAGCGCATGGAGGAGCTGGCACCGGCCGGCTTCTCGCTCGCCACCGACATCGCCGAGTGGCTGGTCCGCGAGGGCGTGCCGTTCCGTGTGGCGCACGAGGTCGCCGGCGCGTGCGTGAAGGTCGCCGAGGCGGAGGGCAAGGAGCTCGACGAGCTGACGGACGAGCAGTTCGCCGCGATCTCCCCGCACCTGACGCCGCGGGTGCGCTCCGTCCTCGACGTGCCCGGCGCCCTCGCCTCCCGCGACGGCCGCGGCGGCACGGCGCCCGCCGCGGTCGCCGTCCAGCTCGCCGAGGTCAAGGCGGACCTGGCAACCCAGCGGGACTGGGCCGGCGCCGGGCGCGGGCGGCGGCCCGCCGCCGGCTGAGAGGCGCGGACCGGCCGCCGTAGGGGAGGGCAGGCCGTACGGCGGCCGGTCGCGTGCCCGGGGGCGGGTGCCGTACGGCGGCGGGTCCGGCGGGTTACGTTGGTCGGGAGCCCAGAGGAGCCGACCGAAACGGAGCCGCGATGCCCTTCGCACGCCTCGCCGCAGCCACGACGCCCACCGCCCGCATCGGTCTGGGGCTCGCCGCCGTCGGCCGGCCCGGCTACATCAACCTCGGCCGGGAGGAGGACCTCCCGGCCGGCCGCAGCGTCGAGGACCTGCGCGAGCGCACCCGCGAACTCCTCGACGCCGCGTACGCCCAGGGCGTGCGCTACATCGACGTCGCCCGCTCCTACGGGAGGTCCGAGGAGTTCCTCGCCGACTGGCTGCGCGGCCGGCCCGACGCCGACGACGTCGTCGTCGGCAGCAAGTGGGGCTACACGTACACCGCGCAGTGGCGCACCGACGCCGAGGCCCACGAGGTCAAGGACCACGGACTCGCCACCTACCGGCGCCAGCGCGCCGAGACCGCCGGCCTGCTCGGCGACCGTCTCGACCTCTACCAGATCCACTCGGTGACCCCGGACAGCCCGGCCCTCACCGACAAGGAACTGCACGCCGCGCTCGCCGAGGCGGCCTCCGAGGGGCTGTCCGTCGGCTTCTCCACCAGCGGACCTGCCCAGGGCGACGCGATCCGCGCCGCGCTCGCCGTGACCGTCGACGGCGAACCGCTCTTCCGCACCGTCCAGTCCACCTACAACGTCCTGGAGACCTCGGCGGCGCCCGCGCTGGCCGAGGCCCACGACGCGGGCCTGACGGTGATCGTCAAGGAGGGCATGGCGAACGGCCGGCTCGCGGAGCCGCACGCCCCCGAGGCGCTGCGGACCGTCGCCGCGGAGACGGGCCTGGGCTGCGACGCGGTGGCCCTCGCGCTGGCCCTGCGGCAGCCCTGGGCGGGCGTGGTGCTCTCGGGCGCCGCCACCGTGAACCAGCTCGCCTCGAACCTGCACGCCGCCGTCGTCGACCTCGACGAGGGGCAGCTCGACCGGCTCGGCACCGTCGCGGAGGAGCCCGCTGCCTACTGGGAGCGCCGCGGACAGCTCCCCTGGCACTGACCCCCGGGCCGCCGGAACCGGGCCGGCCGGCGGCGGACCCAGGGCGGCCCCGGGAGCGACCCCGACCCGGGCGCGGCCCTGCCGTCCCCGGGCCCCCGAGCGCGTGTCCGGCCGGCGGGGCGGACGGCCCCGGCCGGCGGAGGTGTGTCGGCCTCCCCGGCTGCCGGCCGGGCCGAGGCGCGCTCCCCGCGGCCCACCCTGCCCGGCGCGGGACACCGGTACCCCGGGCGGGCCCCGCCCGGGGTACCGGTGTGTTCCCGTGCGGCCACGAGGAGTCCCGGAGCCGCCACTTCTGATACATCTCGGAACCATATGAGACATCAATGTCTCATATGGTGTACCGTTGTCTCATGGCTGTCGATCGTGACCAGGTGCTGCGCAGCGCGGCCGCCCTGCTGACCCGCAAATCCACCGCGACCATGGACGAGGTCGCCAAGGCCGCCGGGATCAGCAGGGCCACGCTGCACCGTCAGTTCGCGGGGCGTGACGCGCTCGTCAGAGCGCTGGAGGCGCTCGGCATCGAGGAGTGCGAGGCGGCGCTGGACGCGGCCCGGCTGGACGAGGGCACCGCCCGGGACGCGGTGCGCCGCCTGGTGCGGGAACTGGAGCCGGCCGCCGGCCTGCTCGCGTTCCTCTACACCGAGAACCAGCTGTTCGAGGGCGAGGGGCAGCACGAGGGCTGGGCCCGGCTGGACGCCCGGATGGCCGCGCTGTTCCGGCGCGGCCAGCAGAGCGGCGAGTTCCGCATCGACCTCAGCCCGCCCTGGCTCACCGAGGCCCTGTACGGCCTGATGGCCTCCGCCTCCTGGGCCGTCGCGGAGGGCCGCATCGCCGCCAACGACTTCCACCACATGATCGTCGAGCTGCTGCTCGGCGGCGCGCTCCGGAGAGAGGAACCATGACCAGCACCCTGCGGCCGGCCGTCGCGGCGGAGACGGAGAAGCGCCCGGGCCGCTGGCTCGCGCTCTGCGTCCTCGTCCTCGCCGTGCTGCTGGTGGCCGTCGACGCGACCGTCCTCGGCCTCGCGACCCCGTACATCAGTGAGGACCTGAAGCCCTCGGGCACGCAGCTGCTGTGGATCGGGGACGTCTACTCCTTCGTCATCGCCGGTCTGCTCGTCTCCATGGGCAGCCTCGGCGACCGCATCGGCCGCAAGAAGCTGCTGCTCCTCGGGGCCACGGCGTTCGGCCTGATATCCGTGCTCAACGCCTACGCCACGACACCGGAGATGATGATCGTGGCCCGGGCGCTGCTCGGCGTCGCGGGCGCGACGCTGATGCCCGCGACGCTCGCCCTGATCCGCAACATCTTCCACGACCCGCGCGAGCGCAGCCTCGCCATCGGCATCTGGGGCGCGACGGCCTCCGCCGGCACCGCCGTCGGCCCCGTGGTCGGCGGCTTCCTGCTCGAACACTTCTGGTGGGGATCGGTCTTCCTCATCAACCTGCCGGTGATGGTGGTCCTGGTGCTCGTCGGCGTGCGGCTGCTGCCCGAGTCGAGGAGTGCCGGGCACGGGCCCTGGGACCTGCTCAGCGTGACGCTGTCCCTGGTCGGCGTGATCGGTGTGGTGTACGCGGTCAAGGAGGCCGCCGCGCACGGCCCGAGCGGCACGGGCCTCGCCACCGGTCTGCTCGGCGTGTCCGCGCTCGTCTGGTTCGTCCGGCGCCAGCTGACGCTTCCCGCACCGCTGCTGGACGTCCGCCTCTTCCGCAACCGGGGCTTCTCCGGCGCCGTGCTCGCCGACCTGTTCACCGTCCTCGGCCTGTCCGGCCTGGTGTTCTTCCTCTCCCAGTACCTGCAACTCGTGCAGGGGCGGGGACCGTTCGAGGCCGGGCTGGCGGAGATCCCCGCCGCCGCGGGCGCCGTGGCCGCCGGTCTGGTGGCCGGCCGGTACGCCCGCCGGTTCTCCGTCCGCGCCGTGGTCTCCGGCGGTCTCGCCGCGGTGGGCCTCGCGCTCGGCACGCTCACCCTGCTCGGCACCACGACGGGGTACCCGGTGCTCGGCGCCGCGCTGCTCGTCGTCGGTGTCGGCGCCGGCTTCTCCTTCACGGTGACCGCCGACGTCATCCTGTCCGCGGTCCCCAAGGACCAGGCGGGCGCCGCGTCCGCCGTCTCCGAGACGGCGTACGAACTCGGCGCGGCCCTCGGCATCGCGCTCCTCGGCTCCGTCGTGACCGGCGTCTACGCCGGCTTCACCGGCCCGGCGGGCACCCCCGCGGCGGCGCGCGAATCCCTGGGCGGGGCGGTCGAGGCGGCGGGGAACCTGCCCGCCCCGACCGCCGAGGCGATGCTCGGCGCGGCCCGCCAGTCCTTCGTGGACGGGCTGGCGCTCGCGTCCGGCGCGGGAGCCGTCGTCCTGCTCGCCACCGCGGTGGCGGCCTGGTTCCTGCTGCGCGGACAGCGGCTGGAGACGTGACGGGACGGCCGGCCCGCCCGGCGCTGCCCGGCGGCGGATGCGCGGAGGGCGCACCCGGCGCGGCGGCCGGCCGGTCCGCGGTCGCTCCGGGACCGCGTCCCCCGCACGCCGGCGACACGGTAACGGGGTGGGCCCGGCCGGCTCCCACCGGTCGGGCCCACCCCGTGTCCGCGGCGTGCGGGCGGGCCGGTCGCCCGGCTAGGCCGCCTTCGCCTTGGTGGCGTACATGTCCACGTACTCCTGGCCGGACAGCCGCATGACCTCGGTCATCACCGAGTCGGTCACGGCGCGCAGCACGTAGCGGTCGCGGTCCATGCCCTCGTAGCGGGAGAACTCCATCGCGGGACCGAAGCGGACGGTGACCCTGCCCGGCCGCGGGATGCCCGCGCCGCCCGGCTGGAGCTTGTCCGTGCCGATCATCGCGAAGGGGACGACCGGGGCCCCGGTCATCAGGGTCAGCCGGGCGATGCCGGTACGGCCGCGGTAGAGGCGGCCGTCGGGGGAGCGGGTGCCCTCGGGGTAGATGCCGAAGACCCTGCCCTCCTCCAGGATGCGGCGGCCGGTCATCAGCGCGGCGACACCGCCGTTGGCGCCGTCCCGGTCCACCGGGATCATGCCGACGCCGGTGAAGAACCACGCCATGAGCCGGCCCTTGAAGCCCTTGCCGGTGACGTACTCGTCCTTGCCGATGAACAGCACCTGCCGGTCGCAGACCAGGGGGAGGATCATCGAGTCGATGAACGTGAGGTGGTTGCCGGCCAGGATCACCGGACCGTCGCCCGGAATGTGCTCCACGCCCTCCACCCGAGGACGGAACATCAGGCGCATGATCGGTCCGAGCGCTGCCTTGATGAGCGCGAAGCGGGACAACGGGCTGCCCTCCGGTGTCAAGGGATCGGTATGGAGTCTGTGCAGGTGAGGACGATACTCGCGGTTCCCGGGTGATTGCACATCGGGTTCACCGGGCCGATACGCACTGGTGACGCACGTTCACCTGCGGTGGCGTGCCCGCGGGCCGCCGACATCGGGGCGAAACGATGTGACGGACATCGCGCGCCGCACCGGCGAACGGGTGACCCCGCCACGGTCCGCCGCCCGCTCGCCTCCACCGTCCGGGTACCCCCGCCCGGAGTCCCGAAGCCGACGAACCGTCAGCGTCCGCGTCCGGCGACCCGCCGGAGCACCGACTGTTCCGCCGCAGGTCTCCCTCCCGTCACACGGGGGCACCTACGATCGACCCGCTGCGACAGGCAGGGCACCTACGGCGGGAGGACCACGCATGGCAACGCAGGAGGCGAACGGCCCGGAGGCGCAGGGCGGGGAGCGGGCGACGGCGCGGCGGGCGCTGCTCGGGGCCGCGGTGCTCGGCGCGGGCGGGGCCGTCCTCGGACTGCCGGGCACGGCGCGGGCCGGCGACCGGCACGGCGGCGGGTACCGGAGCCTGCCGAAGCCGACGATCATCGGCCACCGGGGCGCCAGCGGGTACCGTCCGGAGCACACCTTCGGCTCCTACCAGCTCGCCCTCGACCTCGGCGCCGACGTCATCGAGGCCGGCGACCTCGTCCCGACCCGGGACGGCCATCTCGTCTGCCGCCACGAGCCGGAGATCGGGGGGACCACCGACGTCGCCGCGCACCCCGAGTTCGCCGGCCGCAGGACCACCAAGGTGCTCGACGGCGTCTCCACCACCGGCTGGTTCACCGAGGACTTCACGCTCGCGGAGCTGAAGACCCTGCGGGCCGTCGAACGCATCCCCGCCAACCGCCCGCACAACACCCTCTACGACCGGCGCTGGGAGATCCCCACCTTCGAGGAGGTGCTCCGCTGGCAGGACGAGCAGACGCGCAAGCGCGGCAAGCAGGTCTGGATCTATCCCGAGACCAAGCACCCCACCTACTTCCGGGCGCTCGGCCTCGGCCTGGAGGAGCGCGTGGCCCGGCTGCTGCGCAAGCACGGCAAGGACCGCAAGGACTCGCCGGTCATCCTCCAGTCCTTCGAGCCGAGCAGCATCCAGCGGCTGGACAAGCTGGTCGGCAACCCGCTCGCCGTGCTGCTCTCGGGTGCGGGCACCCGCCCGTGGGACTTCGTCTCCACGGGCGACCCGCGCACCGTGGCCGACCTGATCACGCCCGCGGGACTGCGCTGGATCGCCTCGTTCGCCCAGGGCATCGGCCCCACGCTCGACCTGATCATCCCCAAGGACGCGGACGGCAGGCTGACCGAGCCGACCACGCTCGTCGCCGACGCGCACCACGCGGGCCTGATCCTGCACCCGTACACCCTGCGCAACGAGAACCCCTTCCTGCCGGCGGACTTCCGCAAGGGCACCGACCCCACGGGCTACGGGGACGCCTTCGGCGCCTTCCGGACCTACTTCGCCACCGGCATCGACGGCGTCTTCTCCGACAACGCCGACACCGCCCTGCTCGCCCGCGCCGACTTCCTCGCCCGCTGAACCGCCGCCCGGACCGTCAACCGGCGCGCCCCGCACCCCGGATGGGGTGACAACCGGCCGTCCCGGCAACCTCGCGCCGGGGCGGCCGCGTCGTGCCGCACATGATCCACGAGATGGTTTCCGCGCTCCGGCCGCTGCTCGCCGCCGAGGCTTCGGCCGAGGCCCACGCCTCCGGCACCGAGCAGAGCGACCTCGAACAGGCCGTCTGGCTGCGCCTCCTGGAGCGCCTGGACACCACCGGTCCGCCCGCCGACCCGCCGGGCTGGCTGCGCCGCACGGTGCGTTCCGAGGCCCGCCGCAGCCGTCGCGCCGCGCACATCGAGCAGCCGTACGCGGTCGAGCCCGCGGACGAGCGGTGCCCCGGCCCCGAGCAGCAGGCGATGAGCGCCGAGCGGCGCCGTCGGCTGCACGAGGCCGTGCGCCGGCTTCCGCGCCGCTGCCGGGGGCTGATGGCCGCGCTGCTCGCCCCGGAAGACCTCACGTACCGGGAGATCGCGGGCGAGTTGGGTATCTCACAGGGCAGTCTCGGCCCGGAACGTTCCCGATGCCTGGGATGTCTGCGGCGATTGCTCGCCGCGGAGGTTGCGGCCCGGAGAGGACGGGGATAGGAGTGGGGGACAACCGGATGAACAGGTGAGCGGGAGGCATGCACACATGGGCATGAGCGTGACCATCTCGGCGGCGACCGAGCAGGACGCGGAACAGATCCTGAAGCTGCAGTACCTCTGCTATCAGTCCGAGGCCGAGCTGTACGGCGACTACGGCATGGAGCCGCTCACCCAGTCGCTCGACTCCCTGAAGGCCGAACTCGCGGACGGCACGGTCCTGGTGGCCCGGCTCGGCGAGGAGGTGGTGGCCTCCGTGCGCGGCAGCGTCGACGCCGCCGGGACGGCGCGGATCGGCAAGCTCATCGTGCACCCGCGCCTGCGCCGGCACGGCCTCGGCGGACGGCTGCTCGCCGCGATCGAGGCCCGCCTGGCCGCCGACGGTGCCGCCACGTCCTTCCAGCTGTTCACCGGCCACCGCAGCGAGCACAACCTGCGCCTGTACCGCCGGCACGGCTACGCGCCCGTCTCCCGGGAGCAGGTCGACGACCGGCTGACGCTGGTGACCCTCGCCAAGGGAGCCGACAGCGCGGCGTACGCCACCAGCGCCTGAGGACACCGGACGGCTCCCGCCCCCGGGTGGGAGCCGCACCCCCGCGGCCCGACCCGGACCCGGCGGTGGGCCGCCTCAGCCGGCCGTGGCGCGCGCCCTGCGCAGCCAGTACATCGCCGACAGCGGCAGCAGGACCGGGATGAAGAGGTAGCCCATACCGTAGTCGGACCACACGGTGGCGTCGGGGAAGGCGGACGGCTCCACCAGGGTCCAGGTCCCCACCACCAGCACCCCGGCGAGTTCGGCGGCGCAGCACACCAGCGCCGCCCGGCGCGCCTTCTCCCCGCCGCGCACGAGCGAGTACGTGATGAAGCCGTAGACGACGCCGGCGACCGCGGAGAGCGAGTAGGCGAGCGGCGCCTTGCCGAACTCCGTGGAGATCTGCACGGCCGAGCGCGAGAGAGCGCCCACCACCATCACGCCGTACAGCCAGACCAGCAGCATGCCCGGCCCGCGGATGAGCCGGGTGCGTCCGCCGGAGGCCGGCTCCTGCGGCGCCGCGGGGGCAGGCCCGTCCGATCCGTTCCGCTCGTCGTGAGGCATGCTCGCGTTCTCCTCCGTGGCCGTCATCTCAGCCTCCCCAGATGTCGTGGAGCCGTACTTCGAGCACGGCCAGGACGACGCCGCCCGCCGCCACCGTCACCGAACCCCACCGGGTGCGCTCCGCCAGCGACATGAATCCCACGGCGGGCACGCACGCGAAGGCGCCGAGCAGATACGCCACGAAGATCGTCGTGCCCTGGTCCGGCTTCTCGCCGCGCGCCAGTTGGACCACGCCGACCACCAGTTGGACCGCGGCCAGCAGGGACACCACGGCCATACCGATGAAGTGCCAGTCCTTCGTCGGCTGGTCGCGGTAGGCGGCCCAGCCGCACCAGGCGGCGAGCGCGAGCGCGGCGACGGCCGTCGCGACCGTCAGGGCATCAAGCATGCCGCGACCCTATTACGGTCCAAACGGCCCGGCGTGCCCGCCCCCGCCCGGCCGGCCGGGCGGGGGCGGGCGTGGCGTTGACCACACCGCACCGGGCCCGCACGCGGACGCCGGCACCCGGGCCGCCGCCCTCTCCGCCCCGTCCGCACCGGCCGGACGCGGCCGGTGCCGGGCGCCGCGCCCCGACCCGACGGCACCCCACAGTGTCCGCATAGCGGACACGGCGGACGGGACCCCTCCCCACGTCTGCTTTACTTCCTTTCATGACCACGACGAGCAGCCGCATCCTGGCGACCGAGGCGACCATGACGCCCGGTGCTCGCTGTATGTGTCGAATGTGCGCCTTCTAGAGGGCCCCCGCACCACCATCTGATCCCGCGCCCCGAAGCGGGATCGCAGCCCCCTGTGTCCGTACCCGCTACGCGACCGCGCTGCCCCACGCACACACCCTCCCCCCCCCGGCGGTCCGCCGGCGCGGGAACCGTGCCGCGTTCCCTCCCGCATGCACCCGTGCCCCGGCGTACCCGCACGCCCGCACTCGACAGTGACGGAAACACCCAGTGATCACGACAACGGGCCTGACCAAGGTCTACCGCTCCCGCGGCCGTGAAGTGACCGCCCTCGACGGCGTCGATCTGCATGTCCGCGAAGGCGAGGTGTTCGGCGTCATCGGCCAGTCCGGCGCCGGCAAGTCCTCCCTCATCCGCTGCGTCAACCTCCTGGAGCGCCCCACCGCCGGCACGGTCACCGTCGCCGGCCGCGACCTCACCGCCCTCGCCGGACGCGGCCCCCGCGCGGGCCGCGAACTGCGCCGGGCCCGCAGCCGGATCGGCATGGTCTTCCAGCACTTCAACCTGCTCTCCTCGCGGACGGTGCAGGACAACGTCGAGCTTCCGCTGGAGATCCTCGGCGTCTCGGGCCGGCAGCGGTCCGCCAAGGCGCTCGAACTGCTGGACCTGGTCGGCCTGTCCGACAAGGCCGGGTCCTACCCCGCGCAACTGTCCGGCGGACAGAAGCAGCGGGTCGGCATCGCCCGCGCCCTCGCCGGCGACCCCGAGGTGCTGCTCTCCGACGAGGCGACCAGCGCCCTCGACCCCGAGACCACCCGTTCCATCCTCGGCCTGCTGCGCGACCTGAACCGGGACCTGGGCCTGACCGTCCTGCTCATCACCCACGAGATGGACGTCGTCAAGTCGGTGTGCGACTCCGCCGCCCTGATGGAGGGGGGCCGGGTCGTGGAGTCCGGCACGGTCGGCGAACTCCTCGCCGCCCCCGGCTCGCAGCTGGCCTCCGCCCTCTTCCCGGTCGGCGGACGGGCCGGCGGCGAGGACCGCACGGTCGTCGACGTCACCTTCGTCGGGGAGGCCGCCGGCCGGCCGGTCATCTCGCAGCTCTCGCGCACCTACGACATCGACATCTCGATCCTCGGCGCCGCGATGGACACCGTCGGCGGTCGTCAGGTCGGACGGATGCGCATCGAACTGCCCGGGGCGTACGAGGAGAACGTCGTGCCCGTCGGCTTCCTGCGCGAGCGGGGACTGCGCGTCGACGTCGTCGAACAGCCGGCGCGGCCCGCGCCGGTGAAGGAAGGTGCCAAGTGACCTGGACCGAGATGCAGCCCCTGCTGTCCCAGGCGTGCTGGGACACGCTCTACATGGTGGGCTGGTCCACGCTCATCGCCATCGCCGGCGGACTGCCGCTCGGCGTCCTGCTCGTCCTCACCGACCGCGGGGGGCTGCTGCAGAACGTGGTCGTGAACAAGACCGCCGGGCAGATCGTGAACGTCGCCCGCTCCCTGCCGTTCATCATCCTCATGGTGGCGCTGATGGGCTTCACCCGCACGATCACCGGGACGACCATCGGCCGGGAGGCGGCCATCGTGCCGCTCGCCGTCGGCGCCGTCCCGTTCTTCGCGCGCCTGGTCGAGACGGCGGTCCGCGAGGTCGACGGCGGACTCGTCGAGGCGGTCCAGGCGATGGGCGGCACCACCTGGACCGTGGTGCGCAAGGTCCTCGTCCCGGAGGCGCTGCCCTCGCTGATCTCCTCGGCGACCACCACCGTCGTCGCCCTCATCGGCTACTCCGCGATGGCCGGCACGGTCGGCGCCGGCGGCCTCGGGGACATCGCGATCCGCTACGGCTACCAGCGCTTCGAGACCGGAATGATGTGGATCACGGTGGCGATCCTCGCCGTCGTCATCTCCGTCATCCAGTTCGCCGGCGACCGCGCGGCCCGCGGACTGCACCGGCGGGGCGGCCACACGGGCGCCGCCCCGAGGCTGCGCCTGCGGCTGCCGAGGTCCCGCGAGACCGCCGCCGGCCCGGGCGAGACCGCCTGACCGCCGTCCGGCCCGCCCCGGCCGCGCGCACCCACCCCCCCGAATGTCCCCGCTCACCTCGTGACGGGGCGGTACCACCCCTGAGGAAAGGCACTTTTCGTGCGTAACACCGTCAAGATCACCACCGCAGTCCTCGCCGCCGGAGCCCTCACCCTCGGGCTCTCCGCCTGCGGCTCCGGCAAGGACTCCGCGTCCTCCTCCGCCGGCACCGGCGGCCCGCTCGTCGTGGCCGCCAGCCCCGTCCCGCACGCCGAGATCCTGGACTTCGTCAAGAAGAACCTGGCGAAGAAGGCGGGCCTGGACCTGGAGGTCAAGGAGTTCCAGGACTACATCGTGCCGAACACGGCGACCGAGGACGGCTCGGTGGACGCCAACTACTTCCAGAACCAGCCCTACCTCGACGACTTCAACAAGAAGCGCGGCACCCACATCGTGCCCGTCGTCACGGTGCACCTGGAGCCGCTGGGCCTCTACTCCCACAAGGTGGAGAGCGCCGACGCCCTCAAGAGCGGCGCGACCGTCGCCGTCCCGAACGACGCGGTGAACGAGGCGCGCGCCCTGCAACTGCTCGCCTCCAAGGGCCTGATCACCCTCAAGGACGGCACCGGCACCGAGGCGACCCCGCAGGACATCTCCCGGAACCCGAGGAAGCTGCGGTTCAAGGAGGTCGAGGCAGGGCTGACCCCCCGTGCCCTGGACGACGTGGACGCCGCGGTGATCAACGGCAACTACGCCATCTCCGCCGGCCTGAAGCCCGCCGCCGACGCCCTCGTCCTGGAGTCCGCGAAGAAGAACCCCTACGGCAACTTCCTCGCCGTGGAGAAGGGCAACGAGAACGACCCGCGCGTGAAGAAGCTCGCGAAGCTCCTCACCTCGCCCGAGGTCGCGAAGTTCATCGAGGACAAGTACGCCGGCTCCGTCGTCCCCTCCTTCTCGTAGGCGGGCGCCGGACGTTCGGCCGACCGCCCAAGGACCGTCCCGTCGATCCCCGGCGGGCGCACGACGACGGCCACGGCACCCCGCCGCGTTGCCGGACCGCCCGTAAGGACCCGGTACGCGGACGGCCCTCCGCCGTGCGATGCGCCGGGTCCGACGCCGCGCGCTGATCCACCGGGGGTGACGGGAAGCCCCCGGGGCCCTCGCGCGCGGCCGGTCACCGTACGGGGTCCACTCCATCACCGGGAGTGGACCCCGTTGTGCGGTTCGGTGGTTTCATGCTGCATGCTGGGCAGTTCAGCGGACCTGGCGGTTCATCAGGTCCGAAGTCCCCGACGGTTACGGAGCGTCGCATGACGAGCACCTTCCCCGACATCTCCATCAGCACGGAGCGGTTGGTCCTGCGTGCGCTCGACGAGGACGACGTCGCTCCGCTGGCCGAGATGATGAACGACGAGATGGTGGCCGCCTGGACCTCCATCCCGCAGCCGTTCACCGAGGACGGCGCCCGCGACTGGGTCACCGACTACGCGCCCACGGAACGCGCCGCGGGACGCGGACTCGACCTCGCCGTCACCGAGTTCCTCACCCAGCGGCTGGTGGGCGTCGTCCAGCTGGGCAAGACGAACTGGCGGGTCCGCTCCACCGAGCTGTCGTACATCATCGCCCCCTGGGCGCGCGGCGAGGGGTACGCCTGCGAGGCCGCGCTCGCCACCGCCCGGTGGCTCTTCCACGACCAGAAGTTCGAGCGCCTCGAACTGCGCACGGCCGCCGACAACACCGCCTCCCAGCAGGTGGCCCAGAAGATCGGCTGCATCAGCGAGGGCGTCCTGCGCAACGCCTGCATAGCGCGCACCCGGACCGACGACGGCGGCTGGACCGACCTGCGCACCGACTTCATCGTGTGGAGCCTGCTGCCCGAGGACCTGGAGGACACCGGCGACCACCGGGCCGACGCCGCCGGATACACCTCGTACGCCGACTGGAACTGACCCCGGCGGGCAGAGGACCACCGGACCGCGGGACCGGGCGCGTCTCTCCGCCGCACCGGCTCGGCGCGGTCCGGACGCACCAGGTACCCTCACGGAGCCCGCTCGGGCCGGACCCGACGACCCGCGACGACCCTCTGGAGACTGACGACGATGGCCGACCGGGTCACGGTGATCGGCTGGGACGGCTCACCGCTCACCGCGGCGGCACGCTCCGCCCTCGGCGCCGCCACACTCGTCGCGGGCGCGCCGCACCATCTCGGGCTCCCCGAGGTGCCCCGCAGCGCGGAACGCGTCCGGCTCGGCAGTGTCGGGCTCGCCGCCCGGCGCATCGCCGGCCACCGCGGGACCGCCGTCGTCCTCGCCGACGGAGACCCGGGGTTCTTCGGCGTCGTCCGCACCCTGCGCGCGCCGGAGTTCGGCCTGGAGGTCGAGGTCGTCCCCGCCGTCTCCGCCGTGGCCGCCGCCTTCGCCCGCGCCGGAATGCCCTGGGACGACGCCCAGGTGGTCGTCGCCCACGGGCGCACGCTGCGCCGCGCGGTGAACGTGTGCCGCGCCCATACCAAGGTCGCCGTCCTCACCTCGCCCGGAGCGGGCCCCGCGGAACTCGGACTGCTGCTCGACGGGGTGCACCGCACCTTCGTCATCTGCGAGGAACTCGGCACACCGGACGAGCGGGTCACCATGCTGACCTCGGACAAGGCGGCCGACCACAGCTGGCGCGACCCCAACGTGGTGATCGTCATCGGCGGCGCCACGGCCACCGCCGAAGGGGGCTGGATCGCCGGCGGCGAGCCCGGCGCCGGGCCGCGCGGCTGGGCGCTGCCCGCCCAGGCGTACGGCGGCGCGCTCGGCGAGGGCGAGACGGAACTGCTGCGCTCGGCCCAACTCGCCCGCCTCGGGCCGCGGGTCGGCGACCTCGTCTGGGACATCGGCTGCGGCAGCGGCGCCTTCGCCACCGAGGCCGCCCGCACCGGCGCCGCCGTCATCGCGGTCGACCGCAGCCCCGGCGCCTGCGCCCGCACCGAGCACGCCGCCCGCCGCTTCGGGGTGCAGATGCAGATCGTGCGCGGGAACGCGCCGCACGCCCTGGAGGACCTGCCCGAACCCGACGTCGTGCGCGTGGGCGCCGGGGGAGCGGCGGTCGTCTCCGCCGTCGCCGACCGCCGCCCGCAGCGCATCGTCACGCACGCCGCCACCCGCGACGCCGCCGAACTCGTCGGCCGCGACCTGACCGAACACGGCTACGACGTCGAGTGCGCCCTCATCCAGTCCGTCGAACTCGACACGAGGGCCTGGACGGAGAAGGAGCGGAGCGTCGCGTTCCTGCTCAGCGGCCGTCTGCCCGATCGCGCCCCGTGATCCTGTTGTCGTACTGCGCGCGGTAGGCTGGCCGATCGTTGTACCGCTCCCGAGGGGTCGGCCTTTCGTAGGCCAATGTCCGGAAAACCCGCCCGTTTTGAGGCGTGTGTGGTACGGCAGAACCGGAGGACGCGCAACGTGGCGCAGTCCACAGCGCATGCTCGCGGATCACGCTGTCGCGAGAGCGGGACGGCCGGGACAATGCCAGTCGATGGCTTTGTCGTCTTTCTCGGCCGGTCGTTCGTGCCGCTGGGCACGCACGCTCGTTCTTCACTGCGGGGCGGTCGGTGCGCCGTTCCGGGCGAGCTGGACTAGGAAGCACTAACCGATGGGCGAGGGGTACGCATGACCGACACCGGCCAGGTCCCGGGCGAGGGAATGCCGGAGGGCGCAGGCATGGTGGAGCAGCCGGGCGTCGCCGCGCCGGGTGCGTACGCCTACCTCGACCCCTCCGCGGGCTCCGCGGAGGACGACGACCTCCTGCTGCTCCCGGGCGCCCCCGGCGCCCAGGGCGCCTGGGGCAACGAGGTGCCGCCGCCGGCGCCCATGCCCTTCGCCCACGAGCCCGGCCCGCACGAGGCGGCCGGCCGCGACACCGGCTCCGTCGACCTCGGTGCCGTCCGCACCGTGGCACCGGCACCCCCTCAGCAGCCCGTTCCGCCCCGCCGCCCGCTGCACCTCGGCCCGCCGACGCCGGACGGCTCCTCCAGCCCGGTGCGGTCGCTGGCCGACCGCGGACCCGCGGGCGCCCGGCCCGGCTCCGTGGCCGCGCCGGTCGCCCCGGCGCGGCACGCCGGCCCGGTGACCGCGGGACCCGAGTACCTCGACACCGCCGCGGCCGGCGACACCGCGCCGCAGGGTGCCGTGCCCTGGGGCGCTCCGCAGGCCGGGCCGGAGGCCGTGGCCGCGGAGCCGGTCGTCCCGCAGGCCGCCGCCGGGCCCGGTCCGGACCCCGCGGCGCCCGACCCGGCCGGCGCGGCCCAGGAGACCGGGCACGCGCACGCTCCCGGCCACGGCGCGGCCCCGGACGACGCGACCCCGCCGGCCGCCCCGTCCGCCCCGTCCGCCGAGGCGTCCCTCGACCTCCAGGACGTCGAGCCGCCCGCCGCCGGCGAGCCCGGCCCGGAGGCGGTGCCCGCAGCGGACGGTCCGTCCGGCCCGCCGGTCTCCGACGCCCCGCAGTTCCCGGACGCCCCCGCCACCCTGGGCTCCCCGGACGCCGTTCCGGCCACCCCGGACGCCGTTCCGGCCACCCCGGACGCCGAGCCGGCGGCCCTCGCCGACCCCGGCCCGGACGTGCACGCGCCGGATCTCCCGGCGCACGCGGACACCGAGCCCGCCGACGAGCCGTACCCGGCCCCCGACGCTCCCCTCGCGGCGGCGCCCCAGGAGCCCGGCGAAGCGGCGCGGTACGCCGAACCCGCCGCGCCGGAGGGCGCGGTCCCGGACCAGGCCGCCGCCTCCGTCCCGGACCCGAGCGCCCCGCACCTCGCCGAAGCGCCCCGTCCGGACGCCCCGCAGACCCACGCCCAGCCCGGCTTCGACCCGTCCGGGTCCGCGCTGTCCGCCCTGGCCGCGCACACCGCCGGGGCCTCGCACGGCCGCCCGGTCGACGGCCTCGACGCCGTCCCGCAGGGCGCCGTGCAGCCCGCGGAGGGACCGGCCGCCGCCACCGTGAACGGGGCATCGCCCGCGGCGGACGAGGTCCCCGCGGCCGTGTTCACCACCGAGGACGGCCCGGACGCCGGTTCCGTGCCGGTCGGCGTCGCCGCGCATGCCGTCCACCCTGAGCCGGGCGAGCCGCACCAGGCGGACGCCGCCGGGGACGCCGAAGCCCTCGCGGCCCCCTCGCCCGCGCCGTCCGCGGACGACTCCGTCGGCCGGTTCGCTCCGGTGGAGGGCCAGGTGGCGGCCTCCGCGCACCTCGCCCCGACCCCGGCGCACGCCATGACGGCGCCGCCGCTGCCCGCCGAGCCGGTCGCCGAACCGCAGCCGGCGGACCCCGGACCCGAGCCCGTCGCGCATCTCGCGCCGGCCCCGGAGCCGCCCGCCGGCCCCGTGGCCCCGGACCTCGGATCCGCCGAGGGGGCCGTTCCCGCCCCGCGCGAGGCGGAGGCCGGTCCCGTGCCGTCCGACGCCGAACCGGAGCCCGTCGCCGCGCAGCGCGCGGAGGACCTGGACACCCGGGGCGCCGGCCAGGAGGAGCACACGGCCGCGGAGGCCGGCCCCGGCGGCCCGGCGGCCCCCGGCTACGACGACGCCGAACGCGAGGCCGTGCTGCGGGTGATGCGCGAGCGCCGCGACATCCGCAACGGCTTCCGCGGCGACCCCATCCCGCACGACGTGCTGCTGCGGGTCCTGGAGGCCGCGCACACCGCGCCCTCCGTCGGGCACTCCCAGCCCTGGGACTTCGTCGTCATCCGCTCCGCCGAGACCCGGCGCAGCATGCACGAACTCGCCCAGCGGCAGCGCGAGGCCTACGCCAAGTCGCTCCCCAAGGGCCGCGCCAAGCAGTTCAAGGAACTGAAGATCGAGGCCATCCTCGACACCCCGGTGAACATCGTCGTCACCGCCGACCCGACCCGCGGCGGCCGCCACACCCTGGGCCGCCACACCCAGCCGCAGATGGCGCCCTACTCCTCCGCCCTCGCGGTCGAGAACCTGTGGCTCGCCGCCCGCGCCGAGGGCCTGGGCGTCGGCTGGGTCAGCTTCTTCGACGAACGCGAGATGGTCCGCGCGCTCGGGCTCCCCGACCACCTGGAGGTGGTCGCCTACCTGTGCGTCGGGTACGTCGACGAGTTCCCCGACGAGCCCGAGCTGATGCAGGCCGGCTGGTCCAAGCGGCGGCCGCTGTCCTGGGTGGTGCACGAGGAGACCTACGGCCGGCGCGCCCTGCCCGGCGAGGAGCCGCACGACCTGCTCGCCGAGACCGTCTCCAACATCCGCCCGCTGGACGCCAAGGCGCTCGGCGAGGCGTGGGAGCGCCAGAAGCGGATGACCAAGCCCGCCGGGGCCCTCGGGATGCTGGAGATCATCTCCGCGCAGCTCTCCGGCCTCTCCCGGATGTGCCCGCCGCCGATCCCGGAGCCGGCCGCCGTCGCGATCTTCGCCGGGGACCATGGCGTGCACGCGCAGGGCGTCACCCCGTGGCCGCAGGAGGTCACCGGGCAGATGGTGGCCAACTTCCTCGGCGGCGGGGCGGTCTGCAACGCCTTCGCCAACCAGGTCGGCGCCGAGGTCTGCGTCATCGACGTGGGCGTCGCCTCCGACCTGCCGGCCACCCCCGGACTGCTGCCCCGCAAGGTCCGGGCCGGCACCGCCGACATGACGACCGGTCCGGCGATGACCCGCGAGGAGGTCGTCGCGGCCGTCGAGGTGGGCATCGAGACGGCCCGCGACCTCGTCGCCGCCGGCAACAAGGCGCTGCTGACCGGAGAGATGGGCATCGCCAACACGACCGCCTCGGCCGCCCTGATCGCCGTCTACACCGGGGCCGACCCCGCCGAGGTCACCGGACGCGGCACCGGGATCAACGACGAGACCCTCGCCCGCAAGACCGAGGTCGTGCGCCGCGCCGTCGAACTGCACGGACCGGACCCCGCCGACCCCATCGGCGTCCTCGCCGCCGTCGGCGGCCTGGAGCACGCGGCCATGGTCGGGCTCCTGCTCGGCGGAGCCTCCCTGCGGACACCGGTGATCCTGGACGGCGTGAGCGCCGGCGCCGCCGCCCTGGTGGCCCGGGCGATCGCCCCCGAGGTGCTGGCCGCCTGCATCGCCGGCCACCGCAGCGCCGAGCCCGGTCACGTCGCCGCCCTCAACAAGCTGGGCCTGCGGCCGCTGATCGACCTCGACCTGCGCCTCGGCGAGGGAACCGGGGCCCTGCTCGCCCTGCCGGTGGTGCAGAGCGCGGCCCGCGCCATGCACGAGGTGGCGACGTTCGACTCGGCCGGCGTGACCGAGAAGTAGGTCCGCCGGCGGCGGCCGGGGCGGGCGGGCGAGCGCCCGCCCACCCGGCTCCGCCGTACTCTGGACGCACGCCTAAGATCCCCACGTCAGGGCCGCTCCGAAGCCGCGGCGCGCCCACCGCACCGCCCGCCCGCACGAGGAGCCGTACCTCCATGGCCGAACATCCCGCCTACCCCGTGGGCCTCCGTCTCGCCGGACGCCGTGTCGTCGTCCTCGGCGGCGGCCAGGTGGCCCAGCGACGGCTCCCGGCCCTGATAGCGGCCGGCGCCGACATCCACCTCGTGTCCCCGGGCGCCACCCCGTCGGTCGAGGCGATGGCGGACGCCGGGGAGATCCACTGGACGCGGCGCCCGTACGAGGAAGGCGACCTCGCCGACGCCTGGTACGCGCTGATCGCCACCGACGACCCGGACGCCAACGCCGCCGCGTCGGCCGAGGGGGAGCGGCACCGCGTCTGGTGCGTCCGCGCCGACGACGCCGACCGGGCGACCGCCTGGACCCCGGCCACCGGCCACAGCGAGGGCGTGACCGTCGCCGTCCTCACCACGGACGCCAGGGGCCGCGACCCGCGGCACACCGCCGCGATCCGGGACGCCGTCGTCGAGGGCCTGCGCGACGGCACACTCGTCGCGCCCCACTACCGAACGCGTACGGCGGGTGTCGCCCTGGTCGGCGGCGGGCCCGGCGACCCGGACCTCATCACCGTGCGCGGACGCCGTCTGCTCGCCGAGGCCGACGTGGTCATCGCGGACCGGCTCGGCCCCCGGGACCTGCTCGCCGAACTTCCGCCGCACGTCGAGGTGATCGACGCGGCCAAGATCCCCTACGGCCGGTACATGGCCCAGGAGGCCATCAACAACGCGCTCGTCGAGCACGCGAAGCAGGGCAAGGCCGTCGTCCGCCTCAAGGGCGGCGACCCCTTCGTCTTCGGCCGCGGCATGGAGGAGGCGCAGGCGCTCGCCGAGGCGGGCATCCCCTGCACGATCGTCCCGGGCATCTCCAGCTCGATCTCCGTGCCGGGCGCGGCCGGCATCCCGGTCACCCACCGGGGAGTCGCCCACGAGTTCACCGTGGTCAGCGGCCACGTCGCCCCGGACGACGCGCGCTCGCTCGTCGACTGGCCGGCTCTGGCCCGGCTCCGCGGCACCCTCGTCGTGCTGATGGGCGTCGACAAGATCGGCATGATCGCCGACACCCTCGTCGCGCACGGCAGGCCGGCCGCCACCCCGGTGGCGCTCGTCCAGGAGGGCACCACCGCCGCGCAGCGCCGCGTCGACGCCACGCTCGGCACGGTCGCCGAGACCGTCCGCACCGAGGACGTGCGCCCGCCCGCGGTCATCGTCATCGGCGACGTCGTGAACGCGGGCCCCGGAACCTCCGCGTGACCACGACCTCCGCGTGACCACGGGCGACCCGCCCCGACCCGTTCCCAGCCGTTGGCACCACACCCAGGACAGGCAGTACACCCCGTGGCCGATCTCATCACCGTCGACGATCCCGACGACCCGCGTCTGAGCGACTACACGGACCTCACCGACGTCGAGCTGCGCCGCCGGCGCGAACCCGCCGAGGGCCTGTTCATCGCCGAGGGCGAGAAGGTCATCCGGCGTGCCGGGGACGCCGGGTACGCGATGCGCTCCATGCTGCTGTCGGCCAAGTGGGTCGACGTGATGCGGGACGTCATCGACGAACTGCCCGCCCCCGTCTACGTGGTCGGCCCCGAGCTGGCCGAGCGGGTCACCGGGTACCACGTGCACCGGGGCGCCCTCGCCTCCATGCAGCGCAAGCCGCTGCCCGACGCCGCCGAACTGCTGCGCTCCGCGCGCCGGGTCGTCGTCATGGAGTCGGTCAACGACCACACCAACATCGGTGCCATCTTCCGCTCCGCCGCCGCGCTCGGCATGGACGCGGTGCTGCTCTCCCCGGACTGCGCGGACCCCCTGTACCGCCGCTCGGTGAAGGTCTCGATGGGCGCGGTCTTCTCCGTCCCCTACGCCCGGCTGGACGCCTGGCCCAGGAGCCTGGACACCGTCCGCGACGCCGGGTTCACCCTGCTCGCCCTCACCCCGGACGAGAAGGCCCGCTCCCTCGACGAGACCGCCCCGCACCGCATGGAGCGGGTCGCGCTGATGCTCGGAGCCGAGGGCGACGGACTGTCCGCCCGCGCTCTGAGGGCCGCCGACGAGTGGGTCCGCATCCCCATGGCGCACGGTGTCGACTCGCTGAACGTCGGAGCGGCGGCGGCCGTCGCCTTCTACGCCGTGGCCACCGGCCGCCCCGGGATGTGACGTCCCCGCAGCCGAGCCGCCCACGGGACCCGCGCTCACCCGTCCGCAGACGGGACCGATGCTCGGCCGTCCGGCGGCGTCCCGCCGCGGGCGGCGCCCGCCGCCGGGCCGGCCGAGGGCGCGGGGGCGCCCGTCGGCTGCTCGCTGCGCACGTCCGTGCGCCGGTCCTCGCCGCCCAGTCCGCGGGCCGGTCCCTGGCAGCCCTGGGCGACCGCGATCCCGAGTGCGACGAGCAGCGTGACCACGACGAAGACGAACAGCCGCTGGCGCAGCAGCCGCGGGTTGGCGGGCCGCCGGCCGGTGCCGGTCGTCCGCGGCCCGGGCCGTCCGGTGCCGCTGCGCGGCGCCGGCCTGCTGCCGGACCGCCCGGCGGTGCGGGAGGGCGCGGGCCGGGCGCCCGACCGTGCCCCGGCGCCCGTCCCGCCGGTGCGCGGCGGGGGAGTGCCCTGCGGGCGCCGCTGGGTGCGCTGCTCGGCGTAGCTCTCGGCGAGACGGCCCGAGGGCCGGTCCGGGTCGACGCGCTGCGTGGGCGGCCGGACGTCCGCCATGCCCTGCGCCTCGCGCGCCGCGATCTCCTTGAGCCGCAGCGACAACTGGAGCGTGCTGGGCCGCTCCTCGGGGTCCTTGGCCAGGCAGGCGCGGACGAGCGGCGCGAGCGCGTCCGGAACGCCGTGCAGCTGGGGCTCCTCGTGCACCACGCGGTAGAGCATCACCTCGGAGCTGCCCTGCCCGAACGGCGAGTCCTGGGTCGCCGCGTACGCCAGCGTCGCGCCCAGCGCGAACACGTCCGTCGCCGGGGTGACGGCCGCGCCGCGCACCTGCTCCGGGGCGAGGAACCCGGGGGAGCCGACGGCCGTGCCGACGTGCGTGAGCGTGCTGGCGCCGGTCGCCCAGGCGATGCCGAAGTCGATGATCCGCGGCCCCTTCGGGGACAGCAGGATGTTCGACGGCTTGAGGTCGCGGTGGACGACGCCCGCCTCGTGCACCGCCACCAGCCCCTCGGAGAGCGCGGCACCGACGGCGGCGACGTCGGAGGCCGCCAGCGGCCCCTCCTCCGCGACCTTGTCGTGCAGGGACGGCCCGGGCACGTACTGCGTGGCGAACCACGGGCGGTCGGCCTCCAGGTCGGCGGCGACGAGGCGCGCCGTGCAGCCGCCCCTGATCCGGCGTGCCGCCGAGACCTCGCGGGCGAACCGCGAACGGAACTCCTGATCCTCCGCCAGGTCCGGCCGGATCACCTTCAGGGCGACCCGCTGTCCGCGCCGGTCGGAACCGAGGTAGACCACGCCCATCCCGCCCGCGCCGAGCCGTCGGTGAAGCCTGAACGAGCCGACGACACGCGGGTCCTCGCGCCTCAGGCGCATCATCGCCATGTCCATCCCCGCTGCCCGGTCCGTTTGACGAGCCACAGCTTACGTTTCCCCGGCCGGGTGCGCGCAGAGGCCGCGCCCTCTCGTCCCGATCGATTGTCAGTGCCGGGTGGGAGACTTGAGAGGTGGTCAGGGAGCGTGCGCCCAGGACCTCTTCGGGGAGCGCCTCATCCCAACCACCCGTCACAGAAGGGGGATTGAGTCCGTGAAGGGTGACCGCGTGGAGATCGTCGTGGATGCCGGGGACACGACGCGTACGTACGAGGTGGTGGCGAGCAGAGCGGGGCGCAGGGTGGAGACGGCGGTGCGCCGCGGGGTGGTCGAAGTGAGCGAAGTCACCCGAAGTGGATCAGTGGTGCGGACCGCCCGCTTCATGGCGACCCGGGTGCTCGCTCTGGTGGAGCAGCCGGTTCCCCGGGAGGTCGGTCCGGAGCTGTAGGGGCGGATCGCGCCCCCTCGGGGAAGACCCTGAGACCCGGGGCCGCGTCTCCACCCAGGGGAGTAGTCCGCAGGTCGTCGCTCATCCTCCGGGAGGCCCGCCAATCGGTACGAGGGCATGACGCCGTGCCCGCGCCGTGCCCCTAGATTGGAGGTCAAGCGGCGGGTGCAGCACTCGTCCCCCGAGGTCAAGCGCCCGCCGCTGCCCAGCACAACAGAAACTCGGTCAGGAGAGGGACCATGTCCCGGACGGCATCGCGGACGGCGTTCCGCACGCAGGGGCGCGCAGCCCGCGGCGCGGCGTCCGGCACCCGTCCCCGGGGCCGTCGCCACCCCCTGGTGGCGACGGCGATGGTCCTTCCCCTGGCGGCCCTGCTCGTGGTCGTCTTCGGCGGCTGGGAGGCAGTGGTCACACAGGCGTCGTCCGTGGGCGTGATGCTGGGGCGCTGAGCGGCGCCCCAGGCCCGGAAGAGCGGTCCGGGCGGGGACATCCGGCCATGAAACCCCGTGGGGACGGGGGTGCGGCGGACGGCACGAGGAATGCCCGCGCAGCTGGGGAGCTGCGCGGGCATTCCTCATCCCCCGTCCCCGCGAACCGCCGGCGCCGGCCCGGGCCCTCACCGCGCACGGCCGCCCGGGGCCGGGCCGTTCCGCCGCCGCGCCGGCCGCCTGCGTAGGCTCGTCCGCGGTGCCGCAGGCCCCGGCCACCCCGGCGGGCCGCACCGTTCCAGGGGGATACGTGACCGCAGACGACCTGCTGTCGGCGCTCGCCGCGGGCGCGCGCCGTGCCGCCCATCCGGCCGCGGACTGCACCTGCGCCACCGCGGACGCGGCGCTCGCGGACCGCGACGACGCCACCGTCGTGCGGCACGGCGACACCGTCGCGAAGGCCCACGCCCCGGACACGGACCCCGCGGCGCTGAGCCGCCGCCTCCGTGTCGCCGCACGCCTGCCCGGCGTCCTGCTGCCCCCGCGGCGGCCCGCGCCGACCGAGCTGCTCGGCCGGCAGGTGACCCTCTGGCCCTACGGCAGCCCCGTCGACCCCGACACTCCGCAGGCCGCCCCCTGGGAGGCCGCCGCGACCCTCCTCGCCCGGCTGCACCGGGCCCCGGTCCCGGCCGGCCTGCCACCCATGCGCGGCCCCGCCAAGGCCGCCCGCGCGATCGCCCGGCTGCGCGCGGCCGGCCCGCACCCCGGCGCCGGGCCCGTGCTCCGGGCCTGGGACGGCCTGCCCGGCTGGGCGCGCTCGCACGCCCCGATGCCGGGGGCCACCACGCTCTGCCACGGCGACCTGCACCTCGGCCAGCTCGTCCGGCATCCCGCGCCGGACGGCCCCTGGGTCCTCATCGACGTCGACGACCTGGGCGTCGGCGCCCCCGTCTGGGACCTGGCCCGGCCGGCCGCCTGGTACGCGTGCGGGCTGCTCCCGCCCGACGAGTGGCTGCGGTTCCTGACCGCCTACCGGCGTGCGGGCGGACCCGCCGTCCCCGCGCAGGGCGACCCGTGGCCCGCCCTCGACACCGCCGCCCGCGCCCTCACCGTGCAGACCGCCGCGCTCGCCGTCGCCAAGTCCGCGGCGGCGCGGCGTCCGTTGGACGAGGTGCAGCAGGCCGTCGTCGACGCGTGCGACCGCATGCCGGGGTGACGTGCCGGGCGCCGGGCCGATGATTCCCGGCGCGGGTGCAACCGGCGGACGCCGGGCAGTGTCTGTCCTGACGGAAGCAGTACCGACCGGCGAGGAGTTGAGCCGAGCATGCAGTGTCCGAAGTGCCATGCGCCGATGCACACGTACAACCGCAACGGTGTGCAGATCGAGCAGTGCAGCGGCTGCCGCGGGATTTTTCTCGACTACGGCGAGCTGGAGGCCCTGACGCGGGTGGAGTCGCAGTGGGCGCAGCCCGCCCCGCCGCCCCCGGGCGTCCCGCAGGGCTACCCCTCCGCGCCCGCGCCCGCCTGGGGAGCCCCGCAGCACGGCGGTCACGGCGGCGGCCACTACGGCGGTCACGGCGGTCACCGCCGGCACAAGAGCTTTGGGCACATGCTCTTCTCGTCCTGACCGTGCGGAGGGGCCGCTCCGCACCGGAGCGGCCCCTCCGGTCCCGCCGTGGCCGGGTGGGCCACGGCGGGACCGGACACGACGAAGCCCCCGGCCGTACGAGACGGCCGGGGGCTTTCGGTGGTGCGCGATACTGGGATTGAACCAGTGACCTCTTCCGTGTCAGGGAAGCGCTCTCCCGCTGAGCTAATCGCGCAGGTCACGCGGCGATGCGCCACGTCTCCCGCTGATGCTGCGTGCGCGATACTGGGATTGAACCAGTGACCTCTTCCGTGTCAGGGAAGCGCTCTCCCGCTGAGCTAATCGCGCGGGGATCCTTGCGGACCAGTGGACGATACTGGGATTGAACCAGTGACCTCTTCCGTGTCAGGGAAGCGCTCTCCCGCTGAGCTAATCGTCCTTGGAGGTGGAGACGGGATTTGAACCCGTGTAGACGGCTTTGCAGGCCGTTGCCTCGCCTCTCGGCCACTCCACCAGGAGTGCGGTGGTTCGGGAAGATCCCCCGCGTTCCTGCGAGCGGACGACCAGGTTCGAACTGGCGACCTCAACCTTGGCAAGGTTGCGCTCTACCAACTGAGCTACGTCCGCTTGTCGTTTCCGTTCCGCTTGCGCGGCCCGGCGACGAGTTGAACTCTAGCGGATTCCGGGGCCAGTACAAAAACGCGTTTGTGCAGCGTGCTGCGCCCTGTCCGGCCGAGGACGTGGTCAGGGCACCCTCAGGACGCCCGCTCTAGACTCGACCACGTGCTCGACCTCCCTCCGCTCGCCCGTTTCGGCGACCTCGTCGCGACCGGCCTCCTCGACGTCACCGCCGACCCCGCGGCCCTGGAATCGGCCGGATTCTGGGCCGTCGCCGCCGACTTCGAAGGGCGCCTGACCTGCGCCCGCTTCCGTGACGTACGCCGGGAGCCGGTGCCCGCCCCGGTGCCCGGCCGGTGGCGGGGACCCGCGGCCGGCGACTGGACGTCGTCCCTCGACCGCGCCGCGTACACGGCCGGAGTGCGGCGGATACGCGAGCACATCGCGGCCGGCGAGGTCTACCAGGCGAACCTGTGCCGGGTCCTCTCCGCGCCCGTCGAGCCCGGCGCCGACGTGGACGCGCTGACCGCCCTGCTGGCCCGCGGCAACCCGGCTCCGTACGCCGGAACGATCCGGCTCCCCGGCCACGGCGTCGAGACGGCCACCGCCTCGCCGGAACTCTTCCTGCGCCGCACCGGCCGCGTGATCGAGTCGGGACCGATCAAGGGCACCGGACGCACCGAGGCGGACCTGCTGGAGAAGGACTACGCCGAGAACGTCATGATCGTGGACCTCGTCCGCAACGACATCGGCCGGGTCTGCGAACCGGGCAGCGTCACGGTGCCCGACCTCTGCGTCGTCGAGAAGCACCCGGGGCTCGTGCACCTGGTGTCCGGCGTCCGCGGCACCCTGCGCGCCGGCGCCGGCTGGCCCGGACTCCTGGCCGCCGCCTTCCCGCCCGGCTCCGTCACCGGAGCGCCGAAGTCCAGCGCCCTGCGGATCATCGACGCCCTGGAGACCGTGCCGCGCGGACCCTACTGCGGAGGCATCGGCTGGGTCGACGCCGACCGCGGCACCGGCGAGCTGGCCGTGGGCATCCGCACCTTCTGGATCGACCGCGCAGCCGGCGCCCTGCGCTTCGGCACCGGCGCCGGGATCACCTGGGGCTCCGACCCCGAGGGGGAGTGGCGGGAGACCGAGCTGAAGGCGGCCCGGCTGCTCGCGGTAGCGTCGGGGGAGTACGAGGCGGCCGACGGGGCCGTCTCGCCCTGACCCGGTCCGGGGGCCGCCGCACACCGAGCGGCGGCACCGCCCCGGACGGCGGGTCCGGCACGCATCCGCGAGGTGATCAGTGAAGCTCTGGCTCGACGGCGGGCTGCAGGACATGGACGCCGCCCGCGTCTCCGTCCTCGACCACGGACTGACCGTGGGTGACGGCATCTTCGAGACCGTGAAGGCCGTCCACGGACGCCCGTTCGCGCTGACCCGCCACCTCGACCGGCTGGCCCGTTCCGCACGCGGTCTCGGCCTGCCCGAACCCGACGCCGACGAGGTCCGCCGGGCCTGCGCCGCCGTCCTCGACGCCAACCCGATGCCGCTGGGCCGGCTGCGCATCACCTACACCGGCGGCCACGGCCCGCTCGGCTCGGACCGCGGCGACCGCGGCACCACCCTCGTCGTCGCGCTCGGCTCCTCCGACCGGCGTCCCGACACCACTGCCGTCGTCACCGTGCCCTGGACCCGCAACGAACGCGGCGCCCTGACCGGCCTGAAGACCACCTCGTACGCCGAGAACGTCGTCGCCCTGGCCCGCGCCCGGGAACACGGCGCGTCCGAGGCGCTGTTCGCGAACACCGTGGGCCGGCTCTGCGAGGGCACCGGATCGAACGTCTTCGTCGTCCTCGACGGCGAGATCCACACCCCGCCCGTAGCCTCCGGCTGCCTCGCCGGCATCACCCGCGCCCTCACCGTGGAGTGGACCGGCGCCCGCGAGACCGATCTGCCCGTCGACGTCCTGGACCGCGCCGACGAGGTCTTCCTGACCTCCACGCTGCGCGACGTGCAGGCCGTGCACCGGATCGACGGACGCGAACTGCCGGGCGCGCCGGGGCCGGTGACCGCCAAGGCGATGCGGATCTTCGAGGAGCGGGCCGGCGACGACCTCGACCCCTGACCCTGCGCGGCCGGCGGGGCCCGATGACGAGGGGGCAGGGCCGACCGCGCGCCGCACGGGGTAGAACTCTTGTGATGACCACCACCCTGCGGCCGACCGAGCCGCTTCAGCTCGCCGAGGACGGGAGGCGTTCACGCCGCTACCAGGTGTGCGTGAACAGCCGTCCGGTCGGAGCGGTGCGCCTCGCCACGAGCGCCGAACTCGGACCGGACTTCGCCAGGATCAGCGACCTCCGCATCGAGGAGCCCGACCGCGGCCGCGGTCGCGGCACCGTGGCCGCCCTGGCCGCGGAGGAGGTGGCGCGCGGCTGGGGCTGCCGGCAGATCGAGGTCGCGGTGCCGGGGGACGCGCCCCGGGCCCTCGCCCTCACCCGTGCGCTCGGCTACGTCCTGCGCGGCCGCGGCATGGAGAAGGCCGTCGGCGCGGACGCGCCCACGCTGCCGCCGGGCGCCGCCACGCGGCCGATGACCCCCGACGAGTACGCGGCCTGGGAACGCGCCGGGCGGCGGGAGTACGCCGAGGACTGGATTCGGCGCGGGGTGCCGGAGGCCGAGGCCCACGCCAAGTCGGACCGCGACTTCCGCAGAGCGCTGCCCCGGGGGCAGGACAGCCCGGGCGCGCTGCTGACCGTCCTGGAACACGACGGCGTCCCGGTCGGCGAGCTGTGGCTCGGACTCCGGGACGGGCGCGCGTTCGTCTACGACGTCGCCGTCCGCGCCGGCCGGCGCGGCCACGGCCACGGCCGGACGCTCATGCTGCTCGCCGAGGCGCAGGCGGGCGCGGCGGGCTGCCGGCGCCTCGCGCTGCACGTCTTCGCGGACAACGCCCCGGCCGAACGGCTCTACGCGTCCCTCGGCTACGGGACGACGGAGTACTACCTCTACAAGAACCTGCTGTAGCGCGTCAGGCGGCACGGCCCCGGCCCGGAGACCGGGAAGGCGGCCGGGAGCGGCCTGCCGCTCCCGGCCTGCCGCCCGGCGCCGCGGCCGGCTCAGCCCTGCTCGGCGAGCAGCCGCTCCGCGATCCGCTCGACACGCTCGCGCAGTCCGTCCTGGCTCGTTCCGCCGTCCAGACGTTCACCGCCGATGACGTACGTCGGCGTACCGGTCACGCCGATCGCCTTGCCCTCCGCCTGGTCCGCGTCGACGATCAGGATGTGCCGGCCGTCGATCAGCGCCGTGTCGAACTCCTCGGCGTCCAGGCCGAGTTCTCCGGCGACCTCGACCAGGAAGCGCTCGCCGCCGCGGTCCAGCTCCGCCACCCGGCCGAGCACGGCCTCGACGTAGGCCCAGCCGCCGCCCTGCTCGGCGGCCTCCTCCGCCGCCTGCGCCGCGGCGAAGGCGTGCCGGTGCTTCTCCAGCGGGAAGTGCCGCAGCCGCACCTCCAGGCGGTCGCCGAAGCGGGCCCGCAGGGCCCGGAGGTCGGCGAGCGCGTCACGGCAGTCGGTGCACTGCAGCTCGCACCACACGTCCAGCACGACGGGGTCCTGGCCGGGGGCGGCGGAGGCGGGGGAGAAGTCGTTCATGGTCGCCAGTCTTCCAGTCCGGGCGGGGAGTGGACGAACCGGTGGGTTCCGGCAGCGGGCGGCCCGACCGGCACCCGGGGAGGAGGGCACCCCCGAGATCTCCCTGAGGTTGGCCCCGGGCGTGGCCCCGGAGCCGGGTGTCGGTGCAGGATGGAAGGGACGAACCGCCCGCTCGACCGACGCTGCCCGGAGGACCGGATGATTGCCGAGACCGTCTGTTCCGCCGTTTCCGTGGCCGGGCTCGGCATCGCGGCCGTGACGGCGTACCGCAAGCGTTTCCTGTCGGCCGCCCGGATCGCCGCCTACTCCCTGGTGCCGATCGGCCTGGTCATGACGGGCGCGGTGGGCTGGGTGGCCGACACCGCGTTCAGCCCGACCGCCTGGGCCGGCTTCGTGGTGCTGGGCGGCGCCTGGCTGCTGTTCATGATCACCCGAGCCGTGGAGCGACGGGGCGGCGGGACCCGCAGGGAGCGCAAGGCGGCGAAGGCGGCCGCGGAGCGCGACGCGGTCGCTCCCGCGGCGTCGGCGCCCACGCTGGGGCAGGCGCCCCGTCCCACCGCCGCGCCGCGCGGCGGGGAAGCGGGCGACGACTTCAGCGACATCGAGGCCATCCTGAAGAAGCACGGCATCTGACAGACGCCGGCCGGGGTGCCGCCGACCGGCGTTCGCCGGACTCGGGGCGGGTGCGGCGGTGCCGTCCCGCCCGGACGGCCCGCGGGCGCGGGCCGGGCCGCCGGGGGCCGGGTGGGAGGGCGGTACCCCGCCGGAACGCGCCGGTGCGCCCGCGACGCTCGTGAGGTCGGCTCCCGGAGCGCCGGGCGGGTCCGCCGGTGACGCGGTGCCGGCATGGACTCCCGTTCCGGCCGGAGGGCCTGCCCCGGGACGCTCCGCCCCGCGCGTCCGAGCGGAGCGAGCGGGCCGGGGCGGCGTGGCGCGCGGGGGGGGGGATCGTCCACAAGATCGCACGCGCGGCGCACGGAACGCGCCGAACCGTTCAGGTTCGGGCACGCCCGTCACATGATCCAGCGAACTCCCGTATATTCCGTGCGTGTTGATCGCGCAGGGAGTGCCGCCTGCGTCATCATCGCCCGCGAGATGCTGGACACAACACCGAGCGACACCGCCGCCCCGTCCAAGGAGCGGCGAGGTTGTCTCTTCGCGCTCTCCCAGCCGCCGCTGATGATCTTCCTGACAGTGATCGGCTGCTTGCTCCTCATGGCTTCGCTGCACGACCTGCTGCTGCTCTGAGCTGTACACGGAGCCCCTGGCGTCACCCGCCGAGGGCTCCGTCGGTCCGGTCCCCCCGGAGGGCGCCCGGCCTGGTGTCCCCGCTCTCGATCCCCGCCGTCGCGCACCGGGCGTCCCCCGGAGGCCGGCCGGCCACGGCTCAGCCGGTGGCCTCCTTGCGGCGTGCCCGGTAGGCGGCCACGTGGAGCCGGTTGCCGCAGGTGCGACTGTCGCAGTAGCGGCGGGAGCGGTTGCGGGAGAGGTCCACGAAGGCCCGCCGGCAGTCCGGCGCCTCACAGCGGCGCAGCCGGTCCTGCTCCCCGGCGACGACGAAGAAGGCCAGGGCCATCCCGCAGTCGGCGGCGAGGTGGTCGGCGACCGAGGCCCCCGGCGCGAAGTAGTGCACGTGCCAGTCGTAGCCGTCGTGATCGGTCAGCCGGGGGGTGGTGCCCGCGGCGGCGATCAGCTCGTTGATGAGCGCGGCGGCGGCCCGCGGCGCCTCGGCCGCGAAGATCGCGGCGAACCGGCCGCGGATCCGGAGCACCGCGGCGAGATCGTCCGCGGACAGCACCCCGACGTCGCTGATGGCGTGCGTGCGCACGAAGTCCGCGAGCGACGGGACGTCCGCGAGCCCGTCGGCGGTCCCGTCCTCCGGTGCGGTGTTCACCAGATCCACCACGGTGTCGAGCGCGCACCGGGTGTCGTGGGTGATCAGCACGATTCGCTCCCTGGCCTGGGGGCCGGGCGAGGGCGCCCGTCCGATGCTGGCCGATGGTAGTGCGTCCCGGCGGGCGCGCGCGGACGCCGGGACGCCGGACACGCACCGGCGCCGGTGCCGCGGACCTTCCGCGACGCCGGCGCCGGTGTCATCCCTATGCGGTTGTGGGCCCGAGCCGTCTCCCCGAGTGGACGGCGCCGGGCGGCTCTGTGGAGACGCGTCAGCTCTCGGCCAGGATGTGCGAGAGCTCCGTGTCGAGGTCGAAGTGCCGGTGTTCCGTGCCCGGGGGCACGGCTGCGTCCGTTCGCTTCAGGAAGGATTCCAGGGCCCTCGCGGGGGCTTCGAGCAGGGCTTCGCCCTCCGGAGAGCTCAGGGCGATGCAGACGACGCCCTGGCCGTGGCTCCGGGACGGCCAGACTCGGACGTCTCCGGTACCGGTGGGCCGGTGCAGGCCCTCGGCGAGGAGGTCGCGGGCGAACACCCACTCGACGGTTTCCTCGGCTCCGGTGTGGAAGGTGGCGTGCACGGCGTAGGGATCGGCCGTGTCATACCGCAGTCCTGCGGGTACAGGCAGTGAGGACTCGCTCGACACAACGAGGCGCAGGTGCAGCTCGCAGCTGACCGTGGTGTTCATAAGCGCCAGGGCCTTTCGCTCAGTGTGCGCTCGGGGATTCGCACGTCGGCGAAATCGACATGCCACCTACGGTGCCGTTGTAAACCCCTTCGAGGGTTTTGCGTGTCTTTATGTAACTCATCCGGCCGAGGGCGCCTTCGCCGGATAGGGCCATTCCGGTGACCGGATTCTCTCGGGTAGGGTTTGGTCGTATGAATACGGGGAGTGACGAGTCGGGCAAGGTCGCCGTGGTGGACGACGAAGCGGAGAATGAGCGAGCGCTCGGTTCGCGGGCGCCGGAATTCGTCAGGTCGCGCCGCGCGCTGCACGTGAGCTGGCAGGTCGGCGTTTTCGTCGTCGGGCTCGCGGTGGTCGTCGCCGGCGTGATCATGCTGCCCCTGCCCGGCCCCGGCTGGCTGGTGATCTTCGGCGGCATGGCCATCTGGGCGACCGAGTTCGTCTGGGCCCAGCTGGTGCTCCGCTGGACGAAACGCAAGGTCACGGAGGCGACCCAGCGCGCCCTCGACCCCCGGGTCCGCCGCCGCAACATCATCCTGACGACGATCGGCCTGGTGGTCGTGGCCGTGCTCGTCACCGTGTACGTCTGGAAGTTCGGCTTCGAGATGCCCTGGAACATCGCGGAGTGACGCCCCGGCACCCGCCCCCGGCGGTCCGTCCGCGCCGGTCGAGGCCATCCCCTGACATGGGGTAATGTTCTCCCTGCGCCCGGGCGATTAGCTCAGCGGGAGAGCGCTTCGTTCACACCGAAGAGGTCACTGGTTCGAACCCAGTATCGCCCACTTGTGCGAAAGGCCCCGGTCCACGTCATCGTGGACCGGGGCCTTCGCCGTGCCCGGAACCGCCGGCCGCGTGGGACGTCGCGGCGGGTGCCGTCCGCGCGGCGCCGTCCGGTGCGCTCCGGCCGCGCACCGGTACCCCGCACGGCCCGCGCACGGGGGCGTCCGGCCCGCCGGTGCCCCGGGCCGCGCGCACGGATCACCGCGACCCGGGAGGCCGGGCCCGGGTCCGTCCGGTGGTGCGGCCCTGTTCCGGATGGACCGCTCCCCTCCCGCGTCCTCCGGTCACGTCGCGCGGGGTGTCCTCGTGGGTCGGGCCGGCCCCCTTCGGTGCGGGCCGCTGCGCCACGGAGCGGGCGCCGTCGCTCACGCTCCGTTCCGTCCGCCGCCGCCGAAGCCGGCGGTGGCCGTATGTTTTCGGCCGTGCACTGCGCCCGGCCCGCGGTGCGCAACCTGTTCGACCGGTCGAGCGCGTGCGCTCCGCCTGCGGCGTTCCGGTCGCGGAGGCGGCCCGGGCCGCGCCGCGGCGAGCGGGCGCGCCCGTCGCGCGAGGTCGGGGTCCGGCCGGATTCCCGGTCCGCCCCGCCGCGACCCGCCGGCCTCGCCCGTGACGCACGGGGGACGCGCGTGGTGACGGACGGTCAGCGTCGGGCCGGCTCCGACCCCCCGGTGTGACGGAGGGTCAGGGTCGGCTTCCGTGGCGGAAGGTGGGCTTTACCGGCCACCGGGAAGTGAACTTCCCGGATTATGTGGACTTCTGAGAGAAGCTCTTGTTCCGTGCAGTGCCCGGAAATCCGGTGCGCGTATTTCCGGGCGTTGCCGTATTTCTGCGGAAGTACGACAAGAACGCGAGTCCGTCCGATCTCTCGGGAGAGATGGAGAGGGGTATTTCCGTCGTTCGTCGAATTGGCGGGCACGGGGTCGGGAACCGGGGTCCCGGTGGATGGAAATGCGTTCGTTTTCCTGTCGCGGCCCCGACGCCGTGTCACCTGCCGCCGGGACGGGGGCGCTTGGGGCGGTGGGGGGCGGGTTCCGGCGGCGTGGGGGAGCGGCGCCGCCCGGGCCCCCGTGCAACGGGCGGGACTCCGGGCGCTCGTCAAGTACCCGCGGCCCGACGCGCGGGAGAAACGCCCGGACGGCCCCCTGCCGAATTGTGCGGGAGCGCGCGGGAAACGGTCGGCAATCCCGCCCCGCCCGCGCGGACTCCGCCCTTCCGCCCACGGGCGCCGGACGTGAGCCGGTCGGCCCCGGGCCGCATCCCATTGCCGCCGAGGCCCTCGCGCATTCACTCCGGCGGTCCGAAGCCGTCCGGCCGAGCGGGCCCCGCCGGACCGGCCGCCGCAACCGCGGCCGGGGCCGACGCGACGCGGGTGCGTGACGGGCCGTGGTCACGGTCGGGCGGCGCGGCCGGCCTGGCGGGCCGCCGCGCCGTCAGCCCATCCGTCCCAGCACGTCCCGCACCCGCCGCGCGTCGCGCAACCGCTGCTCGTACGTGGCGCCCAGACCGAGCAGCAGGGCACCGGCCAGGGCCAGCGGGACCCAGCGGGGCAGCGCGTCGACCAGCTGCACGATGTACGGGGCGAGTTCGTGCAAGGCGTCCAGGAGGAGCGCCGCCCCGCCGAGCGCCAGCGGGGCCTGGAGGCGGTGCCGGGCGCCCAGCAGCGTCACGGCGAGCGCCGCGGCGCCGAGCAGCAGGGGGCGCGCTGCCTGCGCGTCGGCCCACGCGGCCATCAGGCTCGGTACGAGGGTCAGGCACAGGCCGGGCGCGTACGCGGTCCACGACGACACCGCCGGGTCCACGCGCCGCCGGTACGCGCCCACGAACAGGGCCGGGACCGACACGGGCAGGGTGTACGCCTCCGGGGCACTCACCCCCCAGGCCGTGAGCCGGACCCAGGCGGCGAGCACGAACAGGGCGGTGGCGGCGTACCCGACCGACCGGCGGTCCGCGCGCGCCGCCGTGGCGGCCGCGACGACACCGCACAGCGCGAGGACCGTGGCGAGCGTCGGGAGGTCCGTGGCGGCCAGGGCGACGGCGACCAGCGCGGCGACGGTCCCGGCGATCTCGACCGCCACCGTCGTCGGCACGTCGTCGGAGCGCGCCGCGGACAGGGCGGCCAGCGCGGGCACCACCAGGACGAGCAGGCCCGCGTGCGGGGGCTGCCAGCCGAAGGACGCGGCCGCCGCGCAGGCGAGGACGGTGGCGTGCGCGACCGCCGCGGGGGCGGCGAACGGGCCGAGGCCGGGCCGCCGCGCGGTCACGGCGAAGACGAGTGCCAGTGCGGCCGACACGGCCAGCGTCGCCGGCCGCGAGGCCAGCGCCAGGAGGGCGAGGTCGACCGAGGTGGCGAGGGCGAGGACCGCGGGCGTCACCGCGGGGCGGGCGCGGCGGGCGTGCGCCAGCAGGGCCGCCGTCGTCAGGGCGTGCGCCACCAGGCCGCCCGTGAAGGAGAGGCCGAGTGCGGCCGGCAGCGTCAGCGCCGCTCCCCAGGTCAGGACCACGGCGGCCACCAGGGCCCGCGGGCGCTGGTCCGCCGAGCGCACCGCCCGGACCAGGACCGCCGCGACCAGGCCGAGGACGACCGGCGCGCCGACCAGGCTGGGGACGGGCAGCAGGCCGTCCGTCACCGCCTCCCGGGCGGACGCCGGCGCGCCCGACCAGACCGAGCCCAGCCGGGCGAGCGGTCCCACGACGGACACCGCCACCGCCGGGAGCGCCGCCAGCACCGCGAGAGCCTGCACGGTCCCGGAGGCCGCGGCCGTCCCGCGGCGCACCGGTTCCGGTACCCCGGGCCGCACGGCCGCCAGCAGCAGGAGCCCGCAGACGACATGGCCGGTCACCGTCCACTCGGCGGGAAGCAGGGTCCGCAGCACCCCGCCGGCCGCGCCGACCGCGATCAGTCCGCCGGCCGCGGCCGCGCCGGTCGCCAGGCCCGGCCGGTCCGCGGTCCACGCCACCGTGAGGGCGATCGACGCGGCCAGCAGCAGCAGCGCAGCCGCCTGCGCGGCGGCGCTCGGCCCGCTGGCCGTCCAGGAGAGCAGGAAGCCGGCCAGCGTGCCCGAGCCGCCGAGGCCGAACGCGCCCGCGGCGGCGGCCACCCGGACCGCCGTCGCCGGGAAACGCAGGGCGACCGTCGCGTCGAGCGCCGCCGTCGCCAGCAGGGCGGCCGTGACCGCGTGCGCCTCGGCCCCGACGGCGAGGGCCCACAGCACGAGCGGGAACTGAGCGGCGAACACGGCGGCCGGCAGCGGCAGCCGCAGGCCGCGCGCCGACCCCCTGCCCGGCCGCCCGGCGGCGTCGGGGGCCGCGCCGGGCTCCCGCCCCGCGCCCGCCGGGCCCGCACGCCGCGCGCCGAACGCGTGTCCGTAAGCGGCCCAGCCCACCGCCAGAGCGGCCGAGGCGAACGCCGCGTACCCGAAGCCGTCGACGTGCGGAAGGGCCGCCGCGCGCAGCGCGTACGCGTCCAGCACCGTGAGGACGAGCCCGAGCCCCGCCAGCGACTCGGCGGTCGACCGCAGACCGCGCCGCAGCAGCACCGCCGGTGATCCGAGCACGGCCGCGGTCACCGCGCCGAGCACGACGGACCGGCCGACGATGCCCAGATGCCCCCAGCTGACCAGGGTGAACGCGATGGCGGCCACGGTCAGCAGCGCGCCGCCGAGGAGCAGCAGCACGTTCTGCACGCCGGGCGCCGTGGCCTCGGGCCGCCGGGCCGGCGGTACCCGTGGAGCGGCGACCGGGCCGGCCGGCATGCCGGGCCGTGGCTGGAGCACGTGGACCAGCCACGCACGGCGGTGCAGCAACACGGCTCGGCGGGCGTCCAGTTGACGCAGCTCGGCGTCCAGGAGCCGCAGTTCCTCGGCCGGGGGCGGTATCGGGGTCATGCTTCGGAGTGTGGTTCCGCCCCCCGGGCCGGGACATGAGTGCGCGTACTCACGCCGTACTCAGGTCGGTGGGACGGGCCCTGCGCACGAGGACCCGCACCCGGCTCTCCGGCCGCCGCACGGGACCGCGGGTGCCCGCCGGGAGGCGACGGCGAACAGCCCCGCCCGCGAACGGGCTTGGAGGCCGCGCGCCGGCGAGGCCGGGGGCGGCACCGCGGCCTCGGCGGTCAGGGACGCGGGCGGGAGGGCGTGCGCGCATGGGGCGGGGCACACTCGCTGCATGGACTGGAATCACTACCGCTTCCACAGCGAGTGGGATCTGCCCGCGGCCCCCGCCGCGGTGTACGCGGCCCTGGAGCGCGCCGAGGACTACCCGCTCTGGTGGCCGCAGGTACGGCAGGTGACGCCGCTGGACGAGCGCAGCGGCGTCATCCGCATCCGCTCCGCCCTGCCCTACGACATCACCGTCACCGCACGCGAGGCGCGCCGCGACCCGGAGGCGGGCGTCCTGGAGATCTCCCTGTCGGGCGACCTGGTCGGCTGGGCGCGCTGGACCCTCGACCCGGCCGGATCGGGCACCCGCGCCCGGTACGACCAGGAGGTGCGTGTCGCGACGGCGCTCCTGCGCCGGTTCGCCGTGCTCGGACGGCCCTTCTTCCGCGCCAACCACGCCCTGATGATGCGCGCGGGGCGACGCGGACTGCTCGGCCGCCTCGAAGCGGTTTGAACCCCACCCGCCGGGACCTGTATGGTTCAGTCCGTTCCCGGGCGATTAGCTCAGTGGGAGAGCGCTTCGTTCACACCGAAGAGGTCACTGGTTCGAACCCAGTATCGCCCACCCGGAGAAGACCGGTCCGTCACCGACGGGCCGGTCTTTCGTTGTCGGGCTCCCGGTCGCCCGCCGGTGGCGGCGGCCCGGAACCCTCCCGTTCCGCCCGGACCTCGGGTCCGCCCGGAAGCACCGGTCCGCCCGCTCCCCTCGGGGCCGTTCAGGCGGCGGCGGGCAGCTCGGGGCGCAGCGGCCACGCAGGGTCCACCGCCTCGTCCGAACCGCTGCGCGCGAACCACGCCTGGAGCCCGCGGGCCTGCGCCGCGTGCCACACCGCCTGGAGGGTGTGCAGTTCGGCCGGCGACAGCCGTTCGAGCCGTGAGGCGAACCGGCGCCCCACCGCCCGGACGAGTTCCAGCGACGCCAGCGCGTCCGCCGCCGCGTCGTGCGCGCCCTCCAGCGCCACGCCGTAGTGCGCGCACAGGTCGGTCAGGGTGCGGCGGCCCTTGCGGTAGCGGTCCAGATGCTTGTCCAGCACCCGGGGGTCGAGCACCCGCAGCGCCGACGGGTCCAGCCGCCGCTCCAGCGACGACGCCCGGTGCCGGCGCAACTCCCGGTCCAGCAGCGTCAGGTCGAAGGGAGCGTTCATCACCACGAGCGGCCGGCCCGCCGCGGCCTGCTCGCCCAGCTCACGGGCTATCTCCTCCACCACCGGCGACGGCCAGCGGCCGTTGCGCCGGAGGTGCTCGTCGGTGAGCCCGTGCACCGCCGTCGCCCCCGCGGGCACCGGCACCCCCGGATTCACCAGCCACCGGGTCGTCCTCGGGCGCGAGCCCGGGGCATCCTGGACGACGACGGCGGCCGACACGATCCTGTCGGTCTCGACGTCCACACCCGTCGTCTCCGTGTCGAACGCGGCCAGAGGGCCCTCGTACCAGCACGTCATACCAACACAACTCCTCGTTCACCCACGGCAGCTGACGCACCGTCTTCTGCCCGTTTGGTGATACCCGGGCTGTTTGCGCCGTACGCCGGAAGGAGACAACAGAGATACGGGTCTGCGCAGTTCAGCGACCCGCAGCGCGGACACACCGAGCCTGGAAGGCTGTTGGACTCATGGCACTCGCGCAGCCCGAACGGGGCGGGCTGCTGCCCCAGCGGACGGCACCCCATCGCGGTTCACTCGCCACCACCGCCTGCATGGAGACCCTTCAGGTGGGATACCTCCACGCCGTGGCGGCGGCGGCCGGCTGCTCGCTGTCCCAGCCCTTTCCCGACAACGGCATCGACTGGCACGTCAGCCACAGCGCCCCCGGGCACACGGTCGACGACGAAGTCACCATCAAGGTGCAGCTCAAATGCACCTACCAGATACCGCCGCACCCACCGGGGCCCGCGTTCTCCTTCACGCTCGACAACGCCCACCTGGCGAAACTCGCGCGCACCCCGGTCTCCGTGCACAAGATCCTCGTCGTGATGCTCGTGCCGAGATCCCGGGACGACTGGCTGCGCGCCGGCCACGACCGCCTCGACCTGCGGCACTGCTGCTACTGGATCAACCTCGCCGGGCACGCCGTCACGGGCCGGCAGCGGACCACCGTCCGCATCCCGACCGCCCGGATCTTCGACGACCGCGCCCTCTGCGAGATCATGACGAGGGTCGGGACGGGAGGCAGACCATGACACACCGCCCGATCGACGAACCCCTGCGCCCGGTCAGGGCCCATCCCGCCGAACCGCCGTGGAACGACCCGCCCGCCCCCGACCAGGTCGACCCGGTCGTCCTCGGCGCCCTCCTGGAACGCCACGGCTGGCGGCGGCGCGGGGGAGCGCCGGGACGCTACGGCCGCTGGACGCCACCGGGGCCCGGGGGCGGCGGCACCAGTCTGCTGGTGCCGGAGAACCGGGCCTTCCCCGACAGCGACGACCTGCTCGGCGAGGCGCTCGTCGCGCTCGCCCGCAGCGGCTCGCCGTCCGCGCGGGACGTGCTGCTGGCGCTCGCCGTCCCCAGCGACGAGATCCGCTGGTGGCGCGATGTGCCGACGGGGCCCGCGGGCGCCGCGCCCTGGACGGTCGAGGAGCAGTTGCGCGGGGCCGCGCGCCGGACCCTGCTCGCGGCCGCCCTGGCCACCCGCGCGCGGGCCGGCTACCACGGCGCCCGGCACCGCGGATCGGCGACGGCCGCCCTGGACGGCGTGCTGGTCGGTGCCGAACCGGGAGGCCGCCGCCTCACCGCGTTCGTTCCCGTCGCCACCGGCCGGCCGCTCGCGGTCCGGCTGCACCAGGCGCTGTACGCGGCCCGCGAGGCGATCGACTACCGGCGCGCCACCGGCGGCATGGACGCGTTCGACGCGGCGGTCGAGGCGGGCGTCAGCCACGAGCTGACCGAGGCGCTGGTGGCCCTCGTCCGCGGGACCGAGGGCGCCCGGATCGCCGTCGAGTGGTCGCCCGCCCGGGGTGTCCCCGGGGGCGGCACGAGCCCGGCCGAGGCGGTGGAGTTCTCCCCCGGGGACCTGCCCGTGCTGCGCGAGGCCGGAGCGCGCTATCTGCGCGAGGAGCCGTCCGTCGCCGTCCGCATCACCGGAGCGGTGGTCCGGATGCGCCGGCCCGATCCGCGCGGCCCGGGCACCGTCCGGCTCCGGGTGATCGCCGGTGCCGCCGTCCCGCACGTGCTGACCACGCTCGACGAGGAGGCCTACCGGACGGCCGGGCAGGCCCATCTCGACGGCCTGCCCGTGCGGGTGCGCGGGCGGCTGGAGAGCCGCGGGGGCTTCCGCCGGCTGACGGACGCCTCGGGGGTCGTGCCGGTCCGGGTGGACGAGGCGGAGCGGGACCGGCTGATGAAGTCGTGGCAGCGCGACGCCGAGCCGGCCGCCTTCCTCGAGGAGGGCTGCGGCGAGGACTGAGCGCGCCGTCGACCACAACCCTTTCGCGGAGGGGTCCCGGGGCTCGGTAGGATTCGGGCATTGCCACGCCGTGCCGTAGACGGTGTGGAGTCGCCTTCAGTCAGGAGAGTCCGGTGTCAGACGTCCGTGTGGTCATCCAACGCGATTCCGAGCGGGAAGAGCGCGTGGTGACGACGGGCACGACGGCCGCCGAGCTCTTCGCCGGCGAGCGCACCGTCGTCGCGGCCCGGGTGGCCGGCGAGCTGAAGGACCTCGCGTACGAGGTGAGGGACGGCGAGGAGGTCGAGCCCGTCGAGATCTCCTCCGAGGACGGCCTGAACATCCTGCGCCACTCCGCCGCGCACGTCATGGCCCAGGCCGTGCAGGAGCTCTTCCCCGAGGCCAAGCTCGGCATCGGGCCGCCGGTCAAGGACGGCTTCTACTACGACTTCGACGTCGAGCGGCCCTTCACGCCGGAGGACCTCAAGGCCGTCGAGAAGAAGATGCAGGAGATCCAGAAGCGCGGCCAGCGCTTCTCCCGCCGTGTGGTCACCGACGAGGACGCCCGCGCCGAGCTCGCCGCCGAGCCGTACAAGCTGGAACTCATCGGCATCAAGGGCTCCGCCTCCTCCGACGACGGCGCGGACGTCGAGGTGGGCGGCGGCGAGCTGACCATCTACGACAACCTCGACGCCAAGACCGGCGAGCTGTGCTGGAAGGACCTCTGCCGCGGTCCCCACCTGCCCACCACCCGCAACATCCCGGCGTTCAAGCTCATGCGCAACGCCGCCGCCTACTGGCGCGGCAGCGAGAAGAACCCGATGCTCCAGCGCATCTACGGCACCGCCTGGCCCTCCAAGGAGGAGCTGAAGGCGCACCTCGACTTCCTCGCCGAGGCCGAGAAGCGCGACCACCGCAAGCTGGGCAACGAGCTGGACCTGTTCTCCATCCCGGACCAGATCGGCTCCGGCCTCGCCGTCTTCCACCCCAAGGGCGGCGTCGTCCGCCGGGTCATGGAGGACTACTCGCGCCGCCGGCACGAGGAGGAGGGCTACGAGTTCGTCTACACCCCGCACGCCACCAAGGGGAAGCTCTTCGAGACCTCGGGCCACCTGGACTGGTACGCCGACGGCATGTACCCGCCCATGCAGCTCGACGAGGGCGTGGACTACTACCTCAAGCCCATGAACTGCCCGATGCACAACCTGATCTTCGACGCGCGCGGCCGCTCCTACCGCGAACTGCCCCTGCGCCTGTTCGAGTTCGGCACCGTGTACCGGTACGAGAAGTCCGGCGTCGTGCACGGTCTGACCCGTGCCCGCGGCTTCACCCAGGACGACGCGCACATCTACTGCACCAAGGAGCAGATGGCGGAGGAGCTCGACAAGACGCTCACCTTCGTCCTGAACCTGCTGCGCGACTACGGCCTCACCGACTTCTACCTGGAGCTGTCCACCAAGGACCCGGAGAAGTTCGTCGGCTCGGACGAGATCTGGGAGGAGGCCACCGAGACGCTGCGGCAGGTCGCCGAGAAGCAGGGACTCCCGCTGGTCCCGGACCCCGGTGGCGCCGCCTTCTACGGCCCGAAGATCTCCGTGCAGGCCAAGGACGCCATCGGCCGGACCTGGCAGATGTCGACCGTCCAGCTCGACTTCAACCTGCCCGAGCGCTTCGACCTGGAGTACACCGGCCCCGACGGCACCAAGCAGCGCCCGGTCATGATCCACCGCGCGCTCTTCGGCTCCATCGAGCGCTTCTTCGCCGTCCTCCTGGAGCACTACGCGGGCGCGTTCCCGGCGTGGCTGGCACCCGTCCAGGCGATCGGCATCCCGATCGGCGACGCGCACGTGGACTACCTGCACTCGTTCGCCGCCGAGGCCCGCAGGAAGGGCCTGCGCGTCGAGGTGGACAGCTCCTCGGACCGCATGCAGAAGAAGATCCGCAACGCCCAGAAGCAGAAGGTGCCCTTCATGGTCATCGCGGGCGACGAGGACATGGCGGCGGGCGCCGTCTCCTTCCGCTACCGCGACGGCTCGCAGGAGAACGGCATCCCGCTCGACGAGGCGATCGCCAAGATCGCCCGCGTCGTCGAGGAGCGCGCACAGGTCTGACACACCGCCGCGCGGCGGTGTGCGCGAGGCCCCCGGGAGGCTCAGCCCCCCGGGGGCCTCGCGTCGTCCCCCTCGCGCGCGAACACCTGGAGCAGCCAGGACGAGAACGACCCCGTGACCGCTCCGAGCAGCGCCAGGCCGCACGCCATCACGGCGACGGCGATGACGCGTCCCCGGACGGTCACCGGCGTCACGTCCCCGTACCCCACCGTCGCCAGGGTGGAGGCCGCCCACCACACGGAGTCGCCGAAGGTGCGGATCGTGGCGCCCGGCGCCTGGTACTCCGCCTGGTAGACGGCGAGCGCGCCGCCGAAGCCCAGCAGCAGGACCGCGATGCTCGCGTAGAACATCACGCGGGCGTACAGCGGCAGCCGGGGTTCGCCCCTGCGGCGCAGCACCGCGTCGTAGAGCCGGACCACGCGCAGCGGCCGCAGCAGCGGCAGCACGAGGACGACCGTGTCCAGGACGTGGGTCCGGACGAAGCCGAGACGCCGGCCGCTCAGCCGCCACAGGACCAGGTAGTCGACGACGAACATGGCCCAGCTGACCGCGATCACGACGAGACAGACCTGGTGCCCCCAGTCGGACATCCCGTGCGCCAGCACGTGCACCGCGTAGGCGGTCAGGAACGCCAGCGACGCGATCTCCAGCGGTACCTCGGTGCGCCGCGTCCAGCGGCTCGTCGGGCTGTCCTCGTCCATGGCCCCAGCTTCGCCGCAGGCGCCCTTGCCCCGCCCCCGGCGACACGCCGCGAACGGGCGACGCAATATGCTGCACTCCATGACGAGTGAGCCGGAGCAGCAGATCGGAGTGGGGACGCGGGACGCGTTCCAGCGCCTGTGGACGCCTCACCGGATGGCCTACATCCAGGGCGAGAACAAGCCCACCGGGCCGGGGGCCGACGACGGCTGCCCCTTCTGCTCGATCCCGGCCAAGTCCGACGAGGACGGGCTGATCGTGCGGCGCGGCGAACAGGTGTACGCGGTACTGAACCTCTACCCGTACAACGGGGGCCACCTGATGGTCGTGCCCTACCGGCACGTCGCCGACTACACGGATCTCACCACCGACGAGACCGCCGAGCTGGGCGAGCTGACCAAGCAGGCCATGACCGCCCTGCGCACCGCCTCCGGCGCGCACGGTTTCAACATCGGCATGAACCAGGGCACGGTCGCCGGCGCCGGGATCGCCGCCCACCTGCACCAGCACATCGTGCCCCGCTGGGGCGGCGACACCAACTTCATGCCGGTCGTCGGCCACACCAAGGTCCTGCCCCAGCTCCTCGCCGACACCCGCACGATGCTCGCGGACGCCTGGCCCTAGTGCCGTGGCGGGCGTCGCGAGCCGGTGAACCTTTCCGGTCGGGGCGCCGGCCGTCGCCGCCGCACCGTCCACCGGCTCCCGGCGACGCCCGGCACGGCAGCGCGCCGCGTCGGCGCATCACCCGAGGACGTACGTCCGGTACGCGGGCGGTGACCCGCCGCGTGGTGCACCGGACCGGACGCCGCGAGCCGTCCGGCGCAGCCTTCCGCCCACGTCACGTCACGGCACCGCGGAGCGGGCCCGGTGCCGCGCCGGGCCCCCGGGGGAGTCGTCGCCTCCGTTCGAGCCGCGAGGCGAGGGGCGCCCCTCCGGCCCACCGCGGGCGCGCCGCCCGGGCCCTCCTGCGGTCGCCCGCCGCGGCATCGCAACGCGCACGGGGGCCGCGGCCGGACCGGGCTCCCGGCCGGCTCCCGGGCACGGCCGGCGGCGGCCGTCCGTGCTCCGCGGCCCCCCGACCCTAGGCGTCGTACAGATCGGCCTTGCGCGGGGACGCGTCCTGCACCGCGGTGCTGAGGAACGCGGAGCGGGTGCCGAACCTCTCGGTGTCCACGCCGTTCTCCTCCAGCACCCTGATCGCCGCCGCGTGCACCACCCGCAGCACGGGGGTCGCCGCCCGCAGCGCGTCGTCCGCCATGAACCGGTGCCGCCACGGCTGGTCGGCCCAGGCGTGCCTCAGTCCGAACGGCTCGGGCAGTACCAGTGAGCCGCCCAGCCAGTCCAGGACCGGCGGATACCAGCTGAGCGGGGCCCGGGCGGCGAGCCGGACCACCTCGTCCGCGGTGACCAGCGGCAGGCTGACCTTGCGGGTCTCCCAGAACCGGACGGTCTTGGCGACCTCCTTGGTCGGCGCCTCCGGCTTCGTGGTGAACAGTGGGTTCACCGGGCCCAGCGCGTGACCGGTGACCTCGATGCGCAGCGTCTCGTGCAGCACCGTCACCGTGATCAGCATGGTGATGACCAACTGGCCGTCCCAGAGCGTCCACTGCACCCCGAGGTAGTGCCGGTCGCCGCTGCCGAACTGCTGCTTGTTGCAGATCTCCTGGATGGCGTGCGTCTTGACCGTGTAGGCGTCCACGTCCGTGCCGCCGGGCCGGGACACCGCCTTGGCGTTCTCCCCGACCGGGGTGACCACCCAGTGCCGGATCGAAGGAGCCGGGAAACCACCGGTGTTGAGCGGACCGCGCTCCAGCATGCGCAACTGGTCGTGGATGCTGCGGACGACGTCCCAGCTGCGGAACGGGTGGATCTCCTTGGCCGCGTCCCGGGGCACCAGGTCCTCGGCGAGCTGCCAGCTGCCCCAGCGCGTTCCCATGCCGAGGATGCCCTTGGGGCCGGCGTAGAACACCGCGTTGGACTGCTGCTCGGCGCCGAGGCGGGCGAGGGACTGGCGCAGCCGCTCGGCGGCCGACTCACCCGGGCTGCCGGGGACCGCCTCGGGGATCTTGGCGCCGAGGGCGCCGCCCGACAGGAGGCTGTCCCAGCGCTCCCGCAGGTCCTTGGCCGTGCGCTCGCAGATCCGCTTCGCCCACAGCCACCCCACGACGGGCAGGACCACCGACGCGCGCCCGTACCAGCCCCAGAACCCGGTGAACGGCATCTTCAGCAGGAAGAGCACGCCGAGCGCGCCGGCGGCCAACAGCAGCGTGGTGCCGAGAGCCGAGGCGCGCTTGTTCTCGCTCTTGGCGATCTGCGTGCGGATCGTGAAGACCAGCAGCCACACCACGAGGCCCGGCAAAAACAGCAGCCCGCACAGCACCATGACGGCGGACAGCCAGTTGTCCCGCTGCCGGCGGATGTTGGTCGCCGCCAGGCAGTGCTCCACGATCACCTGCGGCTCGGTGCCGAAGGACTGGATCAGCGGCTTGCGGCCGACGCCCAGCATGCGCCCGGCCACGGCCGTCGCGAACGCCTCGCCCAGATTGGGGGCGAGCAGCTTGAGCCGCGGCGGCTTGACCGTGGACTGGTGCCATTCGTTGTCGGCCTTGAGGATCTCCGCCACCGGACTGTCCCGGTACGCGGCCGAGGCGAGGGCGAAGGTCGCCGCCGTCTGGCCCGCGGAGCCCGTGAGCGGCACCTGTGCCCCAGGAGTGAAATCGAAACCCTCGAACGCCACTTCCGCCCCCATCGCCGCCGCCCCCGCTTCTGCGGCCTTCCCGACTTCGGTGCTCCGCACACCTGTTGATCAGGTCATCGTCTTGATCAGGTTCCCAGGGTAACGGCCGTGGCCGGCATGCGTCGGCGGACGGCCCAAGCCGCCCGCCGGCGCATGCCGCGGCGCGTCCTCAGGACTCCGGGGCCTGTTCGCGCAGTCGTTCGGCGACCTGCTGCGGCATCGGTTCGTGCCGCACGTAGCGCCGGTCGAAGCGCGCGGTGCCGTGCGAGAGGGACCGCAGGTCGATCGCGTACCGCCCGATCTCGATCTCCGGCACCTCCGCCCGGACCAGCGTCCGTCCGCCGCTCGCCTGCTCGGTGCCGACGACCCGGCCACGCCGGCCCGACAGGTCGCTCATCACGGCGCCCACGTAGTCGTCGCCGACCAGCACGCCCACCTCGGCCACCGGCTCCAGCAGGTGGATGCGGGCCCCGGCGGCGGCCTCGCGCAGCGCCAGAGCGCCCGCCGTCTGGAAGGCGGCGTCGGAGGAGTCCACCGAGTGGGCCTTGCCGTCGCGCAGCGTGATCCGCACGTCGATGAGCGGGTGGCCGGCCGCCACCCCGCGGGCCGCCTGCGCGCGCACCCCCTTCTCCACCGACGGGATGAACTGCCGGGGCACGGCGCCCCCGACGACCTTGTCCACGAACTCGATCCCCGAACCGTTCGGCAGGGGCTCCACGTCGATCTCGCAGATCGCGAACTGCCCGTGCCCGCCGGACTGCTTGACGTGCCGCCCCCGCCCGGAGGCCGGGGCCGCGAACGTCTCCCGCAGCGAGACCCGGTGCGCGACGACGTCGACCTGGACGCCGTACCGGTTGCGCAGCCGCTCCAGGGCCACGTCCGCGTGCGCCTCGCCCAGGCACCACAGGACGACCTGGTGGGTGCTCTGGTTCTGCTCCAGCCGCATGGTCGGGTCCTCGGCGACCAGCCGGGCGAGCCCCTGGGAGAGCTTGTCCTCGTCCGCCTTGCCGTGCGCCTCGATGGCGAGCGGAAGCAACGGGTCGGGCATCCGCCAGGGCTCCATGAGCAGCGGGTCGTCCTTGGCCGACAACGTGTCCCCGGTCTCGGCGCGGCCCAGCTTGGCCACGCTCGCCAGGTCGCCCGCGATGCAGTGGGTCAGCGCGCGCTGCTGCTTGCCGAACGGCGCCGACAGCGCGCCGATCCGCTCGTCGACGTCGTGGTCCTCGTGGCCGCGGTCGGTGAGCCCGTGCCCCGAGACGTGCACGGTCGCGTCGGGGCGCAGGGTCCCCGAGAACACCCGGACCAGGGAGACCCGGCCGACGTAGGGGTCGGACGCGGTCTTCACCACCTCCGCGACGAGCGGCCCGTCGGGATCGCACGCCGCCACCTCGCGGGGCGCGCCGTCCGGTGTGGTCACCGCGGGCGCCGGGCGCTCCAGCGGCGTCGGGAACCCGCCCGTGACCAGCTCCAGCAGCTCGATCGTGCCGAGGCCCTGGCGGGCGCCCTCGGCGGCCGGGGCCGCGGCCAGCACCGGGAAGAAGCTGCCGCGGGCCACGGCCCGCTCCAGGTCCAGCACGAGCGTCTTGAGGTCGACCTCCTCGCCGCCGAGGTAGCGGTCCATGAGGGTCTCGTCCTCGCTCTCGGCGATGATCCCCTCGATCAGCCGGTTGCGGGCGTCCGCGATGAGCTGCCGCTGCCCCGGGCCGGGTTCCGCCTCCGCGCGCTCCCCGGAGGAGTAGTCGAACAGCCGCTCCGTCAGCAGGCCGATCAGCCCGGTCACCGGCGCGTGCCCGTCCGGTCCCTCCGGGCCCCGCAACGGCAGGTAGAGCGGCAGCACGGCGTCCGGATCGTCGCCCCCGAACGCCTCGGCGCAGATCCGGGTCGTCTCCTCGAAGTCCGCCCGGGCCGATTCGAGGTGGGTGATCACGATGGCCCGCGGCATGCGGACGGCCTCGCACTCGTCCCACACCATCCGGGTCGAGCCGTCCACCCCGTCCGAGGCCGAGACGACGAAGAGGGCCGCGTCCGCGGCGCGCAGACCGGCCCTCAGTTCCCCGACGAAATCCGCGTACCCCGGGGTGTCCAGCAGGTTGACCTTGCAGCCGCCCCAGTCGACGGGCACCAGCGAGAGCTGCACCGAGCGCTGCTGCCGGTGCTCGATCTCGTCGTAGTCCGAGACGGTTCCGCCGTCCTCCACGCGGCCCGCCCGGTTCACCGCTCCCGCCGTCAGCGCGAGAGCCTCCACCAGCGTCGTCTTGCCCGCTCCGCTGTGGCCGACCAGCACCACGTTCCGCACGGACGCGGGGTGGTCGGCCGCCGTGGCCCTGCCGGCGGCTCCGGGGTGTGCGTTCGCCTTGTCGCCCATGGCCTTGCCTCCCGTGCACGGTGAGGTCACTGTGGGCGCGGACACGCCGAATTCCCTGCCCGGACACCGTCCGGGTCCGGCCGGCGAGGGCGGCTCCGGTGACGCCCGCGGTGTCTTCGAGCTTCGCACTCGGGTCACGGCGCGTCCATACGGCGGACGTGATCGCGCCATCGCCCGCACGGGCGCCGCCCGGCCGTGACACGGGGGTGCGGGTGCCCGGCCGCCGCGGCGGCGCCCGCGTGACTACGATGGGGCGGCCGGTGGCCAGCAGGGGCCCTCCGGCGACACCGACCCTCGGGAAGGCCATGCTGAACAAGTACGCGCGTGCATTCTTCACGCGTGTCCTCACACCGTTCGCCGCGTTTCTCATCCGCCGGGGGGTGAGCCCCGACACGGTCACCTTCCTGGGCACGGCCGGTGTCATGGCGGGCGCGCTGGTCTTCTTCCCCCGGGGGGAGTTCTTCTGGGGCACGATCGTCATCACGCTCTTCGTGTTCTCCGACCTCGTCGACGGGAACATGGCGCGCCAGCTCGGCCGTTCCAGCCGGTGGGGCGCCTTTCTCGACTCCACGCTCGACCGGGTGGCCGACGGCGCGATCTTCGGCGGCTTCGCGCTCTGGTACGCGGGCGGCGGCGACGACAACGTGCTGTGCGCGGTCTCGATCTTCTGCCTGGCCAGCGGCCAGGTGGTGTCGTACACCAAGGCCCGCGGCGAGGCGATCGGCCTGCCGGTCGCCGTCAACGGGCTCGTGGAGCGGGCCGAGCGGCTCGTGATCTCCCTGGTCGCCGCCGGACTCGCGGGCCTGCACGCGTTCGGCGTGCCCGGCATCCAGGTGCTGCTGCCGATCGCGCTGTGGATCGTCGCCGTCGGCAGTCTCGTCACTCTGGTGCAGCGCGTCGTCACCGTGCGCCGCGAGTCCGCCGAGGCGGACGCCGCCGCGGCCGCGGGCAGCGAGGCCGCGTCGTGACCCGGCTCCGGGACCGGTTGGTGGACGGCGCCTACGCCGCCGGCTGGAGCACCGTCAAGAAGCTCCCCGAGGCGGTCGCGGTGCGTCTGGGGCGCACCGTCGCGGACGTCGCCTGGAAGAGGCGCGGCAAGGGCGTCCGGCGGCTGGAGGGCAACTACGCCCGCGTGCTGCCCGACGCGACACCGGAGCGCCTCGCCGAACTGTCCAGGGCCGGCATGCGCTCCTACCTGCGCTACTGGATGGAGTCCTTCCGGCTCCCCGCGTGGAGCGCGGACCGGGTGCGCGGCGGGTTCGCGCCGAAGGACCTGCACCACCTGACCGACGGGCTCGCCGCGGGCAGGGGCGTCATCCTCGCCCTGCCGCACATGGCGAACTGGGACCTCGCCGGTGCCTGGGTCACCACCGAACTGCGCACTCCCTTCACGACCGTCGCCGAGCGTCTCAAGCCCGAGTCGCTGTACGACCGCTTCGTCGCCTACCGCGAGGGCCTCGGCATGGAGGTGCTGCCGCACAGCGGCGGCAGCGCCTTCGGCACGCTGGCCCGGCGGCTGCGCGACGGCGGCCTGGTCTGCCTGGTCGCCGAACGCGACCTGTCCTCCTCCGGCGTCGAGGTGCGGTTCTTCGGAGAGGCCACCCGGATGCCGGCCGGACCGGCCCTGCTCGCCCAGCAGACCGGCGCCGCGCTGCTTCCCGTGACGCTCTGGTACGACGACTCTCCCGTCATGCAGGGCCGGGTCCACCCGCCCGTCGAGGTGCGCGCGTCGGGCACCCGCGCCGAGAAGACGTCCGCGATGACGCAGGCCATGGCCGACGCCTTCGCGTCGGGGATCGCCGCCCACCCGGAGGACTGGCACATGCTCCAGCGGCTGTGGCTCAAGGACCTCGACCCCGGCAAGGCGCCCGGGGAGCACCGCGGGCCCGACGCCGCCGCGGGTCACCCCGGCGCCCCGGAGACCGCGGCGGCACCCCGCGACGCGGCCCCGGTGACGTCCGAGAAGAGGACTCCGTGAGGATCGGCATCGTCTGCCCCTACTCCTGGGACGTCCCCGGGGGCGTCCAGTTCCACATCCGGGACCTGGCCGAACACCTCATCGGCCTGGGGCACGAGGTCTCCGTCCTCGCCCCCGCGGACGACGACACCCCGCTGCCGCCGTACGTCGTGTCGGCGGGCCGGGCCGTCCCCGTGCCCTACAACGGGTCCGTGGCGCGGCTGAACTTCGGCTTCCTGTCCGCGGCGCGCGTACGGCGCTGGCTGCACGAGGGCACCTTCGACGTGGTCCACATCCACGAGCCCTCCTCGCCGTCGCTGGGCCTGCTGACCTGCTGGGCCGCCCAGGGCCCGATCGTGGCGACCTTCCACACCTCGAACCCGCGCTCCCGGGCGATGGTGGCCGCGTACTCCATCCTCCAGGCGGCGCTGGAGAAGATCAGCGCGCGCATCGCGGTGAGCGAGTACGCGCGCCGCACCCTCGTCGAGCACCTCGGCGGTGACGCCGTCGTCATCCCCAACGGCGTCGACGTCGACTTCTTCGCCCGCGCCAAGCCCCGGCCCGAGTGGCAGGGCGACACCATCGGCTTCATCGGCCGCATCGACGAGCCCCGCAAGGGGCTGCCGGTGCTGATGAGGGCGCTGCCGGCGATCCTCGCCGAGCGTCCGCAGACACGGCTCCTGGTCGCGGGACGCGGCGACGAGAAGGAGGCGGTGGAGTCGCTCCCCGCCGAGATGCGCTCGCGCGTGGAGTTCCTCGGCATGATCAGCGACGAGGACAAGGCCCGCTTCCTGCGCAGCGTGGACCTGTACGTCGCGCCCAACACCGGCGGCGAGAGCTTCGGGATCATCCTCGTCGAGGCGATGTCCGCCGGCGCGCCGGTGCTCGCGGCCGACCTCGACGCCTTCTCCCAGGTCCTCGACCAGGGCGCGGCCGGCGAACTGTTCGCCAACGAGGACGCGGACGCCCTCGCGGCCGCCGCACTGCGGCTGCTCGCCGACCCCGAGCGCCGGGCCGAGCTGCGGGAGCGGGGCAGCGCCCACGTCCGGCGCTTCGACTGGTCGACGGTCGGCGCGGACATCCTCTCCGTCTACGAGACGGTGACGGACGGAGCGGCGGCGGTGGCCGCCGACGAGCGCACGGGCCTGCGCGCGCGGTTCGGCCTGGCCCGGGACTGAGCGGGCCGCCGGAACGCCGGGAGCCGTCCGCCCCTGCCGGGCCGCTCCCCGTCGCGGGCCGGCCGGTCCCTCGCCGCCCCGCCCCGCCCCGCCGCTGCCGTCCGGCACTGCTCCGTCGACGGGCTCCCCATCAACGCCTGACGCGCCTGGTCGGTGTCCGGTGTTTCCGTGTTCTTGGCGGTGGGCCGGCCGGTCCCTCGCCGCCCGCCCCGCCGCTGCCGGATCGGCGGCCCGGGGTTCCGGGGCCCGGCGGGCCGAGGACCGGGGAACGGGGGAGCGCCCCGGACATCCGCACCGTGGCCGTCCGGTGACGGCGGACCACCGGTCGTCCGCGGAGCGCCGAAGCGGCGGCCCGCCCGGCACCCCGCTCGCCCGCCGCGAAGGGCGCACGACGGGCCCGCGGGAGCGGCGCCGCGGGCCGGGTAGCCTTGCGGCCCGTGACCGCAACCCTCATCTGGATCCTCGTCGCGCTCGTCGCGATCGGCCTCTACCTGAGCTGGACCGCAGGGCGGCTCGACCGCCTGCACGCCCGGATCGACGCGGCCCGCGCCGCCCTCGACGCGCAACTGCTGCGGAGGGCCTCGGTGGCGCAGGAACTGGCCACCTCCGGCGTGCTCGACCCGGCCGCGTCGATCGTCCTGTACGAGGCGGCCCACGCCGCGCGGCAGGCCGAGGAGGAGCAGCGCGAGGTGGCCGAGAGCGAGCTGAGCCAGGCCCTGCGGGCCGTCTTCGGGGAGACCCAGCAGGTCGAGGCGGTCCGCGAGGTGCCCGGCGGCGAGGAGGCGGCCGGCGAGCTGGCCCAGGCGGTCCGGCGGGTGCCGATGGCGCGGCGCTTCCACAACGACGCGGTCCGGGCCGCCCGCGCCCTGCGCCGGCACCGCAAGGTCCGCTGGTTCCGGCTCGCCGGACACGCCCCGTTCCCGATGGCCTTCGAGATGGACGACGAGCCGCCGGTCGCGCTGGCGGAGCGCCCCGCCGGCTGAGCGGCCGGGCGGCCGGGCGGAGGCCCGCCGGCGGAGCGGCCCCGCCGTGGCGCGGGCGGCGGGGACCCCGGCGGCCGGAGCGCGAGGGCCGTGCGCCGGCCAAAACGATCCACCGCCTTTTCATTGGCCCTTGCAGTGGACTGGCCGCCTCGCGTTTCCTCGACAGAGCACAAACCCTCTTTCACCCAGCGAGGTCACCCGTGTCCAGCACGCTCCCCCAGTCCGCCGCCCCGTCCGAGAACACCGCGATCGGCACCGCCCGCGTCAAGCGCGGCATGGCCGAGCAGCTCAAGGGCGGCGTGATCATGGACGTGGTCAACGCCGAGCAGGCGAAGATCGCCGAGGACGCCGGCGCCGTGGCCGTCATGGCCCTGGAGCGGGTCCCCGCCGACATCCGCAAGGACGGCGGCGTGGCCCGGATGTCGGACCCGAACATGATCGAGGAGATCATCGACGCGGTCTCCATCCCGGTGATGGCCAAGTCCCGCATCGGCCACTTCGTCGAGGCCCAGGTCCTTCAGTCCCTCGGCGTCGACTACATCGACGAGTCCGAGGTCCTCACCCCGGCCGACGAGGTCAACCACTCCGACAAGTGGGCCTTCACGACCCCCTTCGTCTGCGGTGCCACCAACCTCGGCGAGGCCCTGCGCCGCATCGCCGAGGGCGCGGCCATGATCCGCTCCAAGGGCGAGGCCGGCACCGGCAACGTCGTCGAGGCCGTCCGCCACCTGCGCCAGATCAAGAACGAGATCGCCCGGCTGCGCGGCTTCGACAACAACGAGCTCTACGCCGCCGCCAAGGAGCTGCGGGCCCCGTACGAGATCGTCAAGGAGGTCGCCGAACTCGGCAAGCTCCCCGTGGTGCTGTTCTCCGCCGGTGGCGTCGCCACCCCCGCCGACGCCGCGCTCATGCGCCAGCTCGGCGCGGAGGGCGTCTTCGTCGGCTCCGGCATCTTCAAGTCCGGCGACCCGGCCAAGCGCGCCGCGGCCATCGTGAAGGCCACCACCTTCTTCGACGACCCGAAGATCGTCGCGGACGCCTCCCGCAACCTGGGCGAGGCCATGGTCGGCATCAACTGCGACACCCTCCCCGAGACCGAGCGCTACGCCAACCGCGGCTGGTAGTCCCCATGAACACTCCTGTCATCGGCGTCCTGGCCCTCCAGGGCGACGTCAGGGAGCACCTGGTCGCCCTGGCCTCGGCGGACGCCGTGGCCAGGCCGGTGCGGCGCCCCGACGAACTCGCCGAGGTGGACGGCCTGGTCATCCCCGGCGGCGAGTCCACCACCATCTCCAAGCTGGCCGTCCTCTTCGGGGTGATGGAGCCGCTCCGCGCGCGCGTGCGGGACGGTCTGCCCGTCTACGGCACCTGCGCCGGCATGATCATGCTCGCCGACAAGATCCTCGACCCGCGCTCGGGCCAGGAGACCGTCGGCGGGATCGACATGATCGTGCGCCGCAACGCGTTCGGGCGCCAGAACGAGTCCTTCGAGGCCGCCGTCGACGTCCGGGGCGTCGCGGGCGATCCCGTGGAGGGCGTCTTCATCCGGGCCCCCTGGGTGGAGTCCGTGGGGGCCGAGGCGGAGGTGCTGGCCGAGCACGAGGGCCACATCGTGGCGGTCCGCCAGGGCAACGCGCTCGCCACGTCGTTCCACCCCGAGCTGACCGGCGACCACCGCGTGCACGGCCTGTTCGTCGACATGGTGCGCGCGAACCGGACAGCGGCGTCCTAGTAGGATCTGGGGGTCCCCTCGGGCTCCGCGAGCCCGGGGGAGCTCGTCCAGGTTGGGTAACGCGAAGGAGACAGGCAGATGTCCGGCCACTCTAAATGGGCTACGACGAAGCACAAGAAGGCCGTGATCGACGCCAAGCGCGGCAAGCTCTTCGCGAAGATGATCAAGAACATCGAGGTCGCGGCACGTACCGGCGGCGCCGACCCGGCCGGCAACCCGACGCTGTTCGACGCCATCCAGAAGGCCAAGAAGAGCTCGGTCCCGAACAAGAACATCGACTCGGCGGTCAAGCGCGGAGCCGGTCTCGAAGCCGGCGGCGCCGACTACGAGACGATCATGTACGAGGGCTACGGCCCGAACGGTGTCGCGGTCCTCATCGAGTGCCTCACCGACAACCGCAACCGCGCCGCCTCGGACGTCCGGGTCGCGATGACCCGCAACGGCGGGAACATGGCCGACCCGGGCTCGGTCTCGTACCTCTTCAACCGCAAGGGCGTCGTCATCGTCCCCAAGGGCGAGCTGACCGAGGACGACGTGCTGGGCGCCGTCCTCGACGCGGGCGCCGAGGAGGTCAACGACCTCGGCGAGACCTTCGAGGTCCTCTCCGAGGCCACCGACCTGGTCGCGGTGCGCACCGCGCTCCAGGACGCCGGGATCGACTACGACTCGGCGGACGCCAACTTCGTCCCGACCATGCAGGTCGAGCTCGACGAGGACGGCGCGCGGAAGATCTTCAAGCTGATCGACGCCCTGGAGGACAGCGACGACGTGCAGAACGTCTTCGCCAACTTCGACGTCAGCGACGAGGTCATGGAGAAGGTCGACGCCTGACGGCGGGCACCGGCAGAGCGACGGGCCGACGGGACACACCCGTCGGCCCGTCGCTTTGTCGGTGCCACCCGATAGCCTGCACGAACAGGCGAACCGAGGAGGAGCCGGCGTGCGGGTGCTGGGGGTGGACCCGGGGTTGACCCGGTGCGGTGTCGGGGTGGTCGAGGGAGTCGCGGGCCGGCCCCTGACGCTGTGCGGCGTCGGCGTCGTGCGCACCCCGGCGGACGCGGAGCTGGGCCTGCGCCTGGTCGCCGTGGAGCAGGGCATCGAGGGCTGGCTGGACGAGTACCGCCCCGAATACGTCGCCGTGGAGCGCGTGTTCAGCCAGCACAACGTCCGTACGGTCATGGGCACCGCCCAGGCCAGCGCCGTCGCGATGCTCTGCGCGGCCCGGCGCGGCATCCCGGTCGCCCTGCACACGCCGAGCGAGGTCAAGGCCGCCGTCACCGGCAGCGGACGCGCCGACAAGGCGCAGGTGGGCGCCATGGTCACCCGGCTGCTCCGCCTCGACGCGCCCCCCAGGCCCGCCGACGCCGCCGACGCCCTCGCGCTCGCCATCTGCCACATCTGGCGCGGCCCCGCCAAGAACCGCCTCCAGCAGGCCGCCGGCACCGACGGCCACCGGGCCACCGCGCAGAACCGACTGCAGCAGGCGGTCGCGGCGCACGCCGCACGCCACGCCACGAAAGGCCGTACCGCATGATCGCCTTCGTCAGCGGCCCGGTCGCCGCGCTCGCCCCCGACTCCGCCGTGGTCGAGGTCGGCGGCATCGGCATCGCCGTCCAGTGCTCGCCCAACACCCTGTCCGGACTGCGTATGGGCCAGGCGGCCAAGCTCGCCACCTCGCTCGTGGTCCGCGAGGACTCCCTGACGCTCTACGGCTTCGCCGACGACGACGAGCGGCAGGTCTTCGAGCTGCTCCAGACGGCGAGCGGAGTCGGCCCGCGGCTGGCCCAGGCCATGCTCGCCGTGCACAGCCCCGACGCCCTGCGGCGCGCCGTCTCCACCGGCGACGAGAAGGCGCTCGTCGCCGTCCCCGGCATCGGCAAGAAGGGCGCGCAGAAGCTGCTCCTGGAGCTGAAGGACCGCCTCGGCGAACCGCTGGGACCCGGCGGACCGGCCATCGGCACGGCCGTCGCCGCGGGCTGGCGGGAGCAGCTGCACGCCGCGCTGATCGGCCTCGGGTACGCGACCCGCGAGGCCGACGAGGCGGTCTCCGCCGTCGCCCCGCAGGCCGAGGCCGCCGACGGCACCCCGCAGGTGGGCCAGCTCCTGCGCAGTGCCCTGCAGACCCTGAACCGGGCCCGCTGAGCCGCTCGCCCCCGCCCGCCCGCGGGGGCGACCGCAGCCCTGCGGACCGCAGACCGCCCCACCACCCACGAGACCGCGAGGCACCACCGATGAACTGGGACGACACGACCGACGAGGCCGCCGAGCGGCTGGTGGGACCCGTCGCCGACCGTGAGGACCAGGCCGTCGAGGCGGCCCTGCGACCCAAGGACCTGGACGAGTTCATCGGGCAGGAGAAGGTCCGCGAACAGCTCGACCTGGTGCTGCGGGCCGCACGCGCGCGCGGCGCCACCGCCGACCACGTCCTGCTGTCCGGGGCGCCCGGCCTCGGCAAGACCACCCTCTCGATGATCATCGCGGCCGAGATGGGCGCTCCCATCCGCATCACCAGCGGCCCCGCCATCCAGCACGCCGGCGACCTCGCCGCGATCCTCTCCTCCCTCCAGGAGGGCGAGGTGCTGTTCCTGGACGAGATCCACCGCATGTCCCGGCCCGCCGAGGAGATGCTCTACATGGCGATGGAGGACTTCCGCGTCGACGTCGTCGTCGGCAAGGGCCCCGGCGCCACCGCCATCCCGCTGGAGCTGCCGCCGTTCACCCTGGTGGGGGCCACCACCCGCGCGGGACTGCTGCCGCCGCCGCTGCGCGACCGCTTCGGCTTCACCGCCCACATGGAGTTCTACGGGCCCGCCGAGCTGGAGCGCGTCATCCACCGCTCCGCCGGTCTCCTGGACGTCGAGATCGGCACCGAGGGCGCCGCCGAGATCGCCGGCCGCTCCCGCGGCACGCCCCGGATCGCCAACCGCCTGCTGCGTCGCGTGCGCGACTACGCGCAGGTCAAGGCCGACGGGACCATCACCCGGGAGATCGCGGCCGCGGCCCTGAAGGTGTACGAGGTGGACGACCGGGGCCTCGACCGGCTCGACCGCGGCGTCCTGGAGGCGCTCCTCAAGCTGTTCGGCGGCGGCCCGGTCGGCCTGTCCACGCTCGCTGTCGCGGTGGGGGAGGAGCGTGAGACGGTGGAGGAGGTCGCCGAGCCCTTCCTGGTCCGGGAGGGACTCCTCGCCCGTACTCCCCGTGGCCGGGTGGCGACCCCTGCGGCGTGGGCGCATCTCGGCCTCGCGCCACCCCGGTCGTCGGCAGGCGGAAACGGACAACAGGACCTGTTCGGGGCGTGACGGCGCGCACTGGCGCCGGGGCAGGAACCCCGGTGCCGCGCCGAGCGTTGTTCCCTGAGCGCGGACTCGCTTAGACTCCGCCGATGCCGCCCTTGCCGACGGCATGCACACCCCCATCCAGCAGGCCGCTCACCACGTGCGGTCGAAGAAGGAAGTTCCGACCCGTGAGTCTCGTGACCCTCCTCCCGTTCATCGTGCTCATCGGGGCCATGTTCCTGATGACCCGGTCGGCCAAGAAGAAGCAGCAGCAGGCGGCGTCCATGCGCGACGAGATGCAGCCCGGCTCCGGCGTGCGCACGATCGGCGGTATGTACGCCACCGTCAAGGAGGTCAACGAGGAGACCGTCCTCCTCGACGCGGCCCCGGGTGTGGACCTGCTCTTCGCGAAGAACGCGATCGGCGCCGTCCTCTCGGACGACGAGTACAACCGCATCGTGCACGGCATCGAGCACGACCTGAAGGCCGACGGCAGCTACGTGCCGGACGACGCCTCCTCCCTCACCGAGACCGACGAGCCCGCCGCCGACGCCGCTTCCGACGCCTCCGACGACAAGCCCCTCGACCTCGGCAAGAAGGACGCGCCGGCCGCGCCCGCCGCGCCCGCCGACGAGGCCGCCGAGGCGAAGGCCGACCCGGCCTCCGACGTCGAGGCGAGCGAGCCGAAGAAGACCGACGGCGAGGCCGACGCGAAGTAGCCACGACCCGGGAGCGGGGCGCGAACCGTCCGCCCCGCGCCTCCCGGGACGTGCTGTTCTCGCACGGAGTCCCGACACCATGGCATGGCCGCCCCCGCCCCGACCGGCGCCGGGCGGCCCGAGAGGGAGTACGAGAAGGTGGCAGCACCGAAGAAGGGCCGGAGCGCCAAGGCCCAGAGCAGGCCTGGGCGCGCGCTGGTCCTGATCCTGATCGCCATCGCGGCGCTCACCGGGGGAATGTTCGCCTCCGGACAGACCACCCCGCGTCTCGGCATCGACCTCGCCGGCGGCACGAGCATCACGCTCACGGCGAAGAACGAGCCCGGTCAGCCCAACGCGATCAACAAGACCAACATGGACACCGCGGTCGACATCATGAACCGCCGTGTCAACGGTCTCGGTGTGTCCGAGGCCGAGGTGCAGACCCAGGGCCGCGACAACATCATCGTCAACATCCCCAAGGGCACGAACTCCAAGCAGGCCCGCGAGCAGGTCGGCACCACGGCCAAGCTCTACTTCCGCCCCGTGCTGACCACCGAGATCTCCGGTGCCGACGCCTCGGCCAGCCCCACGCCCAGCGCCTCCGGCGGCTCCAAGGCCACCGGCAAGGCCACGGACAAGGCGACCGACAAGGCGACCTCGTCGGCCTCGCCCTCGTCGTCCGCGACGCCGTCGGCCACGGCCACCTCCCAGGGCCGCGTGGTCAGCGACGCCCTGAAGGCCGGCTCCAGCCCCTCGGCCGGCAGCTCCGCGAGCTCCTCCGCCTCCTCCGGCGCCACGCCCGCCCCGAGCGGCAGCGCGGACCCCGCCACCGCCAAGCTCCAGGCCCAGTACGCGGCCCTCGACTGCACGAACAAGGCCGACCGGGCCAAGGCCGGCGACGGCGCCAAGCCCTCGGACCCGACCGTCGCGTGCGGCCAGAACTCCTCCGGCCAGTGGCAGAAGTACGTGCTCGGCCCGGCGGAGGTCGCGGGTACCGACATCAAGAAGGCCGGCGCGGTCTTCGACACGCAGAGCGCCGCGGGCTGGAAGGTCACCATGGACTTCACGTCCGGTGGCTCCAAGAAGTTCGCCGCCATCACCGGCAAGCTCGCGCAGAACCAGCCCCCGCAGAACCAGTTCGCCATCGTCCTCGACGGTGAGGTCGTCTCCGACCCCTCGGTCGCCCAGTCGCTCAGCGGCAGCGCCGAGATCTCCGGCAGCTTCACCCAGACCGAGGCCCAGGACCTGGCCAACATGCTGAAGTACGGCGCGCTGCCGCTCAGCTTCAAGGAGTCCAGCGTCACCACCGTCACCGCGGCCCTCGGCGGCGAGCAGCTGCACGCCGGTCTGATCGCGGGCGCCATCGGACTCGCCCTGGTCGTCCTCTACCTGGTGGTCTACTACCGGGGCCTGTCGCTCATCGCCATCGCCTCCCTGATGGTCTCCGCCGTCCTCACCTACGTGCTGATGTCGCTGCTCGGCCCGGCCATCGGCTTCGCGCTGAACCTGCCGGCGGTCTGCGGTGCGATCGTCGCGATCGGCATCACGGCGGACTCGTTCATCGTGTTCTTCGAACGCATCCGGGACGAGATCCGGGAGGGCCGCTCGCTGCGGCCCGCCGTCGAGCGCGCCTGGCCGCGGGCCCGGCGCACCATCCTGGTCTCCGACTTCGTGTCGTTCCTCGCCGCCGCGGTGCTCTTCATCGTGACCGTGGGCAAGGTCCAGGGCTTCGCGTTCACCCTCGGTCTGACCACCCTGCTGGACGTCGTCGTCGTCTTCCTGTTCACGAAGCCGCTCATGACGATCCTGGCCCGCAAGAAGTTCTTCGCGAGCGGCCACCCCTGGTCCGGCCTCGACCCGAAGCGACTGGGCGCCAAGCCGCCGCTGCGCCGCACCCGTCGCGCGTCCGCCCCCGTCGACACGAAGGAGGCGTGAGATGTCGAAACTCGGCACCCTCGGCGCCCGGCTCCACCGCGGCGAGATCGGCTACGACTTCGTCGGCAAGCGCAAGATCTGGTACGGCATCTCGATCCTCATCACCATCACGGCCATCCTCGGCCTGACGGTGCGCGGCCTGAACATGGGCATCGAGTTCCAGGGCGGCGCCGTCTTCACCACGGACCGCACCAGCGTCACGGTCAGCCAGGCGGAGACGTTCGCGGAAGACGCCTCCGGGCACGACGCGGTCGTCCAGAAGCTGGGCAACGGCGGCCTGCGCGTCCAGATCGCCGGCATCGACACCGACACGTCGGACGCGATCAAGGACAAGCTCGCCCAGGACCTCGGCGTCGACGCCGAGAAGATCAACGCGGACCTGGTCGGCCCCAGCTGGGGCGACCAGATCGCCAACAAGGCCTGGGAGGGCCTGGCGATCTTCATGGTGCTCGTGGTGATCTACCTCGCCATCGCGTTCGAGTGGCGCATGGCCATCGCCGCCCTGGTGGCCCTGATCCACGACATCACCATCACGGTCGGCATCTACGCCCTCGTCGGCTTCGAGGTCACGCCGGGCACCGTGATCGGTCTGCTCACGATCCTCGGTTACTCGCTCTACGACACGGTCGTCGTCTTCGACAGCCTCAAGGAGCAGACGAAGGACATCACCAAGCAGACCCGCTGGACCTACAGCGACGTCGCCGACCGCTCGATCAACAGCACCCTGGTGCGGTCCATCAACACCACGGTGGTCGCGCTGCTGCCGGTCGCCGGCCTGCTGTTCATCGGCGGCGGCGTGCTCGGCGCCGGCATGCTCAACGACATCTCCCTGTCGCTGTTCGTCGGCCTCGCGGCCGGAGCGTACTCGTCGATCTTCATCGCCACCCCGCTCGTCGCCGACCTCAAGGAGCGCGAGCCGCAGATGAAGGCGCTGCGCAAGCGCGTGCTCGCCAAGCGGGCGCAGGCCGCGGCCAAGGGCGAAGCGCCGGAACCGCAGAGCGCCGAGACCTCCTACGACGACCAGGACCCCGAGGACGCCGCACCGGCGGTCGTCGGCCCCCGCAACCAGCCCGCGTCCCGCTCGCGCGGCCGCGGCCGTCCGTCGGGCAAGCGCCGATGACCGGGATCGAGGAGCTGCTCGCCAGCCGCATCCGCGACGTGGCGGACTACCCGGAGCCCGGGGTGATGTTCAAGGACATCACCCCGCTCCTGGCCGACCCGGCCGCGTTCGGCGCCCTGACCGACGCGCTCGCGGACGTCGCCGTCCGCACCGGTGCCACCAAGATCGTCGGTCTGGAGGCGCGCGGGTTCATCCTCGGGGCCCCGGTCGCGGTCCGCGCCGGACTGGGCTTCATCCCGGTGCGCAAGGCGGGCAAGCTCCCCGGAGCGACCCTGGCGCAGGCCTACGACCTGGAGTACGGCTCCGCCGAGATCGAGGTGCACGCCGAGGACCTGCGCACGGGCGACCGCGTCCTGGTCGTCGACGACGTCCTGGCCACCGGCGGCACCGCCGAGGCATCGCTCCGGCTCATCCGCCGGGCGGGCGCCGAGACCGCGGGCGTCGCCGTGCTGATGGAACTGGGCTTCCTGGGCGGCCGCGGCCGCCTGGAGCCGGCTCTGGCGGGAGCGCCGCTGGAGGCGCTGCTCACGATCTGAGCGCCCTTCGCGGGCCCCCGGAGGAAGGCTCCGGGGGCCCGCGGAGCGGCCCGGGACACCCGCAGGACAACGCCCAAGGCGGGCTTCGGAGGAATCCGGAGCCCGCCTTGGGCGTTGTCGTCCACGAGGTGGTCCCGACGGCCGGCCGAGAGGCCGCCGCCCGGGATCGCTACCATGGGGTCTCCGGAGCCTGACCGGGGGACCCGGATCGCGCACGAGGAGCCCTCTTGCCAGACGAGGCCCAGCCAGTCGCCCCCAGTGCGGAACGCCTGGGAGGAACCGCCTCCACCAAGCCCGAGCCCGCCTCGGGCCCGGCGGAGCAGCCCGCCGAGAACGCCGCGAGCGGGCCGGTGGAGCACGCCCAGGCCGCACCGGACGACACGGCGGCCGAGCAGCCGCGCCCCAAGCCGGCACCCCCCGAGCGCCCCGGCAGCGCCCCCGCGGTCCGCCCCGCCCCCGGCCAGCTCGCCCGCTCCGGAGGCTCCTCCAACCGCGTCCGCGCCCGGCTGGCCCGCCTCGGCGTCCAGCGCTCCAACCCGTACAACCCGGTCTTGGAGCCGCTGCTGCGGATCGTGCGCAGCAACGACCCCAAGATCGAGACGGGCACGCTGCGCCAGATCGAGAAGGCCTACCAGGTCGCCGAGCGCTGGCACCGCGGCCAGAAGCGCAAGAGCGGCGACCCGTACATCACGCACCCGCTCGCCGTCACCACCATCCTCGCCGAACTGGGCATGGACCCGGCCACCCTGATGGCCGGACTGCTGCACGACACGGTCGAGGACACCGAGTACGGCCTGGACACCCTCAAGCGGGACTTCGGCGACCAGGTCGCCCTGCTCGTCGACGGCGTCACCAAGCTCGACAAGGTCAAGTTCGGCGAGGCCGCCCAGGCGGAGACCGTGCGGAAGATGGTCGTCGCGATGGCCAAGGACCCCCGCGTCCTGGTCATCAAGCTCGCCGACCGCCTGCACAACATGCGCACCATGCGCTACCTCAAGCGCGAGAAGCAGGAGAAGAAGGCGCGCGAGACCCTGGAGATCTACGCGCCGCTCGCCCACCGCCTGGGCATGAACACCATCAAGTGGGAGCTGGAGGACCTCGCCTTCGCGATCCTCTACCCCAAGATGTACGACGAGATCGTGCGGCTGGTCGCCGAGCGCGCCCCCAAGCGCGACGAGTACCTCGCCATAGTGACCGACGAGGTCCAGTCCGACCTGCGCGCGGCGCGGATCAAGGCGACCGTGACCGGCCGCCCGAAGCACTACTACAGCGTCTACCAGAAGATGATCGTCCGCGGCCGGGACTTCGCGGAGATCTACGACCTGGTCGGCATCCGCGTGCTCGTGGACACCGTCCGCGACTGCTACGCGGCCCTCGGCACCGTCCACGCGCGATGGAACCCGGTCCCCGGCCGGTTCAAGGACTACATCGCGATGCCGAAGTTCAACATGTACCAGTCGCTCCACACGACGGTCATTGGCCCGAACGGCAAGCCCGTCGAGCTGCAGATCCGCACCTTCGACATGCACCGCCGTGCCGAGTACGGCATCGCCGCGCACTGGAAGTACAAGCAGGAGACCGTCGCCGGGTCCTCCAAGATCCGTACCGACGTGCCCCGGGCCGCCAAGGGCAGCGCGGGCCAGGACACCGTCAACGACATGGCCTGGCTGCGCCAGCTGCTGGACTGGCAGAAGGAGACCGAGGACCCGGGCGAGTTCCTGGAGTCCCTGCGCTTCGACCTCTCGCGCAACGAGGTCTTCGTGTTCACCCCCAAGGGCGACGTCATAGCGCTTCCGGCGGGCGCCACCCCGGTGGACTTCGCGTACGCCGTGCACACGGAGGTCGGCCACCGGACCATAGGAGCACGGGTCAACGGCCGCCTGGTGCCGCTGGAGTCGACCCTGGACAACGGCGACCTCGTGGAGGTCTTCACCTCCAAGGCCGCCGGCGCCGGCCCGTCGCGCGACTGGCTCGGGTTCGTGAAGTCGCCGCGCGCCCGGAACAAGATCCGCGCGTGGTTCTCCAAGGAGCGCCGCGACGAGGCGATCGAGCACGGCAAGGACGCCATCGCCCGCGCGATGCGCAAGCAGAACCTGCCGATCCAGCGCATCCTCACCGGCGACTCCCTCGTGACCCTCGCGCACGAGATGCGCTACCCCGACATCTCGTCGCTGTACGCGGCGATCGGCGAGGGCCACGTCACCGCGCAGAGCGTCGTGCAGAAACTGGTCCAGGCGCTCGGTGGCGAGGAGGCGGCCAGCGAGGAGATCGACGAGTCCGTACCGCCCGCCCGGGGCCGCGGCCGCAAGCGGCGCAGCAACAACGATCCCGGCGTGGTCGTCAAGGGCGTCGACGACGTGTGGGTCAAGCTCGCCCGGTGCTGCACCCCGGTGCCCGGCGACCCGATCATCGGCTTCGTCACCCGCGGCAGCGGCGTGTCGGTGCACCGCAGCGACTGCGTGAACGTCGACTCGCTCTCCCGCGAGCCCGAGCGCATCCTCGAGGTCGAGTGGGCGCCCACCCAGTCCTCGGTGTTCCTCGTGGCCATACAGGTCGAGGCGCTGGACCGCTCGCGGCTCCTGTCGGACGTCACCCGGGTCCTGTCCGACCAGCACGTCAACATCCTGTCCGCCGCGGTCCAGACCTCGCGCGACCGGGTGGCCACCTCCCGCTTCACCTTCGAGATGGGCGACCCCAAGCACCTCGGCCACGTGCTGAAGGCGGTACGGGGCGTGGAGGGCGTGTACGACGTGTACCGGGTGACCTCGGCCCGCCGCCCCTCGGACGCCTGATCGGCGCGTGCCGCCGGCCCGGCCGGCGGCACGCAAAAAGGGGCTCCCGTACGGGAGCCCCTTTCCGCGTCGGCCGGGAGGCCGGTGGGATCAGCCGCCGAACTCGTGGAGGCCCTTCAGCGCCTGGTCCAGCAGCGCCTGACGGCCGTCGAGCTCCTTCTGGAGCTTGTCGGCCTTCGCGGTGTTGCCGGCCGAGCGCGCCGCCTCGATCTGGCCCTGGAGCTTGTCCACGGCGGCCTGGAGCTGGCCGGTCAGACCCTCGGCACGGGCACGCGCCTCCGGGTTGGTCCGGCGCCACTCGCTCTCCTCGGACTCCTGCAGAGCCCGCTCCACCGCGTGCATGCGGCCCTCGACCTTCGGACGGGCGTCGCGCGGCACGTGGCCGATGGCCTCCCAGCGCTCGTTGATCGAGCGGAAGGCGGCGCGGGCCGACTTCAGGTCCTGGACCGGGACGAGCTTCTCGGCCTCCTCGGCCAGCTCCTCCTTGAGCTTCAGGTTCTCCGCCTGCTCCGCGTCCCGCTCGGCGAAGACCGAACCGCGCGCGGCGAAGAACACGTCCTGGGCGCCGCGGAAGCGGTTCCACAGGTCGTCCTCGTGCTCGCGCTGGGCACGGCCCGCGGCCTTCCAGTCCGCCATCAGCTCGCGGTAGCGGGCCGCCGTCGGCCCCCAGTCCGTCGATGCCGACAGCGACTCGGCCTCGGCGACCAGCCTCTCCTTGGTCTTGCGGGCCTCCTCGCGCTGGGCGTCCAGCGAGGCGAAGTGGGCCTTGCGCCGCTTGGAGAACGCCGAGCGCGCGTGCGAGAAGCGGTGCCACAGCTCGTCGTCCGACTTGCGGTCGAGCCGGGGCAGCCCCTTCCACGTGTCCACCAGGGCCCGCAGCCGCTCGCCGGCCGCCCGCCACTGGTCGCTCTGCGCCAGCTCCTCGGCCTCGGCGACCAGCGCCTCCTTGGCGTGCCGCGCCTCGTCGGACTGCTTGGCCCGCTGGGCCTTGCGCTCCTCACGGCGCGCCTCGACCGTCTCGACGAGCTTGTCCAGCCGCACCTTCAGCGCGTCCAGGTCGCCCACCGCGTGGTGGGCCACCACCTGCTCACGGATGTGATCGATGGCGGTCTGGGCGTCCTTCGCCGACAGGTCGGTGGTCTTCACTCGCTTCTCGAGGAGGCCGATCTCGACAACCAGGCCCTCGTACTTGCGCTCGAAGTAGGCCAGCGCCTCGTCCGGCGAGCCTGCCTGCCAGGAACCGACGACCTGCTCGCCGTCGGCCGTACGCACGTACACGGTCCCCGTCTCGTCGACGCGTCCCCACGGGTCGCTGCTCACAGCGCCTCCTCCACATGATGCCTGCGAGGGGCTTCAGCGCCCCCGGGCATCGTCCACAGTTTCGTCACGGCCAACATAGGCGACCGGCGGGGCGGCTGTCCGCATCCCGCGCGACCGAAATTGCGCAGGCGGCGGTCAGGACCGGGTGACCGTCGCCTTGTCGACGACCACGGTCGCGTTCGGCGCGGTGTTGCCCGTCTGGGGGTCGGCCGGCTGGGCGCCCGCCGCCGCGATCTTCTTGAGCACCTTCATGCCCGCGTCCGAGACCGTACCGAACGGTGTGTAGTCGGGCGGCAGCTGGCTGTCCTGGTAGACGAGGAAGAACTGGCTGCCGCCGGTGTTCCGCCCCTGCTGCGTCTGCGCGTTGTACTGGTTGGCCATGGCGACGGTGCCCGCCGGGTACACGTTGCCCTTCAGGCTCTTGTCCTTGAGGTTCTCGTCCGGGATCGTGTAGCCCGGTCCGCCGGCGCCGGTGCCCTTGGGGTCGCCGCACTGCAGCACGTAGATGCCGTCGGTGGTGAGCCGGTGGCACTTGGTGTGGTCGAAGTAGCCCTTGGCGGCGAGGAACGAGAACGAGTTGACGGTGTGCGGGGCCGCCGACGCCTTGAGGGCGATGTCTATGTCGCCGCAGGTCGTCGCCATCTTCATCGTGTAGTCCGCGGACTTGTCGATGGTGACCGCCGGCTCCTTCTTCCAGCTGAGCGGCTTGACCTTGCCGGCCGCCGGCTTGGCGCACGGGTCGGGCGCCTTGCTCGGGGTGGCGCTCGGCGTCACCTCGGCGCCGGCGTTGGCCTTCTTGCCGTCGTCCTCGAACACCCCGGTCGCGTACGACAGCACCCCGCCCGCGACGAGCACGCCGACGACCGACGCGATCACCGCGTTGCGTGTACGGGTCCTGCGGCGCGCGGCCGTGCGGCGCTGCTGCTGTCGCAAGAACTTCTCCCGGGCGAGCTGACGCCGCCGCTGCTCCTGGCTGACCACCGGGTTTCTCCTCGTGCGTCTCGTACGTCGATGGGACGCGTGCGTCTTGTGAGCCGACCGCCTGCGTGTGACCCGTACCGTATATGGGTTCGCTGAGGAATCGGCAGCGCCGGTAGGCTCTGATCCACAGCCACCCGCCCCGTACGACACCAGCGCGTACGCCACCACGAAGGACGATCGTGCTCATTGCCGGGTTCCCCGCCGGGGCCTGGGGGACCAACTGTTACCTGGTCGCCCCCGCCGCGGGTGAGGAGTGCGTGATCATCGACCCGGGCCACCAGGCCGCCCAGGGAGTCGAGGAGGCACTCGCCAAGCATCGGCTCAAGCCCGTCGCGGTCATCCTCACCCACGGCCACATCGACCATGTCGCGTCGGTCGTCCCCGTGTGCGGGGCGCACGACGTGCCGGCCTGGATCCACCCCGAGGACCGCTACATGATGAGCGACCCGGAGCGGGCGCTCGGCCGTTCCATCGGGATGCCGCTGATGGGCGAGTTGACCGTGGGCGAGCCCGACGACGTGCGGACGCTCGCCGACGGCGCGGACCTGAGTCTGGCGGGTCTGGACCTGTCCGTCGCGCACGCGCCGGGCCATACGAAGGGGTCGGTGACGTTCCGGATGCCCGAGAGCGCGGACATCCCGTCCGTGTTCTTCTCCGGGGATCTGCTCTTCGCCGGCTCCGTCGGACGCACCGACCTGCCCGGCGGCGACATGGACGAGATGCTCGACTCGCTCGGCCGGGTCTGCCTGCCGCTCGACGACTCGACCGTGGTGCTGTCCGGCCACGGCCCCCAGACGACCATCGGCCAGGAGCGCGCCACCAACCCGTATCTGCGGCAGGTGGCGGCGGGCCGCCAGGAACGCGGAGCGGGCCAGAGCGCCGCTCCTCGACGAGGAATGTGACGAGAGACTTCCGTGAGCACCTTCAAGGCCCCCCGGGGCACGTACGACCTGATCCCGCCGGACAGCGCCCGGTACCTGGCCGTCCGCGAGGCCATCGCCGCGCCGCTGCGCAACTCCGGCTACGGCTACATCGAGACGCCCGGCTTCGAGAACGTCGAACTCTTCGCACGCGGTGTCGGTGAGTCCACCGACATCGTGACCAAGGAGATGTACGCCTTCGAGACCAAGGGCGGCGACCGGCTGGCCCTGCGCCCCGAGGGCACCGCCTCCGTGCTGCGCGCCGCCCTGGAGGCCAACCTGCACAAGGCGGGCAACCTCCCCGTCAAGCTCTGGTACTCCGGCTCGTACTACCGCTACGAGCGTCCGCAGAAGGGCCGTTACCGCCACTTCTCCCAGGTGGGTGCCGAGGCGATCGGTGCCGAGGACCCGGCGCTGGACGCCGAGATGATCATCCTGGCCGACCAGGCGTACCGCTCGCTGGGCCTGCGCGACTTCCGCATCCTGCTGAACAGCCTGGGCGACCAGGAGTGCCGTCCCGTCTACCGCGCCGCCCTCCAGGAGTTCCTGCGCGGCCTCGACCTCGACGAGGACACGCTGCGCCGGGCGGAGATCAACCCGCTGCGGGTGCTCGACGACAAGCGCGAGGCCGTCCAGAAGCAGTTGACCGGGGCGCCGCTGCTGCGGGACTACCTGTGCGACGCCTGCACGGCATACCACGAGGAGGTGCGCGACCTGGTCACGGCGGCGGGCGTCGCCTTCGAGGACGACCCGAAGCTGGTGCGCGGCCTGGACTACTACACGCGCACGACCTTCGAGTTCGTCCACGACGGTCTCGGCTCGCAGTCCGCGGTGGGCGGCGGGGGCCGCTACGACGGCCTGTCCGAGATGATCGGCGGCCCGGCGCTGCCGTCGGTGGGCTGGGCCCTCGGTGTCGACCGCACGGTCCTGGCGCTGGAGGCGGAGGGCGTCGAGCTGGACATCCCGGCGTCCACCAGCGTGTTCGCGGTACCGCTCGGCGAGGAGGCGCGCCGGGCGCTGTTCGCGGTGGTGACCGAGCTGCGCAAGGCCGGGGTCGCCGCCGACTTCTCCTACGGGTCCAAGGGGCTCAAGGGCGCGATGAAGAACGCGAACCGGTCGGGGGCGCGCTACACGGTCGTGGCCGGTGAGCGCGACCTCGCCGAGGGCGTCGTGCAGCTCAAGGACATGGAGTCCGGCGAGCAGGCGGCCGTGGCCGTCGGCGACATCGTGGGCGAACTGCGCGCACGGCTGGGCTGAGCCCGGACGCCTCCCGCCCTCCCGCTGCCGGTGAGGGCGGGAGACGCGTTTCCGGCCGGTGGGCGGGTGGCTCAGGCGGGACGGCGGGGCGGGTCTCGGCCGCCGGGCCGTCCCCTCCGGCGGAGGGACGGCAGGCACGGCGCGCAGCGGCGGTCCGCCGGCGCGGCACGCGGCCGGCACCAGGGGGAACCGGGCCGCCCCGTGCCCGGGCCGGGGGCCTTGGCGCCGACGAGCAGCGGCGGCCCGGCCGCCGGAGGCCGGTGACGAGAACCAGCCGGATCCTGCCCGGGACGCCGCGTCCCCGGGCGGCGCGGGGCCGCGGTGATCCTCCCCGGATTCCGCGCATTCAGGGCATGGCGGGCGAACCGCCGCACGGTTTCCGGCACCGTCAACCCGGCGGGCGCGCATTCGTCCTGCCGGGCGACGCCGACCCGGCCATGGGCCCGCGGGCGTGCCCGCGGCCGCGACCGCGCCCGCGGCCGCGACCGCGCCCGGTTCCGGGGCGCCGCCCGCGCCCCTGCCGCCGGTCGCCCGGGGGGATCGCCACCGCCGTGCTGCCGCCCGCCCCATCGGGTCCGAGCAGGCCGAACGCCTGCCTCCGCCGGATGCCGGGGCCGACGCCGCCGGCCGCGGTCACGGCCCCGTGCCGACGGCGCAGCCCGGTCCCGTCGACCGCGGGGCGCTCCCCGTGCACCGCTCACGGCACGGAGCGTCCCGCCGAATCGAGTGCACCGGGGTGTTCCGCGCGTACTTCCTTATGTCCGGCGAACGGTGGGCGCGGGCGCGAGTGCGGCACAATGAGCCTGCCCCCAGGCCCCTTCTAGGCAACGGAAACGGCGTGATGAGCAAGACGACAGTCAGGGACGTCCCGACCGACCACGCACCCCCCGCCGCCGCGCGCACGGCGGGCGGCAGCCGGGCCCTCGCCCTGCTGCTGGTGATCACGGGCGCGGCCGGTCTCCTTGCCGCGTGGGTCATCACGATCGACAAGTTCAAGCTGCTGGAAGACCCGAACTTCACGCCCGCGTGCAGCCTGAACCCGGTCGTGTCCTGCGGCAACATCATGAAGAGCGACCAGGCGTCCGCCTTCGGGTTCCCCAACCCGATGCTGGGCCTGGTCGCCTACGGCATCGTCATCTGCGTCGGCGTGAGCCTGCTCACCCGCGTCGCCTTCCCCCGCTGGTACTGGCTGACCTTCAACGCCGGCACGCTGTTCGGCGTCGGATTCTGCACCTGGCTCCAGTACCAGTCGCTGTACCGGATCAACTCGCTGTGCCTGTGGTGCTGCCTCGCGTGGGTCGCCACCATCGTCATGTTCTGGTACGTGACCTCGTTCAACGTCCGCCACGGCTTCCTGCCCGCCCCGCGCTCGGCGAAGGGCTTCCTCGGCGAGTTCACCTGGGTCCTGCCCGTGCTGCACATCGGCGTCATCGGCATGCTGATCCTCACCCGCTGGTGGGACTTCTGGACCAGCTGACGGCTCCGCGGGGACTGTCGGCGGCGTGACATAGGGTTTCCGACGTGGAGCCCGACCTGTTCACCGCCGCAGCAGAAGAACGCCAGGAGAAGGACCCGTCCGGCAGTCCCCTGGCGGTGCGGATGCGCCCGCGCACCCTCGACGACGTCGTGGGGCAGCAGCATCTGCTGAAGCCGGGCTCGCCGCTGCGCAGACTCGTCGCCGAGGGCGGTGGCGGCCCGGCGGGACCGTCCTCCGTGATCCTCTGGGGCCCGCCCGGCACCGGCAAGACGACCCTCGCCTACGTGGTCTCCAAGGCCACCGACAAGCGCTTCGTCGAACTGTCCGCCATCACCGCCGGCGTCAAGGAGGTGCGCGCCGTCATCGACGGCGCCCGCCGCGCCACCGGCGGCTTCGGCAAGGAGACCGTCCTCTTCCTCGACGAGATCCACCGCTTCAGCAAGGCCCAGCAGGACTCCCTCCTCCCGGCCGTCGAGAACCGCTGGGTCACCCTGATCGCCGCGACCACGGAGAACCCGTACTTCTCGGTGATCTCGCCGCTGCTCTCCCGCTCCCTGCTCCTCACCCTCGAACCGCTCACCGACGAGGACCTGCGCGGCCTGCTGCGCCGTGCCCTCGGCGACGAGCGCGGCCTCGGCGGCGCCGTGACCCTCCCCGAGGACACCGAGCAGCACCTGCTGCGGATCGCCGGCGGTGACGCCCGCCGGGCCCTGACCGCGCTGGAGGCCGCCGCCGGTGCCGCCCTCGACCAGGGCGAGCCCGAGATCACCCTCCAGACCCTGGAGGCGACCGTCGACCGCGCCGCGGTGACGTACGACCGCGACGGCGACCAGCACTACGACGTGGCCAGCGCGCTCATCAAGTCCATCCGTGGCTCGGACGTCGACGCGGCCCTGCACTACCTGGCCCGGATGGTCGAGGCGGGCGAGGACCCCCGGTTCATCGCCCGCCGCCTGATGATCTCCGCGAGCGAGGACATCGGCCTCGCCGACCCGAACGCGCTGCCCATCGCGGTGGCCGCCGCCCAGGCCGTCGCGATGATCGGGTTCCCGGAGGCCGCGCTCACCCTCAGCCACGCCACGATCGCCCTCGCCCTGGCCCCGAAGTCCAACGCCGCGACGACCGCGATCGGCGCCGCCCTGGACGACGTGCGCAAGGGACACGCGGGGCCGGTCCCGGCCCACCTGCGCGACGGGCACTACAAGGGCGCCGCCAAGCTCGGGCACGCCCAGGGCTACGTGTACCCGCACGACCTGCCCGAGGGCATCGCCGCCCAGCAGTACGCCCCGGAGGAGCTGAAGGACCGGGAGTACTACACCCCGACCCGGCACGGGGCCGAGGCGCGGTACGCGGACGCGGTGGAGTGGACCCGCAGGCACCTCGGTCGAGGGCGGTCCTGAACACCCTGTAGCATGTCCCGAAGCGCTGCGTCCCGTGTCCGGCTCCGGTCGGCACCACCAGAACGGGACATCCAGCCGGAGCCCCGCCGACACGGGGGGATTCCAGGAGCGTCGCGCACCGTCGAAGGTGTCGCGGGCAACCCACCACCCCCCGGATCCCCGGGACAGGTCGGTGGGTCACTCGCGTGCTGCACGTATGTGCCCAGACCCAGGAGCGGCTGCCCGCCCCGTCCCACGTGGAGGTCCACGTCGGCGAGGAGGGTTTCCCGGGCTGCGGATTGCGACCTCCCCTAACCCTGGTGAAGCCGTATTCGCATCGGAAACATGAGGTGTTTGGTTCATGGCGAACCAGTCCCGCCCCAAGGTCAAGAAGTCGCGTGCGCTCGGTATCGCGCTGACCCCGAAGGCCGTCAAGTACTTCGAGGCCCGCCCCTACCCGCCGGGTGAGCACGGCCGCGGCCGCAAGCAGAACTCGGACTACAAGGTCCGTCTGCTGGAGAAGCAGCGTCTGCGCGCGCAGTACGACGTGTCCGAGCGCCAGCTCGTCCGCGCCTACGAGCGTGCCTCCAAGGTCCAGGGCAAGACCGGTGAGGCCCTGATCATCGAGCTGGAGCGTCGTCTCGACGCGCTGGTCCTGCGTTCGGGCATCGCCCGCACGATCTACCAGGCCCGCCAGATGGTCGTCCACGGCCACATCGAGGTCAACGGCCAGAAGGTCGACAAGCCCTCGTTCCGCGTCCGTCCCGACGACGTCGTGATGGTCCGCGAGCGCAGCCGCGGCAAGACGCTCTTCGAGGTCTCCCGCGCCGGTGGCTTCGCCCCCGACGGCGAGACCCCGCGCTACCTCCAGGTGAACCTCCCGGCCCTGGCCTTCCGCCTGGACCGCGAGCCGAACCGCAAGGAGATCCCGGTGATCTGCGACGAGCAGCTCGTCGTCGAGTACTACGCCCGCTGATTCCACTCCGCGGACGCGGTACCACCCGCGCGTCACGTCAGCCCGTCGTCTCTCCGCCCTTCGCGGTGGGGGAGACGGCGGGCTTTCGCGCGTCCGGGACGAGCCTGCGCGGCGACGGCACGGCCCCGAGCGCCCGGGTCCCCGACCCGTCCAGGGCCCGGGTGATCGCGTCCTCCCTCCCGAGCAGCCGCCCCGCCCGCAGCCGCTCCTCGTACCGCTCGTCGCCCAGCCGCCCGCGGGCCAGCGCCGCGCAGCGCTCGTGCGGCGCGTTGTAGTAGGCCGAACCGAACAGCGGCAGGCCCACCGACGGCCACATCCGGGACGCCGCCCCCTGGAGCAGCGCCGCCTCCGCCGGATCGCCCTCCACCGCGGTGACCAGGGCCAGCAGCTCGACCGCGAGGACGGCGCCGAGCAGATCGCGGAAGGTGTGGGCGATGCCCAGCTGCCGGCGCAGCAACTCCCGCGCACGGGCCGGGTCGCCGCCGGCCTGCGCCTCGTACGCCAGGACGTACAGCGCGTACCCGAGCGCCCAGCGCTCCCCGTGGTCCTCGCAGACCCGGCGGACGTCCTCGCACAGCCGGACCGCGGCGGGCAGGTCGCCCCGGAAGGCCAGCGCCATCGCCAGCTCGACCTGCCCCATCAGCACGTTGCTGTTCAGCTCGCCGATCGCGTGATAGCGGTCCAGCGCCGACCGCAGCAGCGTCTCGGCGCGCTCCATGTCGTCGGTCACCAGCGCCAGACAGCCCGTGCGGTGCTCGGCGTAGGCGATCGCCACCGCGTTCCGCGAGCGCTCCGCCTCGGTCCGGCACTCGTGGAGCGCCGACAGGGCGGACACCGAGTCGCCCTGGAGGACCGCCACATAGCCGAGCACCCACAGGGCCTTGAGCCGCGACTGGTCGCGGTCGCCGTCCAGCTCGACACTGCGCTCCAGCCAGTGCCGGCCCTCCGCGAGCCGGCCGCAGCCCACCCAGCAGAACCACAGGGCTCCGGCGAGGTACTGCCCCAGATGCGCGCCGTCCGGCTCGGCCAGGGAGAACTCCAGCGCCCGGCGCAGGTTCGGCAGCTCCGCCTCGACCCGGGCGGCGACCTCGGCCTGCCGCGGCGAGAACCAGTCCAGCTCGCACCAGGTGGCCAGCCCCATGTACCAGTCGCGGTGCCGGCGCCGCAGCCGCTCCGCGTCGCCCGTCGCCTCCAGCCACTCCGCCCCGTAGTCCCGCACCGTGTCCAGCATCCGCAGCCGCACCCCGGCCGGCGTCTCCTCGCGGGAGAGCACCGACTGCGCGAGCAGCGCGTCCAGCACGTCGAGGACCTCGTCGGCGGGGAGCCCGTCGCCGCTGCACACGTACTCGGCGGCCTCCAGGTCGAAGCAGCCGGCGAACACCGACAGCCGCGCCCACAGCAGCCGCTCGGCGGACGTGCACAGCTCGTGACTCCAGCCGATCGCGGTCCGCAGTGTCTGGTGCCGGGGCAGCGCGTCCCGCCCGCCCCCGGTCAGCAGCCGGAACCGGTCCTCCAGGCGGGCGAGCAGCCGGCCGGGGGAGAGGGCGCCGAGCCGCCCCGCGGCCAGCTCCAGCGCCAGCGGGATGCCGTCCAGCCGCCGGCACAGTTCCGCCACGTCGGCCCGGTCGTCCTCGTCCAGCACGAAACCGGGGATCCGTGCCGCCGCCCGGTCGGCGAACAGCTCCACCGCCTGTGGCGTGGGCAGCGGCGCGAGCGGGAACACCCGCTCCCCGCCCAGGCCCAGCGGGCGGCGCCCCGCCGCGAGCACGACCAGCCCCGGCGCCCGCCGCAGCAGCTCCGCGACCAGGGCGGCGCTCGCCTCCACCAGGTGCTCGTAACCGTCCAGCAGGAGCAGCAGCCGGCGGCCGGCGAGATGGCCGACCAGCACCCGCCTGATCGGCGTCGCGGTGTGGTCCGTCAGCCCCAGGGCCTCGGCCGCCGCGTGGACCACGAGGTCCGGGTCGTGCACCGCGGACAGGTCGACGCGGCACACCGCCCGGGGCCCGTCCGCCCCACCGGCCCGCGCCGCCGCGCGCGCGGCGAAGCGCGACTTGCCCACGCCCGCCACTCCGGTCACCGTGACCAGGCGGGCCGATGCCAGCAGCTCGGCGAGCCGCTCCAGTTCGGCGGAGCGCCCCACGAACGCGTCGAGTTCCAGGGGCAGATCGCCGGGCGCCGGCGAAGCGGGCTCCCGGGCCGGGTGAGAACGCTGCATGGGACACGGAGCGTACTGACCCGTGAGCACTCCGTACAATCGCTTCGCGCAACTCCGGGTGCGGCGCCCGGTAATGCGGTACGGAGCCGCGGCGTCGGCGCGATAGGCTCGGGGGACGACTTTTCGATGTTCGGGCAGGCAGTCAGGGAGCGGGTGCGACAGTGACCGGTGGTGAGGTGGCCGGCATCCTGGTGGCCGTGTTCTGGGCGATCCTGGTGTCCTTCCTCGCCGTCGCGCTGGCGAGACTGGCCCAGACGCTCAAGGCGACCACCAAACTCGTGGCGGACGTGACCGACCAGGCCGTCCCCCTGCTGGCGGACGCCTCGGCGGCCGTGCGCTCCGCGCAGACCCAGATCGACCGCGTCGACGCCATCGCGTCGGACGTGCAGGAGGTCACCTCGAACGCGTCGGCCCTGTCGACCACCGTGGCCTCCACCTTCGGCGGGCCCCTGGTCAAGGTCGCGGCGTTCGGTTACGGCGTGCGCCGGGCCATCGGAGGCCGTCGAGAGAACGAGCCCGACAAGGCGTCCCGGCGAACCGTGATCGTGGGCCGCACCATCCCGTCGTCGCGGCGGGGAAAGCGGAAGAAGGACTGACGCAGCGATGTTCCGCCGTACGTTCTGGTTCACCGCGGGCGCAGCCGCGGGTGTATGGGCCACCACCAAGGTCAACCGCAAGATCCGGTCGCTGACCCCCGAGAGCCTCGCGGCCCAGGCCGCCAACAAGGCGATCGATGCGGGCCACCGCCTCAAGGACTTCGCCCTCGACGTCCGCGACGGGATGGCGCAGCGGGAGGCCGAACTCGGCGAGGTGCTCGGCCTGGACGGCCGTCCCGACCCCGGACTCCCCGCGCAGCGCCGGACCGGCGCCGCCGGGCGGCTCGCCGGCGACCAGCAGATCAAGTACATCGAGAACACGACGTACACGTACAACCGGAATGAGGACCACTGATGGAGTCGGCTGAAATCCGCCGCCGCTGGCTGAGCTTCTACGAGGAGCGCGGTCACACCGTCGTCCCTTCGGCGTCGCTCATCGCGGACGACCCGACTCTGCTCCTCGTCCCCGCCGGCATGGTCCCCTTCAAGCCGTACTTCCTCGGCGAGGTCAAGCCGCCGTGGTCGCGCGCCACCAGCGTGCAGAAGTGCGTGCGCACCCCCGACATCGAAGAGGTCGGCAAGACCACCCGGCACGGCACGTTCTTCCAGATGTGCGGCAACTTCTCCTTCGGCGACTACTTCAAGGAAGGAGCCATCACCTACGCCTGGGAGCTCCTCACCTCGCCTCAGGACAAGGGCGGTTACGGCCTCGACCCCGAGCGCCTGTGGATCACGGTCTACCTCGACGACGACGAGGCCGAGACCATCTGGCGGGACAGGATCGGCGTGCCGGCCGAGCGCATCCAGCGCCTGGGCAAGAAGGACAACTACTGGTCCATGGGCGTCCCCGGACCCTGCGGTCCGTGCTCCGAGATCAACTACGACCGCGGCCCCGAGTTCGGCGCCGAGGGCGGCCCGGCGGTCAACGACGAGCGCTACGTGGAGATCTGGAACCTGGTCTTCATGCAGTACGAGCGCGGCGAGGGCATCTCGAAGGACGACTTCGAGATCCTCGGCGAGCTGCCCAGCAAGAACATCGACACCGGCCTCGGGCTGGAACGTCTCGCCATGATCCTGCAGGGCGTGCAGAACATGTACGAGATCGACACCTCGATGGCCGTCATCGAGAAGGCCACCGAGCTGACCGGCGTGGAGTACGGCGCCGCGGACGCCTCCGACGTCTCGCTGCGCGTCGTCACCGACCACATGCGCACCTCCGTCATGCTCATCGGCGACGGCGTCAGCCCCGGCAACGAGGGCCGCGGCTACGTGCTGCGCCGCATCATGCGCCGGGCCATCCGCAACATGCGGCTGCTCGGCGCCACCGGTCCGGTCGTCAAGGACCTCATCGACGTCGTGATCGAGATGATGGGCCGGCAGTACCCCGAGCTGGTCACCGACCGGCAGCGGATCGAGACCGTGGCCCTCGCCGAGGAGGCGGCCTTCCTCAAGACGCTGAAGGCCGGCACGAACATCCTCGACACCGCCATCTCCGACACCAAGGAGACCGGCGGCACCGTCCTCGCCGGCGACAAGGCGTTCCTGCTCCACGACACCTGGGGCTTCCCGATCGACCTCACCCTCGAAATGGCCGCCGAACAGGGCCTGTCGGTGGACGAGGACGGCTTCCGCCGCCTGATGAAGGAGCAGCGGGACAAGGCCAAGGCCGACGCCCGCGCCAAGAAGACCGGGCACGCCGACCTCGGCGCCTACCGGCAGATCGCCGACGCCGCCGGCGAGACGGACTTCATCGGGTACGACCGCACCGAGGGCGAGTCGACCATCGTCGGCATCCTGGTCGACGGCGTCTCCTCGCCGGCCGCGACGGAGGGCGACGAGGTGGAGATCGTCCTCGACCGCACCCCCTTCTACGCCGAGGGCGGCGGCCAGATCGGCGACACCGGCCGCATCCGGGTCGACTCCGGCGCCGTCATCGAGGTCCGCGACTGCCAGAAGCCCGTCCCCGGCGTGTACGTCCACAAGGGCGTCGTCCAGGTCGGCGAGGCCACCGTCGGCGCCAAGGCGCAGGCCACCATCGACGTGCGCCGGCGCACGGCGATCGCCCGCGCCCACTCGGCCACGCACCTCACGCACCAGGCGCTGCGCGACGCCCTCGGCCCGACCGCCGCCCAGGCCGGTTCGGAGAACCAGCCCGGCCGCTTCCGCTTCGACTTCGGTTCCCCCTCGGCCGTCCCGACGGCCGTCATGACCGACGTCGAGCAGCAGATCAACGAGGTGCTGGCCCGCGACCTGGACGTCGAGGCCGAGGTCATGAGCATCGACGAGGCGAAGAAGCAGGGCGCCATCGCCGAGTTCGGCGAGAAGTACGGCGAGCGGGTCCGCGTGGTGACCATCGGCGACTTCTCCAAGGAGCTGTGCGGCGGCACCCACGTGCACAACACGGCCCAGCTCGGTCTGGTCAAGCTGCTGGGCGAGTCGTCCATCGGCTCCGGGGTGCGCCGCATCGAGGCCCTCGTCGGCGTCGACGCGTACAACTTCCTCGCCCGCGAGCACACGGTCGTCGCCCAGCTCCAGGAACTGGTCAAGGGCCGTCCCGAGGAGCTTCCGGAGAAGGTCTCCGCCATGCTCGGCAAGCTGAGGGAGGCCGAGAAGGAGATCGAGCGGTTCCGCGCGGAGAAGGTCCTGCAGGCCGCCGCCGGTCTCGTGGAGTCCGCCGAGGACGTGGGCGGCGTCGCCCTGGTCACCGGCCAGGTGCCCGACGGCACCGGCGCCGACGACCTGCGCAAGCTGGTCCTCGACGTGCGCGGCCGCATCCAGGGCGGACGGGCCGCGGTCGTGGCCCTGTTCACCGTGGCCGGCGGCAAGCCGCTGACGGTCATCGCCACCAACGAGGCCGCGCGTGAGCGCGGGCTCAAGGCCGGCGAGCTCGTCCGGGCCGCCGCCAAGACCCTCGGCGGCGGCGGTGGCGGCAAGCCGGACGTCGCCCAGGGCGGAGGCCAGAACCCGGCCGCCGTCGGCGAGGCGGCCGACGCGGTCCGGCGCCTCGTCGCCGAGACGGCCAAGTAGGTCCGCGGCCATGCGCAGAGGACGCCGGCTGGCGATCGACGTCGGGGACGCCCGGATCGGGGTCGCCTCGTGCGACCCCGACGGAATCCTCGCGACACCGGTGGAGACGGTCCCGGGACGCGACGTCCCGGCGGCCCACCGCCGGCTGGGACAGCTCGTCGAGGAGTACGAACCGATCGAGGTCGTCGTCGGTCTCCCTCGCTCCCTCAAGGGGGGCGAGGGGCCCGCCGCCGTCAAGGTCAGGGCCTTCGCCCAGCACCTCGCACGGGCGATCGCTCCGGTCCCGGTGCGGCTCGTCGACGAGCGGATGACCACGGTGACGGCGGGTCAGGGGCTGCGCGCCTCGGGCGTGAAGGCGAAGAAGGGCAGGTCGGTCATCGACCAGGCCGCCGCCGTCGTCATCCTGCAGCAGGCGCTGGAATCCGAACGGGTGTCAGGTAAATCTCCCGGCGAGGGCGTCGAAGTGGTCATGTGATCGCGATACGGTAACGTTCCGCGCGATGCGGTGGTGTTCGAACAGCCCCCGCACAGCAAAAGAGGCGGACGGGAGCCGGGCCACGAGAGCCGGCAGCTGCCGGCTCTCGGCTCGTAGGGGATCGATGACTGAGTATGGCCGGGGCCCAGGCTCCGAACCGTGGCATCCGCAGGACCCGTTGTACGGGGACGGCGGATGGGGCGGGCAGGCCGCCGACGGCCGGTCCGCCTACGACGGCGGCCGGCCGCAGCAGTACGGCCAGGCTCAGGCGCATCCTGACGAGCAGGGCGACTGGGGCACCGGCGGGCAGCCGCACGGCCAGGGATACCAGCAGTACCCGCAGCATTCCCCGGGCGAATCCGGCCAGTACCCGTACCCCGAGCAGCAGTACCCCGGTCAGGGGCAGCCCCAGTACGCCGGACAGCCGCAGCAGCACTACCCCGCCCAGGGGCAGCAGCAGTACCGGCAGCAGCAGCCCGGGGACGACCGGAGTTACGACGACGGCGGCGGCTGGCAGACCGGGGGCCACCCCCAGGTGCCCTACGCCGCCGACCCGACCGACCCCTACGCGGGCGGGTACCCCGCCGAGCAGCCGGACTTCTACAACACCCCCGAGGCGTACCCGCCGCCCGAGCCCCCGGCGCGGCGCCGCGCGGAGCCCGAGCCGGAGACCGACTGGGACCCCGGGCCCGACGAGGGCGAGCACGCCTTCTTCTCCGGCGGCGACGAGGACGACGACGCCGACGACGACCCCCAGGGCCGGCGGGGCCGCGGCGACCGCAAGGGCCGGGGCGGCGCCAAGGGCCGCAAGCGGCGCAGCGGCTGCGCGTGCCTGGTGGTCGTCGCGGTGTTCGGCGGGGGGCTCGCCGGCGTCACCTATTTCGGCTACCACTACTACCAAAATCGCTTCGGCTCGGCGCCCGACTACGCGGGCGACGGTTCGGGCCAGGTGACCGTCGAGATCGGCAAGGGCGCCGGCGGCTACGAGATCGGTCAGAAACTCAAGGCGCTCGGGGTCGTCAAGAGCGTGGACGCCTTCGTCTCCGCCCAGCAGGAGAACCCCGACGGCCAGAAGATCCAGGCCGGCGCCTATCTGCTGCGCAAGCAGATGTCCGCGGCGAGCGCCGTCGAGCTGATGCTCGACCCCAAGAGCCAGAACAACGTCGTCGTGGCTCCCGGGAACCGCAACGTCACGGTCTACGCGGCCATCGACAAGCAGCTCGGTCTCTCCAAGGGGACCACCGGCAAGGTCGCGGAGAAGGACTACAAGAGCCTGGGGCTGCCGAGCTGGGCGAACAGCGACCGGCACATAAAGGATCCGCTGGAAGGATTCCTCTGGCCCGCCACCTACCCGGCGGCCAAGGGGATGAAGCCCGAGAACGTGCTCAAGAGCATGGTCAAGCAGGCGTCGAGCAACTACGCCTCGATGGGCATCGAGGAGAAGGCCAAGTCGCTGAAGCTGGCCGATCCGCTGCAGGTGGTCACGGTCGCGAGCCTGGTGCAGGCGGAAGGCAAGACCCACGACGACTTCCGCAAGATGGCCGAGGTCGTCTACAACCGTCTGAAGCCCTCCAACACCGAGACGAACCAGCTCCTGCAGTTCGACTCGACCTTCAACTACCTCAAGCGCCAGAGCAACATCCACATCAGCGAGTCCGAGATCAACAGCAACCGGGACCCCTACAACACGTACACGCAGAAGGGGCTGCCGCCCGGCCCGATCGGCAATCCCGGGGTCGAGGCGCTGAACGCGACGTTCCATCCCACGAGCGACGGCTGGATGTACTTCGTGGCGACCGACGGTCACAGCAAGACCGAGTTCGCCAGGACGAACGCCGACTTCGAGAAGCTCAAGGACAAGTTCAATGACAGTTCGGGCAACTGATGCCCGCCGGGCCGCCGTGCTCGGATCCCCGATCGCCCACTCGCTCTCCCCGGTGCTGCACCGCGCCGCGTACCGGGAGCTGGGCCTCGGGGCCTGGACGTACGACCGGTTCGAGGTCGACGAGGAGTCGCTGGCCGGGTTCCTCGGCGGCCTCGGTCCCGAATGGGCCGGGCTGTCGCTGACCATGCCGCTCAAGCGCGCCGTTATTCCGCTGCTCGACGAGATCAGCGGGACGGCGGCCTCCGTCGAGGCCGTCAACACCGTGGTCGTCGCCGAGGACGGACGCCGCACCGGTGACAACACGGACATCCCCGGCATGGTGGCGGCGCTCCGCGAGCGCGGGATCGAGCAGGTCGACTCGGCCGCCGTGCTCGGCGCCGGAGCCACCGCCTCCTCGGCCCTCGCCGCGCTCGCGCGGATCTGCACGGGCGAGGTCGTCGCCTACGTCCGCAGCGCCGAGCGCGCCGCCGAGATGCGGCGGTGGGGCGAGCGGCTCGGCGTGGACGTCCGCACCGCCGACTGGACCGACGCCGCCGAGGCGCTGCGGGCCCCCCTGGTCGTCGCCACGACCCCGGCGGGTACCACCGACGCCCTGGCCGTGGCCGTACCGGAGCGTCCCGCGACCCTGTTCGACGTCCTGTACGACCCCTGGCCCACCCGGCTCGCCGCGCGCTGGTCGGCGTCCGGCGGTGCCGTCGTCGGCGGGCTCGACCTCCTGGTCCACCAGGCGGTGCTCCAAGTCGAACAGATGACCGGATGTCGTCCCGCTCCGCTCGATGCCATGCGCCGGGCCGGTGAACGCGCCCTCGCCGCACGCTAGTGCCCTGACCGGCCGGGTTCACCGGCTCGCGACGCCCGGCCCGGCACCTCGCCGCGTTGTCTCACCACCCGGACACATCCCGGTGGCGGGCGACGCCCGGCCCGGCGACGCACCGCACCGCACCGGACGCCCCGGGCTTCCCGGCGAACCTCTCCGGTCACCGCACAGGGCGGACGGGCCACGGCACCCGCCGCGCCCCGGACGCCTTGGCGGAACCGTCCCCGCGCCCGCCGCGCCCCGGACGGACGCGTCCGCCTGATGGACCTGCGGCCGGTTCCCGCCCCCGGACGTGGGAGGATCGGGGACGGCGGGCCAGGGCCGCGCACCCGGTCCCGCCGTCGCCGTACGCGAGGACGCGCGTACGCAGCAGCAGCACCAGGGCGCGAGCATGAGGAGCACCGTTGAGCAGGTTGCGCTGGCTGACCGCAGGGGAGTCCCACGGTCCCGCACTTGTGGCGACGCTGGAGGGACTTCCCGCCGGCGTGCCGATCACCACGGACATGGTGGCGGACCACCTGGCCCGGCGGCGCCTCGGCTACGGGCGCGGTGCCCGGATGAAGTTCGAGCGCGACGAGGTCACCTTCCTCGGCGGCGTCCGGCACGGCCTCAGCCTCGGCTCCCCGATCGCCGTCATGGTCGGCAACACCGAGTGGCCCAAGTGGGACCAGGTCATGGCCGCCGACCCGGTCGCCCCGGAGATCCTCGCCGACCTCGCGCGCAACGCCCCGCTCACCCGCCCCCGGCCCGGCCACGCCGACCTCGCCGGCATGCAGAAGTACGGCTTCGACGAGGCCCGGCCGATCCTGGAGCGCGCCTCCGCCCGCGAGACCGCGGCCCGGGTGGCCCTCGGCGCGGTCGCCCGCTCCTACCTCAAGGAGACGGCCGGCATCGAGATCGTCTCCCACGTCGTCGAACTGGCGGCGGCCAAGGCGCCCCGCGGCGTCCTCCCCGAGCCCTCGGACGTCGACAGGCTCGACGCCGACCCGGTGCGCTGCCTCGACGCCGACGCCTCCAAGGCGATGGTCGCGGAGATCGACCAGGCCCACAAGGACGGAGACACCCTCGGCGGCGTCGTCGAGGTCCTCGCGTACGGCGTGCCGGTGGGCCTCGGCTCCCACGTCCACTGGGACCGGCGTCTCGACGCACGCCTCGCCGCCGCGCTCATGGGCATCCAGGCGATCAAGGGCGTCGAGGTCGGCGACGGCTTCGACCTCGCGCGCGTGCCGGGTTCGCAGGCGCACGACGAGATCGTCCACACCGCGGAGGGCATCCGGCGCTCCACCGGCCGCTCCGGTGGCACCGAGGGCGGTCTCACCACCGGCGAACTGCTGCGCGTCCGCGCCGCGATGAAGCCGATCGCCACCGTGCCGCGGGCTCTGGCCACCGTCGACGTCGCCACCGGCGAGGCCGCCAAGGCCCACCACCAGCGCTCCGACGTCTGCGCGGTCCCGGCCGCGGGCATCGTCGCCGAGGCCATGGTCGCCCTCGTCCTCGCGGACGCCGTGGCCGAGAAGTTCGGCGGGGACAGCGTCTCGGAGACCCGGCGCAACGTGACCGGCTACCTCGAGAACCTGGCCGTCCGGTGACCGCCCCGCGTCTGGTCCTCGTCGGCCCGATGGGGGTCGGCAAGTCCACCGTGGGCGCGCTCCTCGCCGAGCGCCTCGGCTGCGCCTACCGGGACGCCGACGACGACATCGTCGCCGCACAGGGCCGCACCATCGCCGACATCTTCGTCGACGAGGGCGAGGCCGCCTTCCGGGCGATCGAGAAGGACGCCGTCCGCGAGGCGCTCGCCGGCCACGACGGCGTGCTCGCGCTCGGCGGCGGTGCCGTCCTCGACGCCGGCACCCGCGCGCTGCTCGCCGACCACCGCGTCGTCTACCTCTCCATGGACGTGGAGGAGGCCGTCCAGCGCACCGGCCTGAACGCCGCCCGGCCGCTGCTCGCCGTCAACCCGCGCCGGCAGTGGCGCGAACTGATGGACGCCCGCCGCCACCTGTACACCGACGTGGCGCGCGCGGTCGTGGCGACCGACGGCCGCACCCCCGATGAGGTCGCCCAAGCGGTCCTCGACGCACTGGAGTTGAAGGAAGCATGAGCGAGTCAGTGACCCGTGTCCAGGTCGGTGGCACGGCGGGCACCGATCCCTACGAGGTCCTGGTCGGCCGCCGACTCCTCGGCGAGCTGGCCGGACTGATCGGCGAGCAGGCCAGGCGGGTCGCCGTGATCCACCCCGAGGCACTGGCCGAGACGGGTGAGGCGCTCCGCGCCGACCTGGCGGACCAGGGCTTCGAGGCCGTCGCCATCCAGGTGCCCAACGCCGAGGAGGCCAAGACCGCCGAGGTCGCCGCCTACTGCTGGAAGGCGCTCGGCCAGTCCGGCTTCACCCGCACCGACGTCATCGTCGGCGTGGGCGGCGGCGCCACCACCGACCTCGCCGGCTTCGTGGCCGCGAGCTGGCTGCGCGGAGTGCGCTGGATCGCCGTTCCCACCACCGTGCTCGGCATGGTCGACGCGGCGGTCGGCGGCAAGACCGGGATCAACACCGCCGAGGGCAAGAACCTCGTCGGCGCCTTCCACCCGCCGGCCGGTGTGCTCTGCGACCTGGCGGCGCTCGACTCGCTGCCGGTGCACGACTTCGTGTCCGGGCTCGCCGAGGTCGTCAAGGCCGGCTTCATCGCCGACCCGACGATCCTCGAACTCATCGAGGCGGACCCGCAGGCGGCGAGGACGCCCGCCGGCCCGCACACGGCCGAGCTGATCGTGCGCTCCATCAAGGTCAAGGCGGAGGTCGTCTCCGGCGACCTCAAGGAGTCCGGGCTGCGCGAGATCCTCAACTACGGCCACACGCTGGCGCACGCCATCGAGAAGAACGAGCGCTACAAGTGGCGGCACGGCGCGGCCGTCTCGGTCGGCATGCACTTCGCCGCCGAACTCGGCCGCCTCGCGGGCCGGCTGGACGACGCGACCGCCGACCGGCACCGTACGGTGCTTCAGTCGCTGGGGCTCCCGCTGAGCTACCGCCACGACCAGTGGCCGAAGCTCCTGGAGACGATGAAGGTCGACAAGAAGTCCCGCGGCGACATGCTGCGGTTCATCGTCCTCGACGGCCTGGCCAAGCCCACCGTCCTGGAGGGCCCCGACCCGGCCGTCCTGCTCGCCGCGTACGGCGAGGTCGCCGAGTAGCGACGCCCCTCCGGCCCGGCGCCACCGGGACGCCCCCGGCTCCCTTTGTTCCGCCCCTCGCCCGCGGGCACGTCGCGGCTTCCCCGGCCGTTCACACAACGGCGGCCGGGGAGGGTACCGTTCGGTAGCGGCGGGACCGGGTCCCGTCCGCCAGCGCCCATTGCCTGTACGAGACGGAGTGGCACCGGATGCAGCACGCAGTGGGGGCTCCGCTGCCGCCGCCCCATCAGCCGGGGCACGGTCCGGCCGGCGGCTGGTCGTCGGCCGGACATCACCCGGGGCAGCCGGGTCCCGCACCGGCCCCGGGATTCGCCGGCGGGCCGGTCCCGCCGGGCGCGCCTCCCGCCCAGCCGCCGCAGCAGCCCGTCGCCCCGCACCACGCGCCCGGCCCGCCCGCGCAGCAGCCCCCGGCGCAGCCCGCTCGGCAGCTCCCCGTCCCGCCGCCGGACAGCACCGGGCACGTACGGCTGCCCCCGGGCGGCCCGGTCGGGATGCCGAGCCCGCCGCCCGCCCCCGGGACCCCGGACCCGGCCGCGACGACGCTCGCGGTCCTGCTGATCGGTCCCGCGGGCGCCGGGAAGACCAGTGTGGCCAAGTACTGGGCCGACCACCGCGGGGTGCCGACGGCCCACATCAGCCTGGACGACGTGCGCGAGTGGGTGCGCTCGGGTTTCGCCGACCCCCAGTCCGGGTGGAACGACCACTCCGAGGCGCAGTACCGCCTGGCCCGCCGCACCTGCGGCTTCGCCGCACGGAACTTCCTGGCCAACGGCATCTCCTGCATTCTCGACGACGCCGTCTTCCCGGACCGCCCGGTCGTCGGCCTCGGCGGCTGGAAGCGGCACGTCGGACCGGGGCTGCTGCCCGTCGTCCTGCTGCCGGGCCTGGAGGTCGTCCTGGAGCGCAACGCCCAGCGCTCGGGCAACCGCAGGCTCGGCGACGAGGAGGTCGCGCGCATCCACGGCAGGATGGCCGGCTGGTACGGCTCGGGCCTGCCCATCATCGACAACTCCCAACTCGACGTGGCCGCCACGGCCCGCGTCCTGGACGACGTCCTCGCCCGTTCCATCGCGAGCCCGCCCTCCTGGTGACCCCCGGGCCGCGCGGGGGCGCGCCCCGGCCCGCGCCGGGAACACGGCGGGCGCCTGCGGCTCTCCCGCTCCCCGCGCCGCCGCCTCCGGGCCCGCGGGGGACCGCCGCTCGACGGCCTTCCCGGCCGGAGCGGACCCGGGACCGCCCCGGCTCCGCTCCGGCCGGCCGAACCCGTCCGGCCCTCTGAACCGGCGCCATCCGCCCGCCGCTCGTACGCTCGGTTCATGTCCGAGGTGTACGCGACCCGCCGAGAGCGGCTCCGGGAGCGCTGTACGGCGAGCGGCAGTGCGACCGCTCTGGTGACCCGCCCCGCCAACGTGAGGTACCTCGCCGGCGCGGCCCCGCGCGGCGCCGCCCTGCTGCTGCTCGGCAGGGGAGAGGACGTGCTGCTGTGCGCCGGAACGCCGGTCGGCGACGTCGGCGAGGGGCGCCCCGACGAGGGCGTGGAGGTGCGGGCGCTGCCGCGCGCCGGCGGTGACCCGGCGGTCGCCGCCGCGGGCATGGCGGCCGGCCGGGGGGCCGACTCCCTCGCCGTCGAGGAGCACCACGTCACCGTGGCCCGCCACCGCGCCCTGGGCTCGGTGGCCCCCCGGCTGCGTCTCGCGGACCTGGGCGGCGCCGTCGAGCAACTGCGGGTCGTCAAGGACGAGGAGGAGATCTCCGCGCTGCGGATCGGCGCCGAGATCGCCGACCAGGCCCTCGGGGAACTCCTCGAATCCATCCTCGTCGGCCGCACCGAACGCCATCTCGCGCTGGAACTGGAGCGGCGGCTGGTCGACCACGGCGCGGACGGCCCGGCCTTCCGCACCTCGGTCGGCACCGGCCCGAACTCGGGCACGCGGGGCCACCGTCCCACCGACCGCAGGGTGGAGGAGGGCGACTTCCTCACCGTCTGCCTCGGTGCGACCTACCGGGGCTACCGCTGCGAGGTCGGCCGCACGTTCGTCATCGGCACCTCTCCCGCCGACTGGCAGATCGAGCTGTACGACCTCGTCTTCGCCGCTCAGCGCGCCGGACGGGAGGCGCTGCTGCCCGGCGCCGCCTACCGCGACGTGGACCGCGCGGCCCGGCAGGTGCTGGACTCCGCGGGCCACGCCGAGGGCCTTGTGCCGCTCACCGGGCACGGGGTCGGGCTCGAAATCGACGAGGACCCGCAGCTTGCCCCCGCGGCCATGGGTAAACTGGACGCTTGCGTGCCGGTCACCGTCGAACCGGGGGTCCACCTCCCGGGACGGGGCGGTGTCCGGATCGATGACACGCTCGTCGTGCGCCCTGAGGCGGACGGCGGACCCGAGCTACTCACCATCACGACCAAGGAGCTGCTCGCGCTCTAGCTCTCCGAGCTGGGCGCCTGCGCCGGGGTCGTCCACGTCAGTCCAGGAGATTCCGCAACCGTGGCTTCCACGAACGACCTCAAGAACGGCCTGGTGCTCAAGCTCGACGGAGGCCAGCTCTGGTCCGTCGTCGAGTTCCAGCACGTCAAACCCGGCAAGGGCCCGGCCTTCGTGCGCACCAAGCTGAAGAACGTGCTCTCCGGCAAGGTCGTCGACAAGACGTTCAACGCCGGCGTCAAGGTCGAGACGGCCACGATCGACAAGCGCGACATGCAGTTCTCGTACATGGACGGCGAGTACTTCGTCTTCATGGACATGGACACGTACGACCAGCTCATGGTCGACCGCAAGTCCGTCGGCGACGCCGCCAACTTCCTGGTCGAGGGCTTCACCGCCACCGTCGCCCAGCACGAGGGCGAGGTGCTCTTCGTCGAGCTGCCCGCCGCCGTCGAGCTGGTCATCCAGGAGACCGAGCCCGGCGTCCAGGGCGACCGCTCCACCGGCGGCACCAAGCCCGCCACCCTGGAGACGGGCCACCAGATCCAGGTCCCGCTCTTCATCACCACCGGTGAGAAGATCAAGGTCGACACCCGCACGAGCGACTACCTCGGCCGGGTGAACAGCTAACCGTGGCTGCCCGCAACACGGCCCGCAAGCGCGCCTTCCAGATCCTCTTCGAGGGCGACCAGCGCGGAGTGGACGTCCTGACGGTCCTCGCGGACTGGATCCGGCACTCCCGCTCCGACACCCGGCAGCCGCCGGTCAGCGAGTACACGATGGAGCTGGTCGAGGGGTACGCCGCCCAGGCGCGCCGCATCGACGACCTCATCGCCCAGTACGCCGTCGGCTGGACGCTGGACAGGATGCCGGTCGTCGACCGCAACATCCTGCGCCTCGGCGCCTACGAGCTGATCTGGGTCGACGAGACCCCCGACGCCGTGGTGCTCGACGAGTCGGTGCAGTTGGCCAAGGAGTTCTCCACGGACGAGTCGCCCTCGTTCGTGAACGGCCTGCTCGGCCGTTTCAAGGAGCTCAAGCCGTCGCTGCGCCGCGACGAGGACTAGACGACGACAGACGTCTACGGCCCGCAGGGGCGGTAGGCATCGCCGGAGGGCCCGCAGCGTCCGCGCTGCGGGCCCTCCGGCGTTCCCGCTCCGCGCTCCGGCCCCCCGACGGCTCGCCGCCGGTCCGGGGCCCCGCTCGGGGCCTCCCGCCGCGCATGCCTCGCCCGTCACGCCCCCGCTGCCGGCCGCGTCCGCCGTCTGCCCGCGTCGGTCCCTGCGGGGCGCCTGCGGGGCCGGTGTGGCTCCCGGGAACGCAGAAACCGCCGGGGTGGCCGGAACCCTCAGGCTCCGGCCACCCCGGCGGTACGTTTCTGCTGGGCTGTCCCGCGGGATCAGCCCTCGTCGTGGGCGACGGCGCGGCGCGCGTCCGCGTCCAGCACGCCCCAGCCGATCAGCTGCTCGGTCAGGACCGAGGGGGACTGGTCGTAGATGACGGCGAGGGTGCGCAGGTCGTCCTGGCGGATCGACAGCACCTTGCCGTTGTAGTCACCGCGCTGCGACTGGATGGTCGCGGCGTAGCGCTGGAGCGGGCCCGCCTTCTCGGCCGGCACGTGGGCCAGCCGCTCCAGGTCCAGGACCAGCTTCGGCGGCGGCTCGGCGGCACCGCCGGGGGTGGTGCCGGGCAGCAGCTCCTGCACCGGGACCCCGTAGAAATCGGCCAGCTCGGCGAGGCGCTGGACGGTCACGGCGCGGTCGCCTCGCTCGTACGAGCCGACCACGACGGCCTTCCAGCGGCCCTGGGACTTCTCCTCGACGCCGTGGAGGGAAAGGCCCTGCTGGGTGCGGATGGCACGGAGCTTGGCCCCGAGCTGTTTGGCGTATTCGCTGGACATATAGCTCCCCGGACGCTGTATCAACGTGCGGCTCCGCCGCGCGGCTGGTGACTCTGGTGACTCACTGTGAGGTTACGCAGCGTTACTCTCCCCCGTCAAGCCGGAGGGGTCGGACCAGGTCCCCGCCCGGGGAGCCGCCGGGGATGACGCAAAGGTGGGTGATCAGGCGCGTCGCCGGGCTGGTACGGTGGATGGCGCAATTCCGACGTCCTTTAATGATCCGTCCCGTGAGGCGGAGAAGGAGGTCCGTTTTCCATGGACTCAGAGCAGGACAAGCAGCAGTACGCGGCCGATGCCCGGCCCGTTCTGGAGGCGACCGACATCGCGCGGGTGCTGACCCGCATCGCGCACGAGATCGTCGAACGCGCCAAGGGCGCCGACGACGTCGTCCTCCTCGGCATCCCGACCCGCGGCGTCTTCCTCGCCCGGCGGCTGGCCGACAAGCTCCGGGAGATCACCGGCCGCGCGATCCCGGTCGGCTCCCTCGACATCACGATGTACCGCGACGACCTGCGCATGCACCCGCCGCGTGCGCTGGCCCGCACCGACATCCCCGGTGACGGCATCGACGGCCGCCTCGTCGTCCTCGTCGACGACGTGCTCTTCTCCGGCCGCACCATCCGTGCCGCGCTCGACGCGCTCAACGACATCGGCCGGCCGCGCGCCGTGCAGCTCGCGGTCCTGGTCGACCGGGGCCACCGCGAACTGCCGATCCGCGCCGACTACGTCGGCAAGAACCTCCCCACGTCGTTGCGGGAGACGGTCAAGGTCCAGCTCGCCGAGGAGGACGGCCGCGACACCGTGCTGCTCGGCGCCAAGCGGACCGCCCCGGACGAGCGGCAGTAGCACTCCGGCCCACCCCGCCGAGTGCGCTCCCGCGCGCCCGCATGCCCGAATCCTCCCTGAACCTCCCTACGGAGCCTGACAGATGCAGCGTCATCTCATCTCGGCCGCCGACCTCACCCGCGACGACGCCGTCCTGATCCTCGACACCGCCGAGGAGATGGCCCGGGTCGCCGACCGGCCGATCAAGAAACTGCCGACCCTGCGCGGCCGTACCGTCGTCAACCTCTTCTTCGAGGACTCCACCCGGACCCGGATCTCCTTCGAGGCCGCGGAGAAGCGCCTGTCCGCCGACGTCATCAACTTCACCGCCAAAGGGTCGAGCGTCTCCAAGGGCGAGTCCCTGAAGGACACCGCCCAGACCCTGGAGGCCATGGGGGTCGACGCCGTCGTGATCCGGCACGGCGCCTCCGGGGCCCCCTACCGGCTCGCCACCTCCGGCTGGATCGACGCCGCCGTCATCAACGCGGGCGACGGCACCCACCAGCACCCCACCCAGGCACTGCTCGACGCCTTCACCATGCGCCGGCGCCTGGTCGGCCGGGACGCCGGGATCGGCCAGGACCTGGCCGGCCGGCGCATCACGATCGTCGGCGACGTGCTGCACAGCCGGGTGGCCCGATCGAACGTCGACCTGCTGCACACCCTCGGCGCCGAGGTCACCCTCGTCGCGCCCCCCACCCTGGTCCCCGTCGGTGTCGAGACCTGGCCCTGCGCGGTCTCCTACGACCTCGACAGCACCCTGTCCAAGTCCGACGCCGTCATGATGCTCCGCGTCCAGCGCGAGCGGATGAACGCCGCGTTCTTCCCCACCGAACGCGAGTACTCGCGGCGCTACGGCCTCGACGGCGGGCGCATGGCGAAGATGCCCGAGCACGCCGTCGTGATGCACCCCGGCCCCATGGTCCGCGGCATGGAGATCACCGCCGAGGTCGCCGACTCCGACCGCTGCACCGTCGTCGAGCAGGTCGCCAACGGCGTCTCCATCCGCATGGCCGTGCTCTACCTGCTGCTGGGCGGCAACGAGCCCGCCGTCACCCACACCCGCACCGAGGAGAAGTAAGACATGAGCAAGATCCTGATCCGTGGTGCGAAGGTGCTCGGCGGCGAGCCCCAGGACGTCCTGATCGACGGCGACACGATCGCCGCGGTCGGCACCGGCCTGGCGGCGGAGGGCGCCGAGGTCGTCGAGGCCGACGGCAAGGTGCTCCTGCCGGGCCTGGTCGACCTGCACACCCACCTGCGCGAGCCCGGCCGCGAGGACTCCGAGACCGTCCTGACCGGCACCCGCGCGGCGGCCGCCGGCGGCTTCACGGCCGTGTTCGCCATGGCCAACACCTTCCCCGTCGCCGACACCGCCGGCGTGGTCGAGCAGGTCTACCGCCTCGGCCGGCAGCACGGCTACTGCGACGTCCAGCCCATCGGCGCCGTCACCGTCGGCCTGGAAGGCGCCAAGCTCGCCGAGCTGGGCGCCATGCACGAGTCCGCCGCCGGCGTCACCGTCTTCTCCGACGACGGCAAGTGCGTCCACGACGCCGTGATCATGCGCCGCGCCCTGGAGTACGTGAAGGCCTTCGGCGGCGTCGTCGCCCAGCACGCCCAGGAGCCCCGCCTCACCGAGGGCGCCCAGATGAACGAGGGCGTCGTCTCCGCCGAGCTGGGGCTCGGCGGCTGGCCGGCGGTCGCCGAGGAGTCGATCATCGCCCGCGACGTGCTGCTCGCCGAGCACGTGGGCTCGCGCGTGCACATCTGCCACCTGTCGACCGCCGGGTCCGTCGAGATCGTCCGCTGGGCCAAGTCCCGCGGCATCGACGTCACCGCCGAGGTCACCCCGCACCACCTCCTGCTCACCGACGAGCTGGTGCGCACCTACAACCCGGTGTTCAAGGTCAACCCGCCGCTGCGCACCGAGAAGGACGTCATGGCGCTGCGCGAGGCGCTCGCCGACGGCACGATCGACATCGTCGCCACCGACCACGCCCCGCACCCGCACGAGGACAAGGACTGCGAGTGGGCCGCCGCCGCCATGGGCATGGTGGGCCTGGAGACCGCGCTGTCCGTCGTCCAGCAGACGATGGTCGAGACCGGCCTGCTCGACTGGGCCGGCGTCGCCGACCGCATGTCGGCCAGGCCCGCGCTGATCGGCGGGGCCACGGGCCACGGCCGTCCCGTCTCGGAGGGTGAGCCCGCCAACCTCACCCTGGTCGACACCGCATACCGTGGGGACGTGGACCCCGCGGGCTTCGCCTCGCGCAGCCGCAACACCCCCTACGAGGGCCGTGAGCTGCCGGGCAGGGTCACCCACACCTGGCTGCGGGGCAAGGCCACCCTCGTCGACGGGAAGCTCGCGTGACACCTCTCCTGCCCCTGGCCGCCGAACAGAAGTCGGCGGAAGTGACCGACTGGGCCGCCCGCATCGGCTGGCTCGTCGGCATCGTCCTGTTCATCGCGCTCGTCTACTGGCTGATGCGCGAGGGCTGGAAGTGGCGCGGCACCCTCCAGGGCGACCTGCCCGAACTCCCCACCGCGCCGGACGACACCGGCCCGGTGAGACTGGGCATGAGCGGCCGCTACCACGGCTCCACCACCGCCGGGCAGTGGCTCGACCGGATCGTGGCGCACGGCCTCGGCACCCGCAGCCGGGCCGAGCTCACGCTCACGGACGCGGGACTGGACGTCGTACGCCCCGGCGCGCGCGACTTCTTCGTGCCGGCCTCGCAGCTGCGCGGGGCCCGTCTCGACAAGGGCATCGCGGGCAAGGTCCTCACCGAGGGCGGACTGCTCGTCGTCACCTGGCGGCACGGCGACCGGCTGATCGACTCCGGCTTCCGCTCGGATCGGGCCGACGAGCACGCGGCCTGGGCCGAGACCCTGAACACCATGATCGACACGACGGAAACGGAAGGCGCACGATGACGACCTCCACCCAGGGGAACGCCTCACCGAGGAAGAAGGCGCTTCCCGCCGTACTCGTCCTGGAGGACGGCCGCGTCTTCCGCGGCCGCTCCTACGGGGCCGTGGGGGAGACCTTCGGCGAGGCGGTGTTCTCCACCGGCATGACCGGCTACCAGGAGACCCTCACCGACCCGTCGTACCACCGCCAGGTCGTCGTGATGACCGCCCCGCACATCGGCAACACCGGCGTGAACGACGAGGACCCCGAGTCCCGGCGGATCTGGGTCTCCGGCTACGTGGTCCGCGACCCCGCGCGGATGCCCTCCAACTGGCGCTCGCGCCGCTCCCTCGACGAGGAACTGCGCACCCAGGGAGTCGTCGGCATCAGCGGCGTCGACACCCGCGCCCTCACCCGCCACCTGCGCGAGCGCGGCGCCATGCGCGTCGGCATCTTCTCCGGCAACGCCCTGCCGGACGAGGGCACCATGCTCGCCGAGGTGCGCCAGGCCCCCGAGATGAAGGGCGCGAACCTGGCCGCCGAGGTCGCCACCCGGGAGCCGTACGTCGTCCCGGCGATTGGCCCCGACGGCGAGGCCGTCCCCCTCGGCACGGCGAAGTTCACCGTCGCCGCCGTCGACCTGGGCATCAAGGGCATGACCCCGCACCGGATGGCCGAGCGCGGCATCGAGGTCCACGTGCTGCCCGCGACGGCCACCGCCGAGGACGTCTACGCCGTGAACCCCGACGGCGTCTTCTTCTCCAACGGCCCCGGCGACCCGGCGACCGCCGACGGCCCGGTGGCCGTGATGCGCGAGGTGCTCGCCCGCAGGACGCCGCTCTTCGGCATCTGCTTCGGCAACCAGATCCTCGGCCGCGCGCTCGGCTTCGGCACCTACAAACTGAAGTACGGCCACCGCGGCATCAACCAGCCGGTCCAGGACCGGACGACCGGCAAGGTCGAGGTCACCGCGCACAACCACGGCTTCGCCGTCGACGCCCCGCTCGACGCGGTGTCCGAGACCCCCTACGGCCGCGCCGAGGTCTCCCACGTCTGCCTCAACGACAACGTCGTGGAGGGCCTCCAGCTGCTCGACCAGCCGGCCTTCAGCGTCCAGTACCACCCCGAAGCCGCGGCAGGACCCCACGACGCCGCCTACCTGTTCGACCGCTTCACGTCTTTGATGGAAACAGCTCTGATGGAGGGCCAGCGTGCCTAAGCGCACCGATATCCAGTCCGTCCTGGTCATCGGCTCCGGCCCGATCGTCATCGGCCAGGCCGCGGAGTTCGACTACTCCGGCACCCAGGCGTGCCGCGTCCTGCGGGCCGAGGGCCTGCGCGTCGTCCTCGTCAACTCCAACCCCGCGACGATCATGACCGACCCGGAGATCGCCGACGCCACCTACGTCGAACCGATCACCCCCGAGTTCGTCGAGAAGATCATCGCCAAGGAGCGCCCCGACGTCCTGCTGCCGACCCTCGGCGGCCAGACGGCGCTGAACACCGCGATCTCCCTGCACGAGCAGGGGGTGCTGGAGAAGTACGGTGTCGAGCTGATCGGCGCCAACGTCGAGGCGATCAACAAGGGCGAGGACCGCGACCTCTTCAAGGGCGTCGTCGAGGCCGTCCGCCAGAAGATCGGGCACGGCGAGTCCGCCCGGTCCGTCATCTGCCACTCCATGGACGACGTCATCGCGGGCGTCGACACGCTCGGCGGCTACCCCGTGGTCGTCCGCCCCTCCTTCACCATGGGCGGCGCCGGCTCCGGCTTCGCCCACGACGAGGAGGAGCTGCGCCGCATCGCCGGCCAGGGCCTGACGCTCTCCCCGACCACCGAGGTGCTCCTGGAGGAGTCCATCCTCGGCTGGAAGGAGTACGAGCTGGAGCTGATGCGCGACAAGAACGACAACGTCGTGGTCGTCTGCTCCATCGAGAACTTCGACCCCATGGGCGTCCACACGGGCGACTCCATCACGGTCGCCCCGGCCATGACGCTGACCGACCGCGAGTACCAGCGGCTGCGCGACATCGGCATCGCGATCATCCGCGAGGTCGGCGTCGACACGGGTGGCTGCAACATCCAGTTCGCGGTCAATCCCGCGGACGGCCGGATCATCGTCATCGAGATGAACCCGCGCGTCTCGCGCTCCTCGGCGCTCGCCTCCAAGGCCACCGGCTTCCCGATCGCCAAGATCGCCGCCAAGCTGGCCGTCGGCTACACGCTCGACGAGATCCCCAACGACATCACCGAGAAGACCCCGGCGTCCTTCGAGCCCACCCTCGACTACGTCGTGGTGAAGGCCCCGCGTTTCGCCTTCGAGAAGTTCCCGTCCGCCGACTCCACCCTCACCACCACCATGAAGTCGGTCGGCGAGGCCATGGCGATCGGCCGCAACTTCACCGAGGCGCTCCAGAAGGCGCTGCGCTCGCTGGAGAAGCAGGGCAGCCGGTTCACCTTCGTCGGCGAGCCCGGCGACAAGGCCGAGCTGCTGCGGGAGGCCGTGCGGCCCACCGACGGCCGGATCAACGCCGTCATGCAGGCCATCCGCGCCGGCGCCACCCCCGAGGAGGTCTTCGACGCCACCAAGATCGACCCGTGGTTCGTCGACCAGCTGTTCCTGATCAAGGAGATCGCGGACGAGCTGGCCGCCGCCGACAAGCTCGGCCCCGAACTGCTGGCCGAGGCCAAGCGGCACGGCTTCTCCGACGGCCAGATCGCCGAGATCCGGGGCCTGCGCGAGGACGTCGTCCGCGAGGTGCGGCACGCGCTCGGGGTCCGCCCGGTCTACAAGACGGTCGACACCTGCGCCGCCGAGTTCGCCGCGAAGACGCCGTACTTCTACTCCTCCTACGACGAGGAGAGCGAGGTGGCGCCGCGCGAGAAGCCCGCGGTGATCATCCTGGGTTCCGGGCCCAACCGCATCGGCCAGGGCATCGAGTTCGACTACTCCTGCGTCCACGCCTCCTTCGCCCTGAGCGAGGCCGGCTACGAGACCGTGATGGTCAACTGCAACCCCGAGACGGTGTCCACGGACTACGACACCTCCGACCGCCTGTACTTCGAGCCGCTGACGCTCGAGGACGTCCTGGAGATCGTGCACGCCGAGACGCTCGCCGGCCCGGTCGCGGGCGTGGTCGTGCAACTCGGCGGCCAGACCCCGCTCGGCCTGTCGCAGGCCCTGAAGGACAACGGCGTGCCCGTCGTCGGCACCCCGCCGGAGGCGATCCACGCCGCCGAGGACCGCGGTGCCTTCGGCCGGGTGCTCGCCGAGGCCGGCCTGCCGGCCCCCAAGCACGGCACCGCCACCACCTTCGCCCAGGCCAAGGCCATCGCCGACGAGATCGGCTACCCGGTCCTCGTCCGCCCGTCCTACGTCCTCGGCGGCCGGGGCATGGAGATCGTCTACGACGAGGCCCGGCTGTCCGCCTACATCGCCGAGTCCACCGAGATCAGCCCCTCCCGGCCGGTCCTGGTCGACCGCTTCCTCGACGACGCGATCGAGATCGACGTCGACGCGCTGTACGACGGTGCCGAGCTGTACCTCGGCGGCGTCATGGAGCACATCGAGGAGGCCGGCATCCACTCCGGCGACTCGGCGTGCGCCCTCCCGCCGATCACCCTCGGCGGGTTCGACATCAAGCGGCTGCGCGCCTCGACGGAGGCCATCGCCAAGGGCGTCGGCGTCCGCGGCCTGATCAACATCCAGTTCGCGATGGCCGGGGACATCCTCTACGTCCTGGAGGCCAACCCGCGCGCCTCGCGCACCGTCCCCTTCACCTCGAAGGCGACCGCGGTGCCGCTCGCGAAGGCCGCCGCCCGCATCTCGCTGGGCGCGACCGTCGCCGAACTGCGCGCCGAGGGCCTGCTCCCGGCGGAGGGCGACGGCGGCACCCTGCCGCTGGACGCGCCGATCTCCGTCAAGGAGGCCGTCATGCCGTGGTCGCGCTTCCGCGACATCCACGGCCGCGGCGTCGACACGGTGCTCGGCCCGGAGATGCGCTCCACCGGCGAAGTCATGGGCATCGACTCGGTGTTCGGCACCGCGTACGCCAAGTCCCAGGCGGGCGCGTACGGTCCGCTGCCGACCAAGGGCCGCGCCTTCATCTCGGTCGCCAACCGCGACAAGCGCTCGATGATCTTCCCGGCGCGTGAACTGGTCGCCCACGGCTTCGAGTTGCTCGCGACCTCGGGCACCGCCGAGGTGCTCAAGCGCAACGGCATCAACGCCACCGTGGTGCGCAAGCAGAGCGAGGGCGTCGGCCCGAACGGCGAGAAGACCATCGTCCAGCTGATCCACGACGGCGAGGTCGACCTCATCGTCAACACCCCGTACGGCACCGGAGGCCGTCTCGACGGCTACGACATCCGCACCGCGGCCGTGGCCCGCGCCGTCCCCTGCCTGACGACGGTGCAGGCACTCGCCGCCGCCGTCCAGGGCATCGACGCGCTCAACCACGGCGACGTCGGCGTGCGTTCACTCCAGGAACACGCCGAGCATCTGACCGCCGCGCGCGAGTAGCAGCCAAGAGGGGGACACCGGACGGTGTCCCCCTCTTCATGAGCCCCCTTCCCGCCTGAGGCCCGCGCGGCCCTTCCGAGGACACGATTCATGTACAAGCTCTTCTTCGACCTCGTCTTCAAGCGGATGGACCCGGAGCGGGCCCATCACCTCGCCTTCCGCTGGATCCGGCTCACCGCCCGCGTGCCCGGCCTGCGCACCTTCGTCGCCGCCGCGCTCGCCCCCCGCCACAAGGAACTGCGGACCGAGGCGTTCGGCCTGCGCATGCACGGCCCCTTCGGGCTCGCCGCCGGCTTCGACAAGAACGCCGTGGCCATCGACGGCATGGCGATGCTCGGCTTCGACCACGTCGAGATCGGCACGGTCACCGGGGAGCCGCAGCCCGGCAACCCCGGCAAGCGGCTGTTCCGCCTGGTCCCGGACCGCGCGCTGATCAACCGCATGGGCTTCAACAACGAGGGCTCGGCGGCCGTGGCGGAGCGCCTCGCGGCCCGCACGCCCGTCTTCCGCACGGTCGTCGGCGTCAACATCGGCAAGACCAAGGTCGTCCCCGAGGAGGAGGCCGTCGGTGACTACGTGAAGTCCACCGAGCGGCTGGCGCGGCACGCCGACTACCTGGTGGTGAACGTCTCCTCACCGAACACGCCGGGCCTGCGCAACCTCCAGGCCACCGACGCGCTGCGCCCGCTGCTCGGCGCCGTGCGCGAGGCCGCCGACCGCTCGGTCGCCGGCCGTCGCGTCCCGCTCCTGGTCAAGATCGCGCCCGACCTCGCCGACGAGGACGTCGACGCGGTCGCCGACCTCGCCGTGGAACTCGGCCTGGACGGGATCATCGCGACGAACACCACCATCGCGCGCGAGGGCCTCGGCCTGCTGTCCGACCCCGCCCTGGTGGGGGAGACCGGCGGGCTGTCCGGCGCTCCGCTCACGGCCCGGTCGCTGGAGGTGCTGCGCCGCCTCTACGCGCGCGTGGGGGACCGCATCACCCTGGTGGGCGTCGGCGGCATCGAGAGCGCCGAGGACGCCTGGCAGCGCATCCTGGCCGGTGCCACGCTGGTCCAGGGCTACAGCGCCTTCGTCTACCAGGGCCCCTTCTGGGCCCGCGCCCTGCACAAGGGGCTCGCCGCCCGTCTGCGGACGAGCCCGTACGCCACCCTCGCCGACGCGGTCGGCGCCGACGTGAGGACGTCCCGATGAGCCTGGAACCCTTCGGCGCCCGCCTGCGCCGCGCCATGGACGACCGGGGCCCGCTGTGCGTGGGCATCGACCCGCACGCCTCGCTGCTGGCGGACTGGGGCCTGGCCGACGACGTCGCCGGACTGGAGCGCTTCAGCCGCACGGTCGTGGAGGCGCTCGCCGACCGCGTCGCCGTCCTGAAGCCGCAGAGCGCCTTCTTCGAGCGGTTCGGCTCGCGCGGGATCGCCGTCCTGGAGACGTCGGTCGCGGAGGCCCGTGCCGCCGGGGCCCTGGTGGTGATGGACGCCAAGCGCGGGGACATCGGCTCCACGATGTCCGCCTACGCGGAGACCTACCTGCGCAAGGACGCGCCCCTGTTCTCGGACGCGCTCACCGTCTCGCCCTACCTCGGCTACGGATCGCTGCGGCCCGCGGTCGAGCTGGCGCGCGAGTCCGGCGCCGGACTCTTCGTCCTCGCCCTCACGTCCAACCCGGAGGGCGGCGAGGTGCAGCACGCCCTGCGCGAGGACGGCCGCTCGGTCGGGGCGACGATGCTGGCGCACCTGGCGGTGGAGAACGCGGGCGAGACGCCACTCGGCTCCTTCGGCGCGGTCGTCGGCGCCACGCTGGGCGACCTGTCCGGCTACGACCTCGACATCAACGGCCCGCTCCTCGCCCCCGGCATCGGCGCCCAGGGCGCGGCGGCGGCCGACCTCGCGGGCGTCTTCGGCCCGGCGCTGCGCAACGTGGTCCCGAACGTGAGCCGGGGCGTGCTGCGGTTCGGCCCCGACGCCGGGGCCCTGCGCACCTCGGCGGACCGTTTCGCTGAGGAGATCAGGGCCGCCGTGAGCGCCGCCTGACGCCTTCGCCGCGCCGTGGAACGGGCCCGGACCGGGTCCGGGCGACGCGCCGGGCGCGAATACATTCCCAAATCCGGGGCATTATGTCGGGAATGTCGGGCTCCAGGGAGGCTGACCAGGACTTTTCCGCTGTTCTCGCTGACTCCGGCGCACTTGCCCGCTAGTCTCCGTCGAGAGAACGGGCAAGCGTGTTGCTCGTAACTCCCCAGGTGTGGGGCGACTAGGTTCCTCACCGGTCCGTATCCGACAGTTCGACATCCGAGGTGACGTAGGCGTGGCTCTTCCGCCCCTTACCCCTGAACAGCGCGCAGCCGCGCTCGAAAAGGCCGCCGCGGCTCGCCGGGAGCGGGCCGAGGTCAAGAATCGACTCAAGCACTCCGGTGCCTCGCTCCACGAGGTCATCAAGCAGGGCCAGGAGAACGACGTCATCGGCAAGATGAAGGTCTCCGCCCTGCTGGAGTCGCTGCCGGGCGTGGGCAAGGTCCGCGCCAAGCAGATCATGGAGCGACTCGGGATCTCCGAGAGCCGCCGTGTTCGCGGTCTCGGCTCGAACCAGATCGCCTCCTTGGAGCGCGAGTTCGGCGGTTCCGGCGCCTGAGTCCTGGGCACACCGGGATTGCTGGAATAATCGCCGCATGGCTGCAACACCCCGGGGGACGACCCCCGTACCCCCGGACGTACGTCCGCGGCTGACCGTGCTCTCCGGCCCCTCCGGGGTCGGCAAGAGCACGGTCGTCGCTCATATGCGCAAGGAACACCCCGAGGTCTGGCTCTCGGTGTCGGCGACGACCCGCAGGCCCCGCCCGGGTGAGAAGCACGGAGTCCACTACTTCTTCGTCACCGACGAGGAGATGGACAAGCTGATCGCCAACGGCGAGCTGCTGGAGTGGGCCGAGTTCGCCGGCAACCGCTATGGGACGCCGCGAGCCGCCGTCCTGGAGCACCTGGAGTCGGGTGTGCCCGTCCTGCTGGAGATCGACCTCCAGGGCGCGCGCCAGGTCCGCGAGTCGATGCCCGAGGCGCTGCTCGTGTTCCTGGCCCCACCCTCCTGGGAGGAGCTCGTGCGCCGGCTCACCGGCCGCGGCACCGAATCCCCCGAGGTGATCGAACGCCGTCTCGCGGCGGCGAAGATCGAACTGGCGGCCGAGCCGGAGTTCGACACCACCCTGGTCAACACCTCCGTCGAGGACGTGGCGCGCGAGCTGCTAGCCTTGATGGAAGTTGTTTGATCTTTCAGGTCAATTTCCACCTTTCGGAAGGCAGAGCGTGTCCTCTTCCATCACCGCTCCCGAGGGCATCATCAACCCTCCGATCGACGAGCTCCTCGAGGCCACCGACTCGAAGTACAGCCTGGTGATCTACGCGGCCAAGCGCGCCCGTCAGATCAACGCGTACTACTCGCAGCTCGGCGAGGGCCTCCTCGAGTACGTCGGTCCGCTCGTCGACACCCACGTCCACGAGAAGCCGCTGTCGATCGCCCTGCGCGAGATCAACGCGGGACTGCTGACGTCCGAGGCCGTCGAGGGCCCCGCCCAGTAGTCGTCCACCTCTGTCACCCCGGGCCCGGCGGCGCGACCGCCGGGCCCGTGGTGTGTCATGGACCTCTACGGTTCCGAGCGCGGGGAGAGACGGTGGACAAGCCGAGGGTCGTCCTGGGGGTCAGCGGTGGCATCGCCGCGTACAAGGCCTGTGAGCTGCTGCGACGGCTGACGGAATCGGGCCACGACGTGCGGGTCGTGCCCACCGCCTCCGCCCTGCACTTCGTCGGCGCCGCCACCTGGTCCGCGCTCTCGGGCCATCCCGTCTCCACCGAGGTCTGGTCCGACGTGCACGAGGTCCCGCACGTGCGCATCGGCCAGCGGGCCGACCTGGTGGTGGTGGCCCCCGCCACCGCCGACATGCTGGCCAAGGCGGCCCACGGCCTCGCCGACGACCTGCTCACCAACACCCTGCTCACCGCGCGCTGCCCGGTCGTCTTCGCGCCCGCCATGCACACCGAGATGTGGGAGCACCCCGCCACCCGGGAGAACGTGGCGACCCTGCGGCGCCGCGGCGCGATCGTCGTCGAGCCCGCCGTGGGCCGGCTGACCGGCGTCGACACCGGCAAGGGCCGGCTGCCCGACCCGGCGGAGATCTTCGAGGTGTGCCGCCGTGTGCTGGCCCGCGGAGCCACCGAGCCCGACCTCGCCGGACGGCACGTCGTCGTCAGCGCGGGCGGCACCCGGGAACCCCTCGACCCCGTCCGCTTCCTCGGCAACCGCTCCTCCGGCAAGCAGGGGTACGCCCTGGCCCGCACCGCCGCCGCCCGGGGCGCCCGGGTCACGCTGATCGCCGCGAACACCGCCCTGCCCGACCCGGCCGGGGTCGACGTGATCCCGGTCGGAACGGCCGTCCAGCTGCGCCAGGCGGTGCTCAAGGCCGCACCGGACGCCGACGCCGTGGTGATGGCGGCCGCCGTGGCGGACTTCCGCCCCGAGACCTACGCGGCCGGAAAGATCAAGAAGAAGGACGGACGGGAGCCGGAGCCGATCGTCCTCGTCCGCAATCCCGACGTCCTCGCCGAGATCTCCGCGAGCCGGGCGCGCGCCGGGCAGGTGGTCGTCGGTTTCGCGGCCGAGACGGACGACGTCCTGGCCAACGGACGGGCCAAGCTGGAGCGCAAGGGCTGCGATCTGCTCGTGGTGAACGAGGTCGGCGAGAGCCGCACGTTCGGCTCCGAGGAGAACGAGGCGGTGGTGCTCGGCTCCGACGGCAGCGAGACGACCGTGCCGTACGGGCCCAAGGAGGCCCTGGCCGACACCGTCTGGGACCTCGTGACACGCCGACTGGGGTGACGGTCTCGTCCGCCGGGCCGGAGGCCCCGGCACCGCGAAATCGCGCGTGGCGACCCTGGCGGACCGCCACGGCGATGACGCAGAATGCCCGTGCCGCAGGTCACAGGCTTCCCGAGAGGCGAGACGGTGATCCCACGGCCGAGCGCGACCGATAAACTGTTCTCGGACGACGCCGGGCGCAGCCCCCGACCCGTCCACCCATGATCAGCCAGCAGCCGCTGCAACCACAGGGAGCGTTGTGTCCCGTCGCCTGTTCACCTCGGAGTCCGTGACCGAGGGTCACCCCGACAAGATCGCTGACCAGATCAGCGACACCATTCTCGACGCGCTTCTGCGGGAGGACCCGACGTCCCGGGTCGCCGTGGAGACGCTCATCACCACCGGCCTGGTGCACGTGGCCGGAGAGGTCACGACCAAGGCGTACGCGCCGATCGCGCAGCTGGTCCGCGACAAGATCCTGGAGATCGGCTACGACTCGTCGAAGAAGGGCTTCGACGGGGCGTCCTGCGGCGTGTCGGTGTCGATCGGCTCCCAGTCCCCGGACATCGCGCAGGGTGTCGACACCGCGTACGAGAACCGGGTCGAGGGTGACGAGGACGAGCTCGACCGGCAGGGCGCGGGCGACCAGGGCCTGATGTTCGGCTACGCGACCGACGAGACCCCGAACCTGATGCCGCTCCCGATCCACCTCGCGCACCGGCTCTCCCGCCGGCTGTCCGAGGTCCGCAAGAACGGGACCATCCCCTACCTGCGCCCCGACGGCAAGACCCAGGTCACCATCGAGTACGACGGGGACAAGGCGGTCCGGCTGGACACGGTGGTGGTCTCCTCGCAGCACGCCTCGGACATCGACCTGGACTCGCTGCTCGCTCCCGACATCCGCGAGTTCGTGGTGGAGCCGGAGCTGAAGGCCCTCCTCGACGACGGCATCAAGCTGGACACCGACGGCTACCGCCTGCTGGTGAACCCGACCGGCCGCTTCGAGATCGGTGGCCCGATGGGCGACGCCGGGCTCACCGGCCGCAAGATCATCATCGACACGTACGGCGGCATGGCCCGGCACGGCGGCGGCGCCTTCTCGGGCAAGGACCCGTCCAAGGTGGACCGCTCCGCCGCCTACGCGATGCGCTGGGTCGCGAAGAACGTCGTCGCCGCGGGCCTGGCCTCGCGCTGCGAGGTCCAGGTCGCGTACGCGATCGGCAAGGCCGAGCCGGTCGGTCTGTTCGTCGAGACCTTCGGCACCGCCAAGGTGGACGCGGAGAAGATCGAGACCGCCATCTCCGAGGTCTTCGACCTCCGCCCGGCGGCGATCATCCGCGACCTCGACCTGCTGCGGCCGATCTACGCGCAGACGGCCGCCTATGGGCACTTCGGCCGTGAGCTGCCCGACTTCACCTGGGAGCGGACCGACCGTGTCGACGCGCTCCGCGCGGCGGTGGGCCTGTAGTCCCGCATCCCGCGACGCCCGATCCGGTCAGGCCCGGCACCCCACGGTGCCGGGCCTGACGGCTGCCCGGAGCCGATCGCCCGGAGCCCCGCGCAGGTCCGGCGGGGCGCCGGGGCGGTGCCGTCCGGGAGGCGGCCTCGCACCCCGTCGCGCGGTCGCCCCCGGCGCCTGACCCGGTGCGGCGGCAGGCCCGCCCGCCCCGCCGTCCCGGCCGCCGGCAGCGCGCGGCCGGCCCCGTCGCAGGCCCGCGGCGGTGTCGGTGCGGTCTGGTAGGAATACTGCTGTGAGCAGCGCGAACGGGCGGCCCGAGGGCGAGGGGGCCGACGCGGACGGGGCGGGCGGCGCCGAGGGCGGCCCGCCCGAGCAGCTTGCGCTGATCCGGGAGACGGTCCGCCGGGCGAAGGCCCCGAAGGCCAAGCCGCGGACCTGGCGCGGGGCGCCGCTGGCGAAGGACCTGCCGGTCGCCCGGGTCCTGGTCGACAAAGGGGTGCTGCACCTCGACCGGTACTTCGACTACGCCGTGCCCGAGGACCTCGACGAGGCCGCGCGGCCGGGCGTGCGGGTCCGGGTGCGGTTCGGCGCCGGCGGGCGCACCGTCCGGGGCGGGCGGCGCGAGGGCGGCGGCCTGATCGACGGGTTCCTCGTCGAGCGGGTCGCCGCGTCGGACTACGCGGGGCCGCTGGCCGCCCTGGCCCAGGTCGTCTCGCCCGAGCCCGTCCTCGGCCCCGAGCTGCTGGGACTCGCCCGCGCCGTCGCCGACCGGTACGCCGGCTCGCTCGCCGACGTGCTGCAACTGGCCGTGCCGCCGCGGCACGCCCGAGCCGAGTCCCGCGACTCACCCCCGCCCCCGCCCGCGCCCGCCGCCCCCGACCCGGGGAGCTGGCGCCGATACGGGCGCGGGGCCGACTTCCTCGCCTCGCTCGCCGCGGGCGGGGCACCACGCGCCGTGTGGACCGCGCTGCCCGGGCCTGGCTGGGCCGAGGAGATCGCCCGCGCCGTGCAGGCGACGCTCGCCTCCGGCCGGGGCGCCCTCGTGGTCGTCCCGGCCGGCCGGCCCACCGCCCGCGTCGACGCTGCGCTGCGCACCCTGCTCGGCGACGACCGGCACGCGGTCCTCACCGCCGACGCGGGACCGGAGCGGCGCTACCGCGAGTGGCTCTCCGTACGGCGCGGTGCCGTACGGGCCGTGGTCGGCACCCGGGCCGCGATGTTCGCACCGGTCCGCGACCTCGGTCTGGTCGTCGTGTGGGACGACGGCGACGCCGGGCACAGCGACGACAACGCCCCCTTCCCGCACGTCCGCGAGGTGCTGGAACTGCGGGCGTCCCGGGACCGCTGCGGCTTCCTGCTGGGCGGCTGGACGTGCACGGTGGAGGCCGCCCAGCTGGTCGAGACCGGCTGGGCGCAGCCGCTGACCGCGAGCCGGGAGGAGGTGCGCGCCGCGGCGCCGCTCGTGCGGACCGTCGGGGACGGCGACCTCGCGCGCGACGAGGCGGCGCGTGCCGCGCGCCTGCCCACCCTCGCCTGGCAGGTCGTGCGCGACGGACTGCGCCGGGGCCCGGTGCTCGTCCAGGTGCCCCGGCGCGGCTACGTCCCGCGGATGGCGTGCGCCCGGTGCCGGGCGCCCGCGCGCTGCCGGCACTGCGCGGGCCCGCTGGAGGCGCAGGACGCGCGGGCGCTGCGCTGCGCCTGGTGCGGTCGGGACGAGGGCTCCTGGCACTGCCAGGAGTGCGGCGGCTTCCGGCTGCGCGCGCAGGTCGTCGGAGCGCGCCGTACCGCCGAGGAACTGGGGCGCGCGTTCCCCGCCGTCCCGGTGCGCACGTCCGGGCGGGAGCAGGTGCTCGACACGGTGTCCGCCGGCCCCGCCCTGGTGGTCAGCACCCCGGGCGCGGAACCGGTCGCCGAGGGCGGGTACGCGGCGGCCCTGCTGCTCGACGGCTGGGCCATGCTCGGGCGCCCCGACCTGCGGGCCGGTGAGGACGGCCTGCGCCGGTGGATCGGTGCGGCGGCGCTGGTGCGCCCGCAGGGCGAGGGCGGCACGGTCGTGGTGGTGGCGGAGCCGACCCTGCGGCCCGTCCAGGCGCTCGTGCGCTGGGACCCCGTCGGGCACGCGGTGCGGGAGCTCGCCGAGCGGGCCGAACTGGGCTTCCCCCCGGTGTCCCGGATGGCGTCCGTCTCCGGGACGCCGGAGGCACTCGCCGGTTTCCTGGCGAGCGCGGAACTGCCGCCCGACGCCGAGGTGCTGGGGCCGGTTCCGGTACCGGCCGCGGAGGCCGCGCGCGGGCGGCGGCCGGGCGGCCCACCCGCCGCGGAGGCGGCGGAACGGGTCCTGGTGCGTGTCCCGCCCGGCAGCGGAGCCGCGCTGGCCGCGGCGCTGAAGAGCGCGCAGGCCGCGCGGACGGCTCGCGGCGGGAGCGAGCCCGTGCGGATCCGGATCGACCCGCCGGACATCGGCTGACCGGCGCGCACGACCCGGCGCCGGCCGTCCGCGCCGGTCACCCGGCCCCGCCGCCCGGGGCGGCGTCCGGCGGGCCTCGGCGCGACCGGGCGCACCCGCTCACGACGGAGGCGGACATGCGACTGCCTCCCGGGGCGTCGGCCGGGAGGCAGTGCCGGTGGCCGGCGGGGGAGTGGGTCAGCCGTTGCGCGGGCCCGGGAAGGCGGTCGGCCTGACCTCGTCGCGGAACGTGCTGCCCGCGGTCGGCTGGGTCGGCATGGACCGGGCCGCGGGCACCGTGGGCACCGCCGGGAGTCCAGCCGCGACGGGGACCGCGCGGGGGCTCGCCGTCTCCGTGGCCCGCTCCGCGTCGGCGGCGGCCTGCGCTACGGCGCGGCGCGCGCCGTACCGGCGGTGGACCGCCTGCTTGGTCACCCCGAGGGCCGATCCCACGGCGTCCCACGAGAAGCCGAGCGAGCGGTCGAAGTCCACGGCCGCCGTGACCAGCGTCTCCACGCTGTCCCGCAGTTCCTGCGCGAGCCGGACGGTCGGGGCGGGAGCCCGCCCGTACACGACGAACCCGGTGGAGGGGCCCGAGCGGCGTGGGCGGTAGACGTTGCCCAGCTGGGCGGTGAGCGTGCGCAGTGCGTCCACCTGCCGGCGGACCCGCTCGATGTCCCGCACCAGCAAGTGCAGGCTGGCCCGAGCCTGGGCGTCGTGGGTTGCGTGGTCGGCCATGAACAAGCCTCTCGAACAGGCGTTGAAAGGGACCGGGCCGCGCCTGCGGCCCGCTGTGGTCAACTCTTTCTTGACCAACGCGTGGACGGGTGAGTGGTCACGCTGCGGGGGCGTGAGGGCCCGCGTGCGGGGCGCGCCGCCCGACGTACGCCCCCCGAGATCGCGGTCCCGCGCCCCCGGCCCGGCGGTCCGCGCACCGTGGTCGCCGTCCCGGCGGCGGCCCCGCGGTGGCCGCCGCCGGCGCCCCGCACGCCCCGGAGGAGAGCCGGGGCGGACCCCCGAGCCGGTCTGCCGCGGGCGGCATAGACTGGTGCGCCGCCCCGCGTGACGCCCCGTGCGCCCGCGCGCGGGCATGGAAGAGCTCCCGCCCGAGAGGCCAACCGCCACCCATGAAGCTCGTCTTCGCAGGCACCCCCGAGGTCGCCGTTCCCGCCCTGGACGCCCTGATCGCCTCCGAGCGGCACGAGGTGGCCGCCGTCGTGACCCGGCCGGACGCCCCGGCCGGACGGGGGCGGCGGCTCGTCGCGAGCCCGGTCGCCGTCCGTGCCGAGGAGGCCGGGATCGAGGTCCTCAAGCCCGCGAAGCCCCGGGACGAGGATTTCCTGGCCCGGCTGCGGGAGATCGGCCCCGACTGCTGCCCGGTGGTCGCCTACGGGGCGCTGCTGCCGCGCGTCGCCCTCGACGTCCCCGCGCACGGCTGGGTCAACCTGCACTTCTCGCTGCTCCCCGCCTGGCGCGGAGCCGCCCCCGTGCAGCACTCGATCATGGCCGGCGACGAGATCACGGGCGCCTCGACCTTCCTGATCGAGGAGGGCCTCGACTCGGGCCCCGTCTACGGCACGGTCACCGAGGAGATCCGGCCCAGCGACACCAGCGGCGACCTGCTGACCCGGCTCGCCTTCGCCGGCTCGGGCCTGCTCGCCGCGACCATGGACGGCATCGAGGACGGCACCGTCAAGGCGGTGCCCCAGCCCGCCGACGGCGTCAGCGCCGCACCGAAGATCACGGTCGAGGACGCGCACGTCGACTGGGCGGCGCCGGCCCTGCGGGTGGACCGCGTGGTGCGCGGCTGCACCCCGGCCCCGGGTGCCTGGACCGTCTTCCGCGGCGAGCGCCTCAAGCTCGTCCAGGTCGCCACCGTGCCCGACCGCACCGACCTCGCCCCGGGCGAGCTGTCCGTCGCCAAGAACGCCGTCCACGCGGGCACCGGTTCGCACGCCGTCGAGCTGCTCTGGGTGCAGGCGCAGGGCAAGAAGCCGATGCGGGCCGCCGACTGGGCGCGCGGGGTGCGCATCCCCTCCGGTGAGCGGCTCGGCGGCTGACCCTCGCCGCACGGCCCGCGTCCGCCCCGCGGCGTAGGCTGACGACCGCACCTCTTCCCGGATCCGGAGCACCTTTTTCGTGAGTGAGCAGTCCCGTCGGCCGAACAGGCCCGGCAAGCCCTACCGACGCCCCCAGAAGGACCCGGTCCGCATGCTCGCCTTCGAGGCGCTGCGGGCCGTGGACGAGCGGGACGCCTACGCCAACCTCGTCCTGCCGCCCCTGCTGCGCAAGGCCCGGGAGAAGGGCGACTTCGACGGCCGGGACGCCGCGCTCGCCACGGAGCTGGTCTACGGCACCCTGCGCCGCCAGGGGACGTACGACGCCGTCATCGCCGCCTGCGTCGACCGGCCGCTGCGCGAGGTCGACCCGCCGGTCCTCGACGTGCTCAGCCTCGGCGCGCACCAGCTGCTCGGCACCCGCATCCCCACCCACGCCGCCGTCTCGGCGTCGGTGGAGCTGGCCCGGGTGGTGCTCGGCGACGGGCGCGCGAAGTTCGTGAACGCCGTGCTGCGCAAGGTGGCCCGGCAGGACCTCGACGCCTGGCTGGAGCAGGTGGCGCCGCCCTACGACGAGGACCCCGAGGACCATCTCGCCGTGGTGCACTCGCATCCCCGGTGGGTGGTCTCCGCGCTGTGGGACTCCCTCGGCGGCGGCCGGGCCGGCATCGAGGACCTGCTGGAAGCCGACAACGAACGGCCCGAGGTCACCCTCGTCGCCCGGCCGGGACGCTCCACCGCGCGGGAACTGCTCGGTGCGCTGGATGCGGACTCGGCGCTGCCGGGCCGCTGGTCCCCGTACGCCGTGCGGCTCAGCGAGGGCGGCGAGCCCGGTGCGATCGACGCCGTCCGGGAGGGGCGCGCCGGCGTCCAGGACGAGGGCAGCCAGCTCGTCGCCGCGGCTCTCGCCAACGCACCGCTGGACGGACCCGACCGGCTCTGGCTGGACGGCTGCGCCGGACCGGGCGGCAAGGCCGCGCTGCTCGCGGGGCTCGCCGCCGGGCGCGGGGCGACCCTGCTCGCCTCCGAGAAGCAGCCGCACCGGGCGGGCCTGGTCGCCAAGGCGCTCGCCGGGAACCCCGGCCCCTACCAGGTGATCGCCGCCGACGGCACCCGCCCGCCGTGGCGCCCGGGCACCTTCGACCGGGTGCTCGTGGACGTGCCCTGCACCGGGCTGGGCGCCCTGCGCCGGCGCCCCGAGGCCCGCTGGCGGCGCCGCCCCGAGGACCTCGACGGCTTCGCCCCGCTCCAGCGCGGGCTGCTGCGCACGGCCCTGGAATCGGTCCGGGTCGGCGGGGTCGTCGGGTACGCGACCTGCTCGCCGCATCTCGCCGAGACCCGCGCGGTCGTCGACGATGTCCTCCGGCACGACGCGGACGGTGCCGCCGAACTCGTCGACGCCCGCCCCCTGCTGCCCGGCGTCCCGGCCCTCGGCGACGGCCCCGACATCCAGCTGTGGCCGCACCTGCACGGGACCGACGCGATGTACCTGGCGCTCATCCGGCGGACGGCCTGACCCTTCCGCGCGGCCCGCGTACGGCCCGCCCGGCCCGTCCACCAGCCCCCGGTTCGCCGGCCACCCGCCCGCCTCCCGCGGCGCGGACCGGGGCGGGGCGGCGGTCAGCCGGGCCGAGGCCCGGATCGGGCCTCCGGGCCGGCGCCGGAAGGGGAGCCGGGGGAACCGGGGGAACCGGGGGAGGAGGCCGCCGGCGGGCCGGAGCCGCCGTCCTCGCGCGACAGCCGGCTCGGCCACCACACCTTCGAGCCCACGTCCAGGAACAGCGAGGTCACGAGGATCGAGCGCACGACGAAGGTGTCCAGCAGCACGCCGAAGGCGACCGCGAAGCCGATCTCCGCGAACCCCACCACCGGAAGCGTGCCGAGCGCGGCGAACGTGCCGGCCAGCACCAGCCCCGCCGAGGTGATCACCGCCCCGGTGGCGGCGAGTCCGGTGACGACGCCCGGCCGGGTGCCCCGGCGGGCCGCCTCCTCGCGGATGCGGGTGGTCAGGAAGATGTTGTAGTCGATGCCGAGGGCGACCAGGAACACGAAGACGAACAGCGGGAACGCCACGTCCTCGCCCGCGTAGTCGAAGACGTGCCGGAAGGCCAGCGCGCTCACGCCGAGCGCGGCGGTCAGCGAGAGCACCACCGTCGCGATGAGCAGCAGCGGCGCGACCAGCGCCCGCAGCAGCACGCCGAGGACGAGCAGCACGACGACCAGCACCAGGGGGATGACCAGGTAGTTGTCGTGCGTCTGGGCGTTCTCCATGTCGAGCAGCGCCGCCGTGCCACCGCCCACCCGCGCGTCGGCGCCGGGCAGCTCGTGCACGGAGTCCCGCACCCGTTCGACCGTGGCCTTCGCCGCGTCGCTGTCGGACGGGTCGCGCAGCGTCGCCTCGAACAGTGCCTTGCCGTCGTGCTCCGGCGCGGCGCCCGGAGGCACGCCGATGCTCGCGGGCACCACGCCCGGATCCGCCGCCACGGCACGGCGGACCCGCTCGCCGGCCGCCGCGTCGGACACCACCACCAGCGGATCGCCGGAGCCTGCCGGGAAGTACTGCTCGGAGACCTCCTGGCCGACGATCGAGTCCGGCTTCCCCGTGAACTGGTCCGCCGTGGGGATGCCCGCCGCCCGCAGCCCGACGAGCCCGAGCGAGAGCACCGCCAGGGCGAGCGCCGTGCCGATCCAGGTGGCCCGGGGGCGCCCGGCGATGCGCCGGCCGGTGCGTGACCAGAAGCCGCCGCGCGTCGGATCGGTGGAGCCGGGGTGCGGCACGGCGGGCCAGAAGATCCAGCGTCCGAAGACCAGGAGCAGTGCCGGGAAGAGGGTGAGCATGGCGAGCAGCGCGACGGCCACGCCGATCGCCGCGACCGGGCCGAGGCCCCGCGTGGAGTTCATCTCGGCCACCAGCAGCACCAGCATGCTCAGGACGACGGTCGCCCCGGAGGCGAGGACGGCCGGCCCCGCCCGGTTCAGGGCGAGCGCCATCGCCTCGTGCCGGTCCTCGTGCCGGCGCAGTTCCTCCCGGTAGCGGGCGACGAGCAGCAGAGCGTAGTCGGTGCCCGCGCCGAACACGAGCACGGTGAGGATGCCCGCGCTCTGGCCGTTGACGGTCAGTCCGGCGTGCGTGGCCAGCAGGTAGATCAGCGCCTGGGCCGTGAACAGCGCGACGATCACCCCCAGCAGCGGCACGAACAGCAGGGTCGGGCTGCGGAAGGTGATCAGGAGCATCACGACGACGACCGCCATCGCGGCGTACAGCAGGGTGGAGTCGATGCCCTCGAATGCCTTGGCGGAGTCCGCGGCGGTCCCGCCCGGCCCGGTGATGTGCACGGCGAGCCCGTCCCCGCCCGGGCCGACCCGGTCGCGGATCGAGTCGACGGCGGGAGCGATGCGCTGCCAGCCCGACGCGTCCATGGTGATCGGCACGTAGATCTGTGCGGCCCGCGGGTCGGCCGGGCGGTCGAAGACCGGTCCCCGGGTCTCCGCCCCGCGAACGCCGTGGTCCCGCAGCCGCTCGATCTGCCGGACGTCCTGTTCGATCGCGCGCCGGTCCTGGGCGGTGAGCCCGCCCGGGCGTGCGTAGACGACGACCGCCGGGATCTGCTCGGGCCGGAACTCGCCGGAGACGTCCAGGACTTGCGTGGACTCCGCCGAGCCGGGCAGCCAGGACTGGGCGTCGTTGTCCTGCGCGTCGGTGAGCTTCATGCCCAGGGGGGCCACGAAGACGAGCACCAGGAGCCACAGCACCAGCACGAGCCACTTGGACCGCCGTCCGCACACGACGGCGACCGCCGTGCGCCGGACACCGCCGAGCCGGTTCATGCCCACCTCCGGGGCCGCGCGGGACACCGCCGGGAACCCCGGCACGGCACGCGGGGGCACCGCCGGCCCCGCCCGCGCCGACCGAGGGGCGGACCGGGGCGGGCAACCGGCCCGGAACATGGCAGGCTTGGGGCATGGCCGCGCAGATCAACCCCAGCATCCTGTCCGCCGACTTCGCCCGCCTCGCCGAGGAGGCGAAGGCGGTGGACGGCGCAGACTGGCTCCATGTCGACGTGATGGACAACCATTTCGTACCGAACCTCACGCTCGGTGTGCCGGTCGTGGAGGCGCTGGCCCGTGCGACGGACACTCCGCTGGACTGCCATCTGATGATCGAGGACGCCGATCGGTGGGCGCCCCGGTACGTGGAGGCGGGGGCCGGCTCGGTCACCTTCCACGCGGAGGCGGCGGCCGCACCGGTCAGGCTCGCCCGCGAGATCCGGGCCAAGGGAGCCCGTGCCTCGATGGCGCTCAAGCCGGCCACGCCCGTCGAGCCGTTCGAGGATCTGCTGCCCGAGCTCGACATGCTGCTGATCATGACCGTCGAGCCCGGCTTCGGCGGCCAGTCGTTCCTCGACATCATGCTCCCGAAGATCCGCCGCACCCGCGAGTTGATCAAAAAGCACGGCCTCGAACTGTGGCTCCAGGTCGACGGCGGTGTCGCGGAGTCGACGATCGAGCGCTGCGCCGAGGCGGGGGCCGACGTCTTCGTCGCCGGATCGGCCGTCTACGGGGCCGCGGACCCCGCCGAGGCGGTACGTGCCCTGCGCACCCGGGCCGAGGAGGCGACGGCGCGCGCCTCGTGGGCGTGCGACCACTGAACCAAGGGAACGTGAACGCCGCCCATCAGGGCTGATCAAGTCCGCCGGATCTGCGAGGATGAACGGCGAATCCAGAGTGTGAACAGCAGTGAGGAGATCGCCGTGTCGGGTATGTCGGCGGGCCGGTCGGCCATGCGGATGGGACCCGCTGAGCTGGTGCAGGCGGCGGCCATGGCCCGCCGTTTCTACCTCGAGGGCAAATCCAAGATCCAGATCGCCGAGGAGTTCGGCGTCAGCCGCTTCAAGGTGGCCCGGGTCCTGGAGACGGCCCTCGAACGGGATCTCGTGAGGATCGAGATCCGCGTCCCCGCCGAGCTGGACGCGGAGCGCTCGGACGCGCTGCGCGCCCGCTACGGCCTGCGGCACGCCGTGGTCGTCGAGTCCCCGGCGGACGCCGAGGAGTCGCCCGACCCGGAGAACCTCGGCGAGGTGGCCGCCGACCTGCTCGGTGAGCTGGTCAACGAGGGCGATGTGCTCGGCCTCGCCTGGGGCCGCTCCACCATCCACATGGCGGCGGCGCTGGACCGGCTCCCCCCGTGCACCGTGGTGCAGCTGACCGGGGTCTACGACGCGGGGACCGCCGAGCGCGGCTCCGTGGAGGCGGTGCGCCGCGCCGCACAGGTGTCCGGGGGCGACGCCCACCCCATCTACGCGCCGATGCTGCTGCCCGACGAGGCCACGGCGGCGGCGCTGCGCAACCAGACGGGCATCGCCCGCGCTTTCGAGTACTTCGACAAGGTCACGGTCGCCTGCGTCTCCATCGGCTCCTGGGAGCCCGGCATCTCCACGGTGCACGACATGCTCAGCGACGAGGAACGCGCGCACTACGCGTCCCTCGGCGTCGCCGCCGAGATGTCCGCGCACCTCTTCGACGCCGAGGGCCGCCGGGTCGGCCGCGACCTGGGCCAGCGCTGCATCACCGTCGAGGCCGACCGGCTGCGCCGCATCCCCGAGGTCGTGGCGATCGCCGGGGGGCAGCGCAAGGCCGCCGCCATCGACGCGGTGCTGCGCTCCGGACTCGTCACCAGCCTGGTGACGGACACCTCGGCCGCGGACTATCTGATGACGGCGGGTACGACCCCCCGTCCCGCGCTGAACCGGGCCGACCCGGACGGCCCCTGACGGGGCTGGTGGGCGCGCCCTGCGGGGACGGCCGTGGCGGCATCGACGCATGCCGCCACGGCACCACGCTCCTGAACGGCGACCGGCACACCGACTCCAAGGTCCTCGCCGCGATCCGTGCCAAGCTCGCCCGGGGAGCCGTCCCCGCAGGCGTTCGCGAGCCGTCCGGCCGGCGGCGCGGCGAGCCGTCCCGTGACCGGCGCCGCCACCCCGGCCGACCGGACGTCCACCGCCGCGCACGGCCGCTCCGCCCGCCCCGGGAGACCCGACCGGCTCCGCCGCCCGCCCCGAAGGATCCCGGAGCCGCCCGCCGGCCACCCCCGAGGGCCGGACGCCGTGCACGCGGTCGCCCCCGTCCTTGGAGGATCCGACCAGGCCCCCCTGACCTGCCTGGACGATCCGTCCGGGCATCGCATACCGGCCGTCATGGGACAATGAAGTACGTGCTCTTCCCCCTGGCTGACCTGTCCGGGGGCCACCTCTGATCGACTGGGATGTGCAGCACGTGCGTTTCCTCAACGACATCCAGCCCCCGTACGACCTGACGTACGACGACGTGTTCATGGTGCCCAGCCGCTCCGCGGTCGGCTCGCGCCAGGGCGTGGACCTCAGCTCCCCGGACGGCACGGGCACCACCATCCCGCTCGTCGTCGCCAACATGACGGCCATCGCCGGCCGGCGCATGGCGGAGACCGTCGCCCGCCGCGGCGGCCTGGTCGTCATCCCGCAGGACATCCCGATCGAGGTCGTCACCGAGGTCGTCTCCTGGGTCAAGGGGCGCCACCTGGTGCTCGACACCCCGATCGTCCTCGCGCCCCACCAGACCGTCGCCGACGCGCTGGCGCTGCTGCCCAAGCGCGCCCACAACGCGGGCGTCGTGGTGGACGAGGAGGGCCGCCCGGTCGGCGTGGTCACCGACGCCGACCTCACCGGCGTGGACCGCTTCACCCAGCTGTCCGAGGTCATGTCCAGGGACCTGCTGCTCCTCGACGCCGGCATCGAACCCCGCGAGGCGTTCAACCGGCTCGACGCCGCCAACCGCCGCTACGCCCCCGCGGTGGACGCGGACGGCCGCCTCGCCGGCATCCTCACCCGCAAGGGCGCCCTGCGCGCCACGCTGTACACCCCGGCCACCGACGGCGACGGCCGGCTGCGCATCGCCGCCGCCGTGGGCATCAACGGCGACGTGGCCGGCAAGGCCAAGCAGCTCCTCGACGCGGGCGTCGACACCCTCGTCATCGACACCGCGCACGGCCACCAGGAGTCGATGATCGCCGCCGTGCGCACGGTGCGCGCGCTCGACCCGCGCGTGCCCATCGTGGCGGGCAACATCGTGGCCGCCGAGGGCGTCAAGGACCTGATCGACGCCGGCGCCGACATCATCAAGGTCGGGGTCGGCCCCGGCGCCATGTGCACGACCCGCATGATGACGGGCGTCGGCCGGCCGCAGTTCTCCGCGGTCCTGGAGTGCTCGGCGGAGGCGCGCAAGTACGGCAAGCACGTGTGGGCCGACGGAGGTGTCCGCCACCCGCGCGACGTCGCCATGGCGCTGGCCGCCGGTGCGTCCAACGTCATGATCGGCTCCTGGTTCGCCGGGACCTACGAGTCGCCCGGCGACCTCCAGCAGGACGCCGAGGGCCGCTGGTACAAGGAGTCCTTCGGCATGGCCTCGGCGCGTGCCGTCAGGAACCGCACCAGCGAGGAGTCGGCCTACGACCGGGCCCGCAAGGCGCTGTTCGAGGAGGGCATCTCCACGTCGCGCATGTTCCTCGACCCGTCCCGCCCGGGCGTCGAGGACCTGATCGACTCGATCGTCGCCGGTGTCCGCTCGTCCTGCACCTACGCGGGCGCCAACTCCCTGGAGGAGTTCGCCGCCAACGCGATCGTCGGCATCCAGAGCGCCGCAGGCTACGCGGAGGGCAAGCCGCTGCACGCCAGCTGGAGCTAGTGCCCGGCGGGCACCTCTCGCTCCGGACCACCGGACCACTGGACCACCGGACCACCGGTCCGGCGGCGCCACGACGGCCCCCGGGCCCCTTCCGAGGGGCCGGGGGCCGTCGGCGTTCCCCGGCCGCGCGCGAGGAGCGGACGGGCGCCGGGCCGGGCGGAATTGACGGAGCGTCGGACCATCGTCCCGCGCACCCTTTTCACCGGCGAAGAGACGCTTTGTGCAACCATCGAAAGGCCCCGCGCAACGATCACCCATCAGGTCGCGCGGAACGCAACGATCATGCGACGGCGCGCAAGGTTGCTGCATTACGCCCGTGAAGTCCCAGCTCATAGGGTCGAGCGCGGTACACAGGTGTGGCGGGGACCCCGCTCGGCGGGTCCCTTCTGTCAGGGGTGCCGCCGGTCCCCGCCCTTTTCGACCGGCAGCGATGAAGGAGCCCCCCGCGTGCTCGACCACGGCGCACCCCCGCAGTCCCGAACCACCCCCTCCCCACCGTCCCCGGGGACCGGCGCCCGCCTGATGCGCCGCAAGCCCGTGGAGCGCTTGGTCGCCGAGGGCGGCAAGGGCGACGGGGGTTCGCTGCGCCGCTCCCTCGGACTGTGGCAGCTCACCATGATCAGCATCGGCGCCACCCTGGGCACCGGCATCTTCGTCGTCCTCGGCGAGGCCGTGCCCAAGGCCGGCCCGGCGGTCACGCTGTCCTTCGTCATCGCCGGCCTCACCGCGCTCTTCTCCGCCCTGTCCTACGCCGAACTGGCGGGCACCATCCCGGTCGCCGGGTCCTCCTACTCGTACGCCTACGCGACGATGGGCGAGCTGATCGCCTGGATCTGCGGCTGGTGCCTGGTCCTGGAGTACGGCGTCTCCGTCGCGGCCGTCGCCGTCGGCTGGGGCGAGTACCTGAACGAGCTGCTCGACGGCACCATAGGCGTCACCATCCCCGACGCCCTGTCGGCGCCGCCCGGCGACGGGGGCGTCTTCAACCTGCCGGCCCTCGTCGTGGTGCTGCTCGCCATGGCCTTCCTGCTCGGCGGCGCCAAGGAGTCCGCGCGCGCCAACACCATCATGGTGACCGTGAAGATCGCCGCGCTGGTGATGTTCTGCGCCATCGGCGTCCAGGGCTTCCGCTCCGGCAACTACGAGCACTTCATGCCGCTCGGCATGGCGGGCGTCAGCGCGGCCGGTGCCACCCTCTTCTTCTCCTACATCGGCTTCGACGCCGCCTCCACGGCGGGCGAGGAGGCCCGGGACGCGCAGCGCGACCTGCCGCGCGCGATCATGCTGTCGCTGGTCGTCGTCACCGCCCTGTACGTCCTCGTCGCGGCCGTCGCCGTCGGCGCGAAGCCCTGGCGCCGATTCGGCGACTCGGAGGCCACGCTCGCCGAGATCATGAAGGACGTCACCGGACAGACCTTCTGGGGCACGCTGCTCGCCGCCTGCGCCGTCATCGCCATCGCGAGCGTCGTGCTGACGGTGCTGTACGGCCAGACCCGCATCCTGTTCGCCATGTCCCGCGACGGTCTCGTGCCGAAGGTCTTCGGCCGCGTCCACCCCAAGACCGGCACCCCGCGCGCCAACACGGTGATCGTCTCGCTGTTCTGCGGTGTCCTCGCCGCCGCCATCCCGCTCGGCCAGCTCGCCGACGCCACCAGCATCGGCACCCTGTTCGCCTTCGCGCTGGTCAACGTCGCCGTCGTGGTGCTGCGCCGGACGCGCCCGGGCATGCGCCGCACTTTCCGGGTGCCGCTCGCGCCCGTGCTGCCCGCGATCGGCTTCCTGCTGTGCCTGTGGATGATGGCCAGTCTCTCCGCCGTCACCTGGGTGGTCTTCGGTGTCTGGATGGCCGTGGGGCTCGTGTTCTACTTCAGTTACGGCTACCGCCGGTCCCGGATGGCGACCGCGGAACCCGTCGCCGAGCAACCGTAGGACCCTCCCAGAAAAGTGAACCACCCGCAGTGCTGAACGATCTCGACGAACGCATCGTGCACGCCCTCGCCGAGGACGCCCGCCGCTCCTACGCCGACATCGGGCAACAGGTCGGCCTGTCCGCGCCCGCCGTGAAGCGACGGGTGGACCGGTTGCGGGCCACCGGTGCCATCACCGGGTTCACCGTACGGGTGGACCCGGCGGCGCTCGGCTGGGAGACCGAGGGGTTCGTCGAGATCTACTGCCGCCGCAACACCTCGCCGGAGACGATCCAGCGCGGTCTGGAGCGGTACCAGGAGGTGGTGGCCGCCTCCACCGTCACCGGTGAGGCGGACGCGGTCGTCCAGGTCTTCGCCTCGGACATGCGGCACTTCGAGCGGGTGCTGGAGCGGATCGCGGGGGAGCCCTTCGTGGAGCGGACGAAGTCCGTTCTCGTGCTCTCGCCGCTGCTGCGGAGGTTCTCCTCGGGGTCGCCCGCCTAGCGGGCTGCGGACGTCCCGTCGTTCGGCCGGAGGGCGCGCCGCGCGGCGTCGGGCGCGTGCTGTCGGCGTGCCGGGCGGACGCCCGCATACATCCCGTACCCGGGTTCCCGCCCGGTGCGGCGAGCGTGCCGTGCGGGGCACCGGCGGCAGCCGGGACGTCCGCGAGACCCGGGGCCCCGCCCCGGCCCTCTCCGTGCCCGCGGGCGGGGTCACGCGGGCCGCGGGGCCGCGGTGGCCGCCCGCACGCCTTCCCGTGCCGCGCGGGATGCTCCCGCGGGCGGTTCCCGGACCGGGCCCGGCGCCCGGCGCCCGCCGGGCAGCCCGTGCCCGTCCGGCGCCGGTCCCCGGCACTAGCCGGCCGTCTTCCTCGCCAGGGCGTTGCTGCCCGTCGAGTTGTGGACGCTGAAGCTCACCGCGTCGGACCGGTAGCGGTCGTCGGACCATTCGACCGGACGGCCCTCGCGCGTGGTGGTGACGCGGCGGACCCGCAGCAGCGGACTGGTCCGGCGGACGCCGAGCAGCTCGGCGTCCCGCGCGCCGGCGGCGACGGCGTCGATCACGTGCTCGCCGTAGGCGAAGACCAGGCCGGTGTCCTCGAACAGGCGCTGGGTGACGGACGGGCACTCGGGCTCGACGGCGGCCACGGCGGCGGAGATCCAGTCCGCGTACACCGTGCGCTCCAGCAGGACCGGCTCGCCGTCCAGGCCGCGCACCCGCAGGACGTGCAGCACCGGCGTGCGCTCACGGAGTTGGAGGAGCACGGCGTCCTCGGCGGTGGCCGGCAGGTACTCCTGCGCCACCACGTGCCCGCTCGCCTCGCGCCCCATCGCCCGCGCCCACTGGGCGAAGCTGCGCAACTCGGCGAAGCTCTGGCTGCGCCGGCTCGCCAGCACCACGCGCCGGGCGCCCTGGCGCGAGCCGATCAGCCCCTCGGCGGTCAGTGCCGCGACGGCCTGGCGCACCGTCCCGCGCGAGACGCCGTAGTGGGCGGCGAGGTCGGTCTCCGCCGGCAGCAGGCTGCCCACCGTGTACTCCTCGCGGCCGATCGCCCGCCGCAGCTCCTCGGCGATCTCCTCGTGTCGCGCCGGCATGCTTCCCCTCTGGACGGACCGGTGTGCACAGCGTGATCAGCCTAATCGACCCGGCGCGGTCGTCCGCGGCAGCCGGGATTGTGCAGCGAATCAAGGGCCATGGTTTCGACGGAGTTCACGAACGAGACACCCGTGCCGGGCCTACTGGGGCCAACTTGTTCAGACAAGTTCTCCGTCCTACCTCACCCTCGTGTGTCATCTGGAGAGACCGTGACCGTGTTCCTGCCGAGGACCGCCCTCCGCACCGGCGGCCTCGCCGTCGTCGCCGCTCTCGCCCTGGGCGCCTGCGGCGCCGCCCCCGACGACAAGGCGACCACCGCCGACGGCAAGAGCGCGGCCACCGCGACCTCCGCCGCGGACTTCGGCGGCCTCGACGCCCTGGCCGAGGCGGCCCGGAAGGAGGGCACGCTCCACGCGATCGCCCTGCCCCGCGACTGGGCCAACTACGGCGCCCTGATCGACGGCTTCACCAAGAAGTACGGCATCAAGATCGACGTCGAGAGCCCCGACGGCTCCAGCCAGGACGAGATCAACGCCGTCACCTCCCGCAAGGGCCAGGACCGCGCCCCGGACGTCCTCGACCTCGGCAGCTCCTTCGCCCTGAGCGCCGCCCGGCAGGGACTGCTCGCCCCGTACAAGGTGGCCGCCTTCGGCGACATCCCCGAGGAGCAGAAGGACGCCGCCGGCCGCTGGTACAACGACTACGGCGGCTACATCTCGATCGGCTGCGACGCCAAGAAGGTCAAGGAGTGCCCCACGACCTTCAAGGACCTGCTCAAGCCGCAGTACAAGGGCCAGGTCGCCCTCAACGGCAACCCCACCAAGTCGGGTTCGGCGTTCGGCGGCGTCTACGCCGCCGCGCTGGCCGGCGGCGGCTCCTTCGACGACATCCAGCCCGGCCTCGACTTCTTCGCCCGGCTGAAGAAGAACGGCAACTACACGCCCGTCGAGTCGACCCCGGCCACCGTCGAGAAGGGCGAGACGCCCATCAGCATCGACTGGGACTACCTGAACGCCGGCTACGCCGACGAGTTCACGTCCAAGGGCGTCGACTGGAAGGTCGCCATCCCCTCCGACGGCCGGTACGCCCAGTACTACTCCCAGGCCGTCAACAAGGACGCGCCGCACCCGGCCGCCGCCCGCCTGTGGCAGGAGTACGTGTACAGCGCCGAGGGCCAGAACCTCTGGCTCAAGGGCTACGCCCGCCCCGTCCTGATGCCCGCGATGGACAAGGCCGGCACGCTCGACAAGACGGCCGCCGCGAAGCTCCCCGCCGTCTCCGGCACGCCGAGCTTCCCGACCGAGGACCAGCAGGACAAGGCCAAGACCGTGCTCGGCCAGGGCTGGGGCAAGGCCGTCTCCGGATGACCGCCGCCCTCACCGAGGCCCCGGCCGACGTGTCTCCCGCCGCTGCCGGTCGGCAGCGGCGGGGCCGCGGCGCCCCCGGCCTGCTCGCCGTCCTGCCCCTGCTCGTCTTCGCCGCGATCGCCTTCGGCATCCCCGCCCTCGCCATGCTGAACGGCGCCTTCACCGTCAAGAACGAGGTCACCGGCGCCAGTTCGTACACCACGGCGAACCTCACCGACTCGTTCCAGGGCGCCTACCTCACGGCACTCCTCGGCAGCGTCAAGCTGTCCGCGGTCTCCGCGATCCTGGCGACCCTCCTCGGACTGCCCCTCGCCCAGGCCGTGGTGACCTCCCGCTTCCGCGCGCTGCGCGAGGCCGTGCTCACCGCCTCCGGGGTCCTCGCCAACTTCGGCGGCGTCCCGCTCGCCTTCGCCTTCGTCGCCACCCTCGGCAACTCCGGTGTCCTGACCCGGCACCTCGGCCTCGCGGACAAGGGCTGGAACCTCTACAGCTTCTGGGGTCTGGTCATCGTCTACCTGTACTTCCTGATCCCGCTCATGGTCCTCACCATCACGCCCGCCCTCGACGGACTGCGCTCGCAGTGGCGCGAGGCGGCGCTGAACAACGGCGCGACCTCCGTGCAGTACTGGCGGCACGTGGCGCTGCCCGTCCTCGCGCCCTCCCTGCTCGGCGGCGGCGTGCTCCTGTTCGGCAGCGCCTTCGCCGCGTACGCCACCGCCGCCGCCATGGTCGGCAGCGCCGTCCCGCTGGTCACCCTGCAGATCGCCGACGCCATCTCGGGCAACGTGCTGGTCGGCCAGGAGAACGTGGCGCTCGCCCTGAGCCTCGACATGGTCCTCGTCGCGGGCCTGGTCATGGCCGTGTACCTGCCCCTGCAACGACGGAGCGCGCGATGGCTCGCCTGAACCCGTGGCGCTGGGTGGTCCTCGCCCTCGCCGGCCTGTACTTCCTGGTGCCCATGGCCGCGTCCGTGGTCTTCACGGTCGACGTGCCCGGTCACGGCGTCACCTTCGACGCCTACACCCGGATCGTCTCCGCCGACGGGTTCGTCCCCAGCCTGCTGCTCTCCCTGGAACTGGCCGTCGCCACCATCGTCGTGGTGCTGCTCCTGACGGTCCCGGCCACCGTCGCGCTGCGGCTCGGCGCGCCCCGGCTGCGGCCCGTCGTCGAGGTGGTGTGCTCGCTGCCCCTGGTGGTCCCGCCGATCGCCTTCGTCGCCGGCATGGCCACCGTCCTCAAGTGGGGACCCGACCACCTCTCGCGCACCCCGCTGTTCCAGACCTTCGTGGCCGTCCAGAACCCGGACTTCCCGGTCGTGCTCGTCCTCGCCTACGTCGTCATGGCGCTGCCGTTCGTCCACCGGGCCCTCGACGCCGGACTCCGTGCCGTCGACGTGCGCACCCTCGTCGAGGCCGCCCGGAGCTGCGGCGCGAGCCGGCCGCAGGCACTGGTCCGCGCCGTACTGCCCAACCTGCGCGGCGCGCTGCTCAACGCCTCCTTCCTCACCCTCGCCCTGGTGCTCGGCGAGTTCACGGTCGCCCGGCTCCTCGGCTACCAGCCGTTCGCCGTGTGGATCTACAACGTCGGCGGCTCACAGGCCCAGTTGTCCGTCGCCGTCTCCGTGCTCAGCCTGTTCGTCACCTGGGCCCTGCTCCTCGCGCTCGCCGTCTTCGGCGGCCGCTCCCGTACCGCTTCCGCCTCCCGGGGATGACCATGACCCTCGCCACGCCCGACCGGCCCGCCACTGTCGAATTCCGCGCACTGCGCCGGGAGTTCGGCCCGACCGTCGCGCTCGACGGCCTCGACCTCGCCGTCCGGCCCGGTGAACTCCTCGCCCTGCTCGGCCCCTCCGGCTGCGGCAAGACCACCGCGCTGCGCATGCTCGCCGGCTTCGAACACCCCGACTCCGGTGAGGTGCTGGTCGACGGCGAGGACGTCACCCGGGTCCCGGCACACCGGCGTGACGCCGGGATGGTCTTCCAGTCCTACAGCCTCTTCCCCCATCTGAGCGCCCTCGACAACGTCGCCTTCGGGCTGCGGATGCGCAAGGTCCGCACGGCCGAACGGCGTTCCCGAGCAGCCGAGTTGCTCGACCTGGTGGGTCTCGCGGACAAGGGGGAGCGGTATCCGCACCAGCTCTCCGGCGGACAGCAGCAGCGCGTCGCGCTGGCCCGCGCGCTCGCGCTGCGGCCCCGGGTCCTGCTGCTCGACGAGCCGCTCTCCGCCCTGGACGCCAAGGTGCGCCTGTCGCTGCGCGAGGAGATCCGCCGGCTCCAGCGGGAACTCGGCATCACCACGCTGTTCGTGACCCACGACCAGGAGGAGGCGTTGTCGATGGCGGACCGGGTCGCGGTGATGCGGTCCGGCAGGCTCGAACAGTGCGCGGAACCCGCCGCGCTGTACGGACGGCCGGCCACGGCCTTCGTGGCCGAGTTCGTGGGCACGATGAGCCGGGTCCCGGGCACCCTCGACGGCGGGTCCGTGTCCGTCCTCGGCCGCCGGCTGCCGGTGGACGGGGAGGCGCCCGCCGAGCGCGAGGTGGACGTGCTGGTCCGGCCGGAGGCCGTGCGGGTGAGCGCCGACGAGGCGGGGGACGCCCGGCTCGTCGGCACCGCGTTCCTCGGCGCGGCCACCCGGGTCACCGTGCGGCTGGCCGGCGGCACCGAGGTCAAGGCCGACCTGCCCACGCACGAGGCCGCGGCGCTCGCCCCGGGCGCGGCGGTCACGGTGACCCTGCCGGAACGGCCGGTCCTCGTCGCCGCGCGCACGAGCTGAGCACCGGACGTCTCCTCCTCGGTCCCGATCCGGCGCGACGTGCCCGGCGCCGCCCGCGGGCGCCGGCGCGGCCGTCCGACCCGCGGGCGGTGGGCGGCCGGTAGCTCGCGCCGAGGCCGGGGCGGGCCGCGATCCCCGGAGCGCCCGGGAGACCACGGCCGGCTGCCCGGGGCTCCGCCGGTCCGGGGCCGCGGGCAGGCCCCGGCGGGCCGTCGGCTCCCGGCGGGCGCGCAAGCGGCCCGTCGTCGGAGGGGCGCCGGGGCGCCGTCCGGCGGCCCGGCCGCGGGACGATCGTGCGGCCTCCGGGCCGTCGTCCGGGTGGCCTCGGCGACCCGCGCCCTCCGGTCGGCCCACCGGGCGCCGGGGTGCCGGCGGACGTGCGGTTCGCCCCCGCGCGGTCCCGCTTCCGGCGCGAGGCACGGCAGGCGCCGGGCCGCGTTCCCCCGGGGCCGTCCGGGCTCCGGTGCCGGGAGTCCGGCCGCGGCCGGCGGGTGCCCGCCGGCGGCGACCGGTCCGGCGTGGTGAGGCCGGACCGCCCGGCAGGGGAGTGCCGAACGCCGGTGGGCCGCCCCGCGCCCGTCCGCAGGGCCGCCCTCCCGGTGACGTGCGGCGCCGGTAGGAGCGCGTCCCGCGGGGCGTGCCTCCGGCGGTCCGACGGCCGGCACGGGGCCGTTCGGGACCCCCGCGGTGCGGGTCCGCCTCGCGAGGGAGGCAAACCGGCTTACATGGCCGGGTGGGCCCGGCGAGCCCGGCGCCCACCCCCGTACCGCCGGGGTTGCGGTGGTCGGCCCGGCGGTCGGCCGCCCCGTCCGGCTCCCGTCCGCGCGCGACAACCCGCCCCGCGGCCCTCGCACGCCCCGGGGCCCCGCCGCCCTGCGGCCATGGTCGTACCCCCCCCACATCCCCCACCGAAGAAAGAGGTCACCGTGCGCCACGAGATCGCCGCCCGACTCCCCCTCCAGGCCGTCCTGTTCGACATGGACGGCACCCTCGTGGACACCGAGCGACTGTGGTGGGAGGCGGTGGAGCAGGTGGCCGGGGTCTTCGGCCACACGCTCACCGACGCCGACCAGCCCGAGGTGCTCGGGCGCGCGGTCGAGCACACCGCCGGCTGGCTGGCCGCGACCAGCGCGTCACCGGCCGGGACGATCGCCCGCGACCTGCACCGTGCGTTCGGCGAGCGGGTCCGGACCGGCATCGTGCCCCGGCCCGGGGCGACCGTACTGCTCGACGCCCTCGCCCGGGAGAGCGTTCCGACCGCCCTGGTCACCGCCTCTCCGCGGGCGATCGCCGACACCGTCCTCGCGGCCCTCGGTCCCGAGCGCTTCGCCGTCTCCGTCACCGCCGACGACACCGAGCGCACCAAGCCGGCCCCCGATCCCTACCTCGCCGCCTGCCGTGCGCTCGGCGTCGACCCCGCGGCCTGCGTCGCCGTGGAGGACACGCGGACCGGCGTCGCCTCAGCCGAGTCCGCGGGCTGCGCGGTCCTCGCCGTGCCCTCCCTCGCGCCGATCGGCCCGGCCGCCGGGCGCACGGTGCTGAGCAGCCTGGAGGGGGTGACCCCGGACCGGCTGCGCGCCATGATCGCCTGGGGCGGCCCGACGCCGTCCGGTGACGTCGGCCCGGGACGCCGCGGACCCGCCTGACCCTCCCACCGGAGCACCCGGCCCGCAGCGCGGTCGGGGGGCCGCTGCACCGCCGTATCGCCGGCGGGGCCGGCACCGTCCTCGGGCGTCGGGTGCGTTCGACGTGGGCGTGCGGTCCGGTCCGGGAGCCCGGATCCGCGTGCCCGCCGGGCCACGCGGAGCGCGACGGCGACGGAGGTCGCGGCCGTGGCGCGGTGCCGGGCGGAAGGAGGGTCGCGGGCGGTCCGGCGGTGCCCCCGCGGACTCCGGCCGCGCCGGCCGACCGGACGCCGGGACCGGCCTGTGACCTGCGTCTCCCCGCTGTGTGGGGCGGCGGGGGGCCGCCGGGGGCTGCGCAATGAATCGCCGTCGCCGGGTCCCCGCACGCAACGAATCGTTCGGTGGCGCGCAACGGGTTCTTCTTGTCCGGCCGAGGCCGCCGACCGTACCGTCTAACAGGCCCCCCAGACCCCCTCCGTACCGGTGGAGAACACGCATGCGCACAGCCCTGCTCCAGAGCTCCGGCCGCCCCGGCTCGGTCGCCGAGAACCTGACGGTGCTCGACGAGGCCGCGGGCCGGGCGGCGGCGGCCGGCGCAGGGCTCCTCGTGACCGCCGAGCTGTTCCTCACCGGCTATGCCATCGGTGACGGCGTCGGACGCCTCGCCGAGCCCGCCGACGGCGACTCCGCCGACGCGGTCGCCGAGATCGCGGAACGGCACCGCGTGGCCGTCGCCTACGGCTACCCCGAGCGCGACCGCGGCACGGGCGCCCCGGCCGGCGGCACGCCCGACGTGTACAACTCCGTCCAGCTGATCTCCGCCGACGGCGCCCGGCTCGCGAACTACCGCAAGACCCACCTCTTCGGCTGCTTCGAACGGGAGCACTTCACCCCCGGCGACCGGACCGTGGTGCAGGCCGAGCTGAACGGCCTCCGGGTCGGCCTGATGATCTGCTACGACGTCGAGTTCCCGGAGAACGTCCGCGCGCACGCCCTCGCGGGCACCGATCTGCTGCTCGTGCCGACCGCGCAGATGCACCCCTTCCAGTTCGTCGCCGAGTCCGTCGTCCCGGTGCGCGCCTTCGAGAACCAGATGTACGTCGCGTACGTCAACCGCACCGGCCCGGAAGGGGAGTTCGAGTTCGTCGGCCTCTCCACGCTGGCCGGCCCCGACGGCGTGGCCCGGGCCCGGGCGGGCCGCGGCGAGGAACTCGTCCTGGCCGACGCCGACCCCGTCCTGCTGGCCGCGTCGCGGGAGACGAACCCTTACCTGCTGGACCGCCGCCCCGGCCTCTACGGGGCCCTCGTCTGACCACCGGGCCGCCCCGGAACCCCGCTCCGGCCCGGCCCCGCCGACCTCCCCCTCACCCGCTTTTCGCGCAAGGAGTCCGTACCCCATGACGTCCACCGTGCCCAACGCCGTCCAGCACGCCGACGTGCAGCAGCCGCCGATCACCATGTTCGGCCCGGACTTCCCCTACGCCTACGACGACTTCCTCGCGCACCCCGCGGGCCTCGGCCAGATACCGGCGACCGAGCACGGCACCGAGGTCGCGGTGATCGGCGGCGGGCTGTCCGGCATCGTGGCCGCCTACGAGCTGATGAAGATGGGTCTCAAGCCCGTCGTGTACGAGGCCGACGAGATCGGCGGCCGGCTGCGCACCGTCGGCTTCGAGGGCTGCGACCCCTCGCTGACCGCCGAGATGGGCGCGATGCGCTTCCCGCCCTCCTCCACCGCCCTCCAGCACTACATCGACCTGGTCGGCCTCAAGACCAGTCCGTTCCCCAACCCGCTCGCGGAGTCCACGCCCTCGACGGTCGTCGACCTCAAGGGCGAGTCCCACTACGCGACCTCCGTCGACGACCTCCCGCAGGTCTACCGCGACGTCATGAACGCCTGGAACGCGTGTCTGGAGGATGGCGCCGACTTCTCCGACATGAACCAGGCCATGCGCGAGCGCGACGTCCCGCGCATCCGGGAGATCTGGTCGCGCCTGGTCGAGAAGCTGGACAACCAGACCTTCTACGGCTTCCTGTGCGACTCGGAGTCCTTCACGTCCTTCCGGCACCGGGAGATCTTCGGCCAGGTCGGCTTCGGCACCGGCGGCTGGGACACCGACTTCCCCAACTCCATCCTGGAGATCCTGCGCGTCGTCTACACCGAGGCCGACGACCACCACCGCGGCATCGTCGGCGGCTCCCAGCAGCTGCCGCTGCGGCTGTGGGAGCGCGAGCCGGAGAAGATCGTCCACTGGGCGTACGGCACCTCGCTGTCGTCGCTGCACGCCGGCACCCCGCGCCCGGCGGTCACCCGGCTGCACCGCACCGCGGGCAACGGCATCACCGTGACGGACGCGAACGGCGACATCCGCACCTACAAGGCGGCGATCTTCACCGCCCAGTCCTGGATGCTGCTCTCCAAGGTCGCCTGCGACGACTCGCTCTTCCCGATCGACCACTGGACGGCGATCGAGCGCACCCACTACATGGAGTCCAGCAAGCTCTTCGTGCCCGTCGACCGGCCGTTCTGGCTCGACAAGGACGAGGAGACCGGGCGTGACGTGATGTCGATGACGCTCACCGACCGGATGACGCGCGGCACCTACCTCCTGGACGACGGCCCCGACAAGCCGGCCGTCATCTGCCTCTCGTACACCTGGTGCGACGACAGCCTCAAGTGGCTGCCGCTGTCGGCCAACGAGCGGATGGAGGTGATGCTGAAGTCGCTGGGCGAGATCTACCCGAAGGTCGACATCCGCAGCCACGTCATCGGCAACCCGGTCACCGTGTCCTGGGAGAACGAGCCCTACTTCATGGGCGCGTTCAAGGCCAACCTGCCCGGTCACTACCGGTACCAGCGCCGCCTGTTCACGCACTTCATGCAGGACGCGCTGCCCGAGGACAAGCGGGGCATCTTCCTCGCCGGCGACGACATCTCCTGGACGGCCGGCTGGGCCGAGGGCGCCGTCCAGACCGCTCTCAACGCGGTCTGGGGCGTCATGCACCAGCTCGGCGGCACGACCGACCCGACGAACCCCGGCCCCGGCGACCTCTACGAGGAGATCGCACCGGTCGAACTCCCGGAGGACTAAGGGCTGTTCCGTCTTTCGCGCCGCGCTGGGCGGCCGGATCACCGCGGCAGCGGAGTGAGCAGCATCCGGCCGGCCAGCCCGACGACGGCGTCCAGGCGCTCGGCGAACTCCTCGGCCAGGTCAGGGAGTTCGCGCAGGGCCCAGAGGGCCCGCGCCGCGGACCAGGTCGCCTCGCGGGCCCGCTCCAGGCTCCAGGCGCCGAGCAGATGGGTGAGCGGGTCGGCGATCTGGAGCAGGTCGGGTCCCGGCATCAGGTCCTCGCGGACGCACTCCTCCAGCGAGGCGAGGAGGTCGCCCACCCGGTCGAACGCGTCCTCCAGATCGGCCGGTTCGCAATCGAGCGTACGGCAGGTGTCCACGACGGCGAGCGCGAGGTCGTGCCCGATGTGCGCGTTGATGCCCGCGAGCGCGAACTGCAGCGGCCGTACTCCCGGATGACGGCGGAACTGGAGCAGCGGGCGCCAGCAGGCCGGCGCCCGGCCCTCCTCGGCCACCGCCAGATAGCGCTCGGCGAACCGCACGTCCAGCGCCGCGGCGGCACGGCGGTCCGGGAAGAACCCGGAGTCCAGCCGCCGGTCGAACTCCTCGGTGACGGTGAGGTAGACGCGGTTGAAGACCGCGACGCCGTCCCGCTCCGGCAGCGTCGCGTCCAGCGCCCGCAGCCGGGCGACGATCGCGTCTACGGCGGTGGTGAGGTGTGCCGACTGGGCCATGGAGGCAGCGTCCCAGTCCTAGGGTGGCCGCGGTGCCACCGGGCCGGAGGCTTCCCCAGAACGGGGGAACGCGCACGGGGCGCGGTGGGGGGACGGGACGTGCCACGCTTGGGTGACCGGCGGCGGTCCGCGCGCCGGCTGGGACGCGGTCGATCCGGCGCGCGGGGATTCATGGTCGCGGCGGCCTCGGCCGTGGTGGCGATCGGGGCGGTGACGGGCGCGGTGTCCGCCCTGGGCGAGGGCCGGCCGTCCGGCGCGGCGAAGCCGCCGCCCACCGCGGCGCCGACCCTGCGTCCGCTGCCCGCCGTGCCGACCGCGTCGCGCCGGACCGCCGCGCCCTCGCCGTCCGCCTCCGCGGTGACGCCCTCCGCGACCGCGTCGCCGCGCCCGACGCCGTCCCGGACCGCCGCCGCACCGGCGCGGCTCTACAGCCACCCCGACTCCCAGGTCCGCGAGTGGCTCGACGCCCACCCCGGTGACGCGCGGCGGGACGTCATCGCGTCCCGGATCGCGGACCGGCCGGCTGCGGTGTGGTTCGCCGACTTCACCCCGTCCACCGTCACCGCCCGGGTCCGGGCCGTCACGTCGTCGGCCGCCGCGGCCGGCCGGGTCCCCGTCGTCGTGCCGTACGCCGTACCGCAGCGCGACTGCGGCGGCGCCTCCGAGGGCGGGGCGCCCGACCTCGCCGCGTACGACGCCTGGATCGACGCCTTCGCGGCGGGTCTCGGCTCCGGCGAGGTCGTCGTCGTCCTGGAACCCGACTCGATCGCGCAGTCCGAGTGCCTCGACGAGGAGCAGCGCAGCGGCCGGTTCGCCTCCCTGGCCCGCGCCGGCCGGGTCCTGAAGGCGGCCGATCCCCGGGCGCGCGTCTACTTCGACGCCGGCCACTCCGACTGGAACCCGGCCGACCGGCAGGCCGGACTGCTCCGCCGGGCCGGCGCGGCCTCGGCGGCCTCCTCCGACGGCATCTTCACCAACGTGTCGAACTTCAACCGGACGAGCGAGGAGACCGGCTACGCCCGCAGCGTGCTGGCCGCGCTCGGCGGGCCACCCGGCCTGGGCGCCGTCATCGACACCAGCCGCAACGGCAACGGGGCCCCGGCCGACGGCGAGTGGTGCGACCCGTCGGGCCGAAGGATCGGGCAGGCGCCCACCCTGGCCACCGGGGTGGCGGGCATCGACGCCTATCTGTGGGTGAAGCTGCCCGGCGAGTCGGACGGCTGCAAGGGCTCCCCGGGAACCTTCTCGCCGGAGTACGCCTACGAGCTGGCGCGCTGATCGTCCGCCTCGTCGTAGCGGGACGTCCCCGAGTCCAGCAGCGGGGTCCGGGTCTTCAGGTGGGCCGGGGCGAGCGCCCGCAACCCGTGGTAGCCGGTGATGACGACGATGGTGCCGAGGGCGATGCCGTTCAGCGAGAACGTGTCGGTGAACTTCAGGCTCACCCCGCCGATCCCGATGATGATGCCCGCCGCGGCCGGCACCAGGTTCAGCGGATTGCGCAGGTCCACCCGGGCGTTGAGCCAGATCTGCGCACCGAGCAGGCCGATCATGCCGTAGAGGATCACGGTGATGCCGCCGAGGACGCCGCCGGGGATCGCCGCCACCACGGCTCCGAACTTGGGGCACAGGCCGAACAGCAGGGCGAACCCGGCAGCGGCCCAGTAGGCCGCCGTGGAGTAGACGCGGGTGGCGGCCATCACGCCGATGTTCTCGGAGTAGGTGGTGTTGGGCGGACCGCCGACCGCGGTGGAGAGCATCGAGGCGACACCGTCGGCGGAGATCGCGGTGCCCAGCCGGTCGTCGAGCGGGTCGCCGGTCATCTCGCCGACGGCCTTGACGTGGCCGGCGTTCTCGGCGACGAGGGCGATGACGACCGGGAGCGCCACCAGGATCGCGGACCACTGGAACGCGGGCCCGTGGAAGGCCGGGAGCCCGATCCAGTCGGCCTTGCCGACGCCGGAGAAGTCGAGCCGCCAGTGGTCGGTGACCTTGCCGCTCGCGTCCACCGAGTGGATCGGGCCGAAGACCCGGTCGAAGACCCAGGAGACCGCGTAGCCGAAGACCAGGCCGAGGAAGATCGCGATGCGCGACCAGAACCCGCGCAGGCACACGACGGCGGCGCCGGTGACCAGCATGGTGAGCAGTGCGGTCCACTGGTCCTGCGGCCAGTAGGTCGAGGCGGTCACCGGCGCCAGGTTGAAGCCGATGAGCATGACCACCGCGCCGGTCACGATCGGCGGCATCGCGGCGTGGATGATCCGGGCGCCGAAGCGCTGCACGGCGATGCCCACCAGCACAAGCGCGACACCGACCACGAACACGGCCCCGGTGACCGTGGCGCTGGTGCCGCCCTGGGCGCGGATCACGGCGGCGACGCCCACGAAGGACAGCGAGCAGCCGAGGTAGCTGGGCACCCGGCCGCGGGTGGCGAGCAGGAAGACCACCGTCGCGACGCCGGACATCATGATCGCGAGGTTGGGGTCGAGGCCCATCAGGACGGGCGCCACGAAGGACGCACCGAACATGGCCACCACGTGCTGGGCGCCGAGTCCCGCGGTCCGCGGCCAGGAGAGGCGTTCGTCGGGGCGGACGACCGCCCCGGGGGCGGGGGTCCGCCCGTCGCCGTGCAGTTTCCAGCGGACGCCGAGGTCCATGGTGCGATGTCGCTTTCTCTGTACGTGAATCCGTCCGGACCATTGTCGGGGCCGACCGGAGGTCCTCCGTCCACCGAGGTCGGGCCGCCGCCCCGCGCGGTCGGGTGCCGCGCGTGCGCGCCCCCCGTCCGGCGGGCCGAGCCTCCGTCGTCCTGCCGCGTCCCGGCCCGCCGGCCCGTCCCACCCTGCCCCGCCTGCCTGCCTGCTGAGCGTTTGCTTAGGATGAGGGGCACGTCAACGGCCCGGGAGGTTCCGGGCGGACCGGGTCCCCCGCCGCCGGACGCCCCCCTGGGCCGCGCCCGCCCCTCCCCAGCACGTCCAGGAGTCCCCGACCGTGACCGCCGAAGCCCCCTCCGCCCCCGTCCGCCTCCCGGGCCGGCTGCTGCCCGTCACCGTGCACTTCGACGACCTCGACGCGCTGGGCCTGCTGCACAACGCCCGCTACCCGGTCCTGGTCGAGCGCGCCTGGACCGCGCTGTGGAGCGAGCGCGGCGTCGGCTTCGACGGCGACTGGGCGGCGGCGGGCGACGCCTGCAACGCGGTCAAGGAACTCCGGATCACCTACGAGGCCCCGGTGGACCGCCCCGGCGCCTACGCCGTCCACCTGTGGCTGGAGCGGCTCGGCACCACCGGGCTGACGTACGGCTTCCGGTTCTGCTCGGCCGACGGCTCGCTCACCTACGCCCACGGCACGCGTGTGCTGGTCCGCCTCGACGCGGCGACGCTGCGTCCCGCGCCGTGGAGCGAGACCTTCAGGGCCGCGGGCCGGGAACTGCTGCGCCCGGCGGACTGACCTTCGGCCGGTCGCGGTCCCCGGCGCGCAGCACTCCCGCCAGCACGGTCAGACCGCACGCCAGCGCGGTGACCAGGGTGAACGACACGACCAGGCTGGTCGCCTGCGCCACCGAACCGATGAGGCTCGGGGCGATGAGCCCCGAGGTGTAGGTGATGGTCGCGACACCGGCGATGGCCTGGCTGGGGTTGGGCCCGCTGTGCCCGGCCGCCGCGAAGCAGAGCGGCACCACGACCGCGATGCCGAGGCCGAGCAGCGCGAAGCCCGCCATCGCCGGGGCCGGGCGGTCCGCGACGACGATCAGGAGCCCGCCCAGGGTGGCGAGGACGCCGCCCGCCCGGACGGTGCGCACTGCGCCGAAACGGTTCACCACCGTGTCGCCGACCAGCCGGGCCACCGCCATGGTCAGCATGAAGCCCGTGGTGGTGGCGGCGGCCAGGCCCGCCGAACTGTTCATCCGGTCCCGCAGGTAGACGGCCGACCAGTCCAGACTCGCGCCCTCCGCGAACACCGCGCAGAAGCCGACCGCGCCGATGAGCAGCGCCGACCGCGGAGGCAGCGCGAACCGCGGCGGAGGCTCCTCGCCCTCCGTGGGCTGGAGGTCGAGCACCCACCGGCAGGCGACGAGTCCGAGGACCGTGAGGACCGCCGCGGCCAGCGCGTGGTGCACCCGTGCGTCCGAGCCCAGGTGCGCGGCCAGGGTTCCCGCCGCCGAACCGGTCAGGGCGCCGGCGCTCCACATCCCGTGCAGGCCCGACATGATCGACCGGTCGAGGCGCCGTTCGACCTCGACCCCCAGGGCGTTCATCGCCACGTCCGACATCCCCGCCGTCGCCCCGTACACGAACATCGCCAGGCACAGGGTGAACAGGCCGGGCGCGACGGAGGGGAGGACCAGCGCCATGGTCCACAGGGCCAGCAGTCCGCGCAGCGCCGTGCGGCTGCCGAAGCGGTGGGTGACGCGGCCCGCCAGCGGCATCGAGCAGGAGGCTCCGAACGCCGTGAAGGCCAGGGCGAAGCCCAGCGCGCCCGCGCCGACCGAGGCGTGGTCCTGGATCCAGGGCACGCGGGTCGCGAACGACCCGGTCACCGCTCCGTGCACGGCGAAGACCGCGGCCACGGCGTACCGCGCGCGCCTCACCGTCCGCCGCTCGTACGGTGCTTCGGTCATGCTCGGACCCCTCCCCGGCGGACGCTTCCCCGATCTGCGGCCGTAAACTATCAGGAACCCTGCCTGATAGATAGATGCCCGTCCGCCGCCCCGTCCCGAGGCGGTCCCGCCGATCTGGGAGGATTCCCGGCATGCCCGCATCCCCGAGCACCGCCCGGGCCATCAACGACCGGCTCGCCCTGCGCCTGTTGCAGCAGGAGGGCCCCTTGACGGCGAGCCGGCTGAAGCAGCTCACCGGACTGTCCCGCCCGACCGTCGCCGACCTCGTGGAACGCCTCACGGACTCCGGTCTCGTCACGGTCGTCGGGGAGTCGGGCGAGCAGCGGCGGGGCCCGAACGCCCGGGTCTACGGGATCGTCGCGGACCGCGCCCACCTGGCCGCCCTGGACATCCGCACCGAGGGCGTCTCCGTGGTCGTCTCCGACCTGGTCGGCGCCGTCCTCACCGAGGCGTCGGTGCCCATCGACGGCGGCAGCGGGACCGGCCCGGCGGTGGAACGGGCGGTCGCCCTGGTGGAACGCGCCGCCACGGAGGCGGGCTCCCTCGGCGCGGCGCCCCCGGCCGGACCCGGACGGGGCTGGGGCCGGCTGCACACCGTCGGCATCGGCGCGCCGGGGCTCATCGACCCCGGCACCGGCGAACTCCGCGACTCCTCCGGGCTGCCCGCCTGGCACCGCAGACTGGTCGCCGAACTCCAGGACAGGCTGCCCGGGGCCCGCGTCCTGGTCGAGAACGAGACCAACCTCGCCGCGCTCGCCGAGCAGCGCGACGGCGTCGCCCGCGACCGGGACACCTTCGTCCTGCTCTGGCTGGGACACGGCACCGGCGCGGCCGTCGTCCTCGACGGCGCCCTGCGCCGAGGTGCCTCCGGCGGCACCGGCGAGATCGGCTTCCTGCCCGTGCCGGGCACCGCGGCCCTGCCCTCGGCGACCGACTGCGAGGGAGGCTTCCACTCGCTCGCCGGAGGCGCGGCGGTCGCGGAGCTGGCCGGCCGGTTCGGCGTCACCGCCCGGCCGGAGGGACACGAACCGCACGCCGCCGCACTGGTCCGCCGGGCGGTGGCCGGCGCCGCCGGCTCCCCGGGCGCCGCCGCCTTCCTCGACGCGCTCGCCGACCGCCTCGCCATCGGCGCCGCCTCCGTCACCGCCGTCCTCGACCCCGGCTGCGTGGTCCTCGGCGGCGAGGTCGGCCGGGCCGGAGGCGGCGCGCTCGCCGAGCGGGTGGAGCGGCGCCTCGCCCGGATGTCGCCGCTGCCGACCGAGGTGCGCGCCGGCACGCTGGGCGGCGGCGCGGTGCTGCGGGGCGCGCTGATCACCGCCCGGGACGGAGCCCAGGACGACCTCTTCGGGCCGCCCGCGGGCCGGTAGGGGCGGTGCGGGGTCACCTGGGCGCCGGGTACCGCTCCTTCAGGAAGTCCTCGAACGTTCCCCTGCCGACGGCCTGTCCGGGGGTGAGGTGGCCGCCGTCCCGGAAGGCGCGGTAGGTGGCGCCGAAGAGGGGGACTCCGACGACCGGGCGGCGCTTGCCGGTGGCACTCAGGTGCGCGGCGGCCAGGGACCGCAGGCTCCGCACCTCGGGCCCGCCCATGTCCGCGACCCGTCCCGCGGGGGCCCCGGCCGCCAGCTCCGCCAGCCGGGCCGCGACCTCGGCGACCGCGATCGGCTGGTCGTCGGCGCCGGCCGGGAGCAGGAGCACCGGGGGCTTGGCGAGGCCGGTGAGCACCTGGTCCACCAGGTCGTGGAACTGCGTCGCCCGCAGGATCGTCCAGCCGAGGCCCGACTCCCGCACCAGCCGCTCCACCGCCAGCTTGGCCCGGTAGTAGCCCATCGGCACGACGTCGACGCCGACGATCGAGATGTAGAGCAGATGGGGGACGCCGGCGCGGCGGGCCGCCGTGATCAGCCGCTCCGCCGCGCGCTCGTCGCCGCCCCGCGGGCTCGACGCGCAGTGCACGATCGCGTCGGCGCCGAGGACGGCGCTGTCCAGCACGGTGCCCCCCTTGCGGAGATCGACGGCGTACGGCTGGGTGTGCCGGCTCAGCACCCGTACCGTGTGCCCGTCCTCCCGCAGCCGCTCGCAGACGAGCCGCCCGAGGGTTCCGGTCCCGCCCGTCACCAGGATCGTGGTCATGCCGTTCAGCCCCTTTCGACGCGGGACGCTCCCGTGCGAAGCCTCCCCGACCATCAGACCCGGCGGCCCGCGGGGAGGTGACGCGGCGCGCCGCCGTCGCCGCCCCCCCCGTCCGCCGGACCCGGTCGCGGCGGAGGAGGGCCGGCCGCGGTCGGGGAACGAGGCGGACCGGTGCCCGGCGAGCGACGGTGTCGGCCGCTGCGCCGCGCGCCGCGTCGGCGGCGGCCTCGAAGGCGACGGCGCCGGTGGCGCCGGTGGGGGATGGGGGCGCTTGGGTGGCGGGGGCCGGTACCCGAAGGGTCGTGCGCCCGCCCGGGGAGGCGGCCGGGGAGGAGGGTCGCGGGGCGGGTCCGACGGTGGCCGCCCCGGCCGTGCGGGCGGCCCGCGGGCCGGTGGGAGAGACCCGGCGGCGGGGCAAGGGCCTTCGTCACCGCCGCCGGGTCGTTCGTGGGGGACCGGCGATGGGTGATCACGCCGTCTTGGTCGAGGACACTAAGAGGACTAGACCATAGCGTCAATAGGTATGGACCAACCGGACGAACCCGGTGTGCGCCCAACCTCCCCCGCCGCGGGGCGTGTTGCCGCGATCGATGGCCGGGTGGATCGCCGCGGGGTCGCCGCACCCGCTTCCTGTGAGCCACCCCACAGCTCGCCGCCCGTATCGCCGGCGGCACGGCGTGGCACACTGGCTACGTACCAGAAGCAGCGCACTCCGGGGTCGGTGAAATTCCGAACCGGCGGTTACAGTCCGCGACCCGGTCGCTTCCAGCGGCCGGTTGACCAGGTGAAATTCCTGGACCGACGGTTAAAGTCCGGATGGGAGGCAGTGCGCGGCGGGCGAGCATGCGTGCGCGCCGCCGTTTGTCGTGGCTCGTCCCCAGGGACGGGCGCCCTTTCGGCGTCGCCTCCGACGTGTTTCTCGTCCGTTCGTTCTGTCGTCCTCGACAGGCCCCGGAGTCCGTGCCCCATGAGGCAGGAGGACCCGGGAAGTGTTCACCGGAATCGTCGAAGAGCTGGGTGAAGTCACCGCCGTCGAGTCGCTCGACGACGCCTCGCGTTTCCGTCTGCGCGGCCCCGTCGTCACGCAGGGCGCACGCCACGGCGACTCCATCGCCGTCAACGGCGTCTGCCTCACCGTCGTCGCCCACGAGGGCGACGAGTTCACCGCCGACGTCATGGCGGAGACCCTCGACCGCTCCAGCCTCGGTGCCCTCGCCGTCGGCTCCCGCGTCAACCTCGAACGGCCGATGGCCGTGGGCGACCGCCTGGGCGGCCACATCGTGCAGGGGCACGTCGACGGCACCGGCACCGTCCTGGAGCGCAAGCCGTCGGAGAACTGGGAGATCGTGAGGATCTCGCTGCCCGCCGACCTCTCCCGCTACGTGGTCGAGAAGGGCTCCGTCACGGTCGACGGCATCAGCCTCACCGTGGTGGACGCCGGCCCGGACTTCTTCACGGTCAGCCTCATCCCCACCACCCTCGCCCTGACCACGCTCGGCCACAAGCAGCCCGGCGACCCCGTCAACCTGGAGGTCGACGTCATCGCCAAGTACGTCGAGCGCCTGCTCGGGGCACGGGGCGAGCGGCCCGCAGGGCTGCCCGGCATCCCGGAGGCCGGCCGGTGAACTGGCTCAATTCCGAGGCCTTCGTCCTCTTCGGCCAGCACATCATGTGGTCGGACATGATCGGCAACGTGATCGGCCTGATCGCCCTCGCCCTCGGCTGGCGCCGCTCGGTGTGGAGCTGGCCCGTCCAGCTCCTCTCCGGAGTCGTCCTCTTCACCGCCTTCTTCGGGCACCTCGCCGGCAGCGCCGGCAAGCAGGTCGTGGTCATCGCCGTCGCCCTGTGGGGCTGGTGGCAGTGGAGCCGCCGCGAGGGCGAGGACGGCCGCGTCGGCGTGCGGTTCGCCACCTGGCGGGAGCGCGCCGTCATGGCGGGCGCCGCCGCGGCGGGCACCCTCGCGGTGGGCGGCCTGTTCCACGCCTACCCGGCCCTGTCCTGGGACCCCTGGCCCGACGCCTACATCTTCGTCGGCACCATCGTCGCCATGTACGCGCAGGCCCGCGGCATGGTCGAGTTCTGGTTCGCCTGGCTGCTCGTCGACGTGGTGGGCGTCCCGCTCAACTTCGCCAACGGGTACGCCTTCTCCGGTTTCGTCTACGTCCTGTACGGCGCGCTCGTCCTGTGGGGCATGCGCGACTGGTGGCTGCGCTCCCGCGAGGCCGGGCAGCCCGTCCTGGAAGGAGCCCCGGCATGACAACGACGCCGGTCTGGTACAGCACCGGGCACGATCAAGACGCCTCGGACTTCGCGCTCGACCCCGTCGAGCGGGCCGTCGCCGACATCGCGGCCGGCCGCCCGATCGTGGTCGTCGACGACGAGGACCGCGAGAACGAGGGCGACCTCGTCATCGCCGCCGAGAAGGCCACGCCCGAGATCGTCGCCTTCATGATGAGCGAGTGCCGCGGGCTGATCTGCGCCCCCATGGAAGGCGAGGAACTCGACCGGCTGCGCCTGCCGCAGATGGTCGACGACAACACCGAGTCGATGAAGACGGCGTTCACGGTGTCGGTGGACGCCGGTGCCGCACACGGCGTGAGCACCGGTATCTCCGCCTCCGACCGCGCCGCCACCCTGCGGCTGCTCGCGGACGGCACCTCCGGCGCCGACGACTTCGTCCGCCCCGGCCACATCTTCCCGCTGCGCGCCCGGCCCGGCGGCGTCCTGGCCCGCCCCGGCCACACCGAGGCGGCCGTCGACCTGGCCCGGCTCGCCGGGCTGCGCCCGGCGGGGGCCATCGTCGAGATCGCCGGCGAGGACGGCCGCATGCTGCGGCTGCCCGAGCTGATCCCCTTCGCCCGCAAGCACGGCCTGACGATCATCTCCATCGAGGACCTGATCGCCTACCGCCGCGCCGCCGCGCCGGCCGCGACCGCCGACGGGGGCGTGCTCGCATCACCCTCCGTCCGCCGCGAGGCGGAGGTCCACCTGCCCACCGCCTTCGGCGAGTTCACCGCCTACGGCTACCGCTCCACCGCCGACGGGGTCGAACACGTCGCCCTCGTCCACGGCGACCTCGGCGACGGAGAGGACGTCCTGGTCCGCGTGCACTCCGAGTGCCTGACCGGAGACGTCTTCCACTCGCAGCGCTGCGACTGCGGGCCCCAGCTCCAGACGTCCATGGAACGCATCCAGGCCGAGGGCCGCGGCATCGTCGTCTACCTGCGCGGGCACGAGGGGCGCGGCATCGGCCTGCTCTCCAAGCTCCGCGCCTACGAGCTCCAGGAGCGCGGACGGGACACCCTGGACGCCAACCTGGAACTGGGCCTGCCCGCCGACGCCCGCGACTACGGGGCGAGCGCGCAGATCCTGGAGGACCTCGGCGTCCGCAGCCTGCGCCTGATGACCAACAACCCCGACAAGACCGACGCGCTCGCCGGACACGGCCTGCACGTCACCGGCCGCGAGCCCATGCCCGTCCAGGCCGGCGAGCACAATATGCGCTACCTGCGCACCAAGCGGGACCGGATGGGACACGACCTGCCCTGGCTGGACGCGACCACCGTGTCCGCCTGCGGAAGCCAGTGACCGCGTCCGACCCGGCAGCACGGCACCACCGGCAACACTTCAGCACGATCGGCAACGCAGCACAGAGGGACTGAGGAGAGACGTGAGCGGCAAGGGTGCACCCGAACTGTCGGTACGCAACTGCGGCGACCTGCGCGTGGCGGTCGTCGCGGCGCAGTGGCACGACAAGGTGATGGACGGACTCGTCGACGGCGCCCTGCGCGCCCTGCACGAGCTGGGGATCGACGAGCCGACCCTGCTGCGGGTCCCCGGCAGCTTCGAGCTCCCGGTCGTCGCCAAGGTCCTCGCCGGCCGCGGCTACGACGCGGTCGTCGCGCTCGGCGTCGTCATCCGCGGCGGAACACCCCACTTCGAGTACGTGTGCCAGGGCGTCACCCAGGGCCTCGTCCAGGTCTCCGTCGAGACCGGCGTGCCCATCGGCTTCGGCGTCCTGACCTGCGACACCGAGGAGCAGGCGCTGGACCGTGCCGGACTGGAGGGCTCCAACGAGGACAAGGGGCACGAGGCGGTCACCGCGGCCGTCGCGACGGCCGCCACCCTGCGCTCGGTATCCGAACCCTGGCGCTGAGGCACGGCACGGAGCGCGTAGGCTGAGGACACCATGTCCAAGAAGACGTTCGAGGAGCTGTTCACCGAGCTCCAGCAGAAGGCCGCCACCGGCGACCCCGCCACATCGCGCACCGCCGAGCTGGTCGGCAAGGGCGTCCACGCCATCGGCAAGAAGGTCGTCGAAGAGGCCGCCGAGGTCTGGATGGCCGCCGAGTACGAGGGCAAGGACGCCGCCGCCGAGGAGATCTCGCAGTTGCTCTACCACGTCCAGGTGATGATGGTCGCGCGCGGCATCTCCCTCGACGACGTGTACGCGCATCTGTAGGGGCCGAGCCCCGTACCGCCGCGCCCGTCCACCGTCCCGTCCCCGCCCCGAACACCTCACGCAAAGGAAGCCGACCTCATGCTGCGCATCGCCGTCCCCAACAAGGGTTCCCTGTCAGGACCTGCGGCGGACATGCTGCATGAGGCCGGCTACCAGCAGCGCCGCGAGTCCAAGGAACTGCGGATCGTCGACCCGGTCAACGAGGTCGAGTTCTTCTACCTCCGCCCCCGCGACATCGCGATCTACGTCTCCTCCGGACGCCTCGACATCGGCATCACCGGACGCGACCTGCTGATCGACTCCGGAGCCGGCGCGGAGGAGATCCTGCCGCTGGGCTTCGCCCGCTCCACCTTCCGCTTCGCCGCCAAGCCCGGCACCGCCGAGGGCGTCGCCGGCCTCGCCGGCCGGACCGTCGCCACCTCCTACGAGGGCATCGTCGCCAAGTACCTCGCCGAGCACGGCATCGACGCCTCCGTCGTCCACCTCGACGGCGCCGTCGAGACCGCGATCGAACTCGGGGTCGCCGAGGTCATCGCGGACGTCGTCGAGACCGGCACCTCGCTGCGCAACGCCGGACTGGAGGTGTTCGGCGACCCGATCATGAAGTCCGAGGCCGTCGTCGTCCGCCGGGTCGGAGCCGACCTCACCGGGGACGCCGAGCCCAAGGTCCAGCAGTTCCTGCGCCGCCTCCAGGGCGTCCTGGTAGCACGCACGTACGTGATGATGGACTACGACTGCCGTGCCGAGCACCTGGAGAAGGCCATCGCCCTCACCCCGGGCCTGGAGTCTCCGACCATCTCGCCGCTGCACAACGAGGGCTGGGTCGCCGTCCGCGCCATGGTCCCCTCCAAGGAGGCCCAGCGGATCATGGACGACCTGTACGCCATCGGGGCGCGGGCCATCCTCACCACGGCCATCCACGCCTGCCGACTCTGACAGGACCTCAGGACATGTCCGACCTCCCCGCCCTCCCCGTCACCTTCCGCCCCGCCCGCACCCGGGCGGTGCTGCTCACCGCGGGCACCGCGATCTTCGTGGTCATCACCACGGTCGCGATGCTCCTGGAGCAGCTCGGCCCGGGGGAGCGGCTCAGCTTCGTCCTCACCGCCGCCCTCCTGCTCGGCGTGCTCATGCTGCTCGCACGGCCCAAGGTCGTCGCCGAGGAGACCGGGGTCACCGTGGTCAACATCGCGGGCCGGCGCCGGCTGGACTGGGCGGAGATCCTGCGGGTCAACCTGCGTCCCGGCGACCCCTGGGTCTTCCTCGACCTCAGCGACGGCACCAGCCTCCCGGCGCTCGGCATCCAGCCGGGCATCGCCAAGCGGCGCGCCATCGAGGACGCGCGGACCCTGCGGGCGCTCGCCGAGGCCCGCTCGGCCGGCGAGCCCGGCCGGCACCGTGACGAACATCAGGGCTGACTCTCGCCCTTCCACCCTGCCCCGAGGGCCCATGTCTTGATTAATCTGGTGGCGGAGGCGTTCCACGACGCCTCCGCCTTCGATGCGGCCCCCGCCCTCCGAGGCTCCCTGCTACCCGAGGAGTGACTCCCTCCAGCGATGGACGGATCGTCCTGTAGTACCTGCGCCGCCCCCTCCCGACAGAGCGAGGCGGCGGCATGACCATCCCCCTGTTGCTCCTTGGCGCGGCGTTCCTGCTGATCCTCGCCAACGGATTCTTCGTGGCCGCCGAGTTCGGCCTCGTCACCGTGGAGCGCCCCGACGCCGAGCAGGCCGCCGCCGACGGCGACAAGCGCGCCGCCACGGTCGTCGAGTCCCTCAAGGAGCTCTCGTTCCAGCTCTCCGGGACCCAGCTCGGCATCACCATCACCTCCCTGGTCGTCGGCATGCTCGCCGAACCGGCGCTCGCCCGGCTGCTCCAGGGCCCGTTCGCCGCGACCGGCCTGCCCGAGGGGGCGGTGTCCGGCATCGCCGTCGTGCTGGGCATGCTGCTCGCCTCCGCCGTGCAGATGGTGGTCGGTGAGCTGGTGCCCAAGAACTGGGCGGTCTCCAAGCCGCTCCAGGTGGCCCGCTTCGTGGCCGGCCCGCAGCACGTCTTCTCCCGCCTGTTCCGCCCGGTGATCGCCGCGCTGAACACGGTCGCCAACCGGCTGGTCCGGACCCTCGGCGTCGAACCCGCCGACGAGCTGGCGTCCGCCCGCACCCCGGGCGAACTCGTCTCGCTGGCGCGCCACTCCGCCCGGGCCGGCGCCCTGGAACAGGACACCGCGGACCTCTTCGTCCGCACCATGTCCCTCGCCGGTCTCACCGCGCAGCACGTGATGACGCCGCGCGTGAAGGTCAGCGCGCTCCAGTCGTCGGCGACCGCCGAGGACGTGGTCAACCTCACCCGCGCCACCGGCCTGTCCCGGTTCCCCGTCTACCGGGAGCGGATCGACGAGATCGTCGGCATGGTGCACCTCAAGGACGCCCTCGCGGTGCCCTCGCACGACCGGCTGCGCACCCCGGTCGGGCGGATCGCCCAGCCGCCGCTGCTCGTCCCGGAGACCCTGCCCGTGCAGCCCCTCCTGGGGCAGCTGCGCAACGAGCAGCCGATCGCCGTCGTCGTCGACGAGTACGGCGGCACGGCCGGGGTGGTCACCCTGGAGGACATCGTCGAGGAGATCGTCGGCGAGGTCCGTGACGAACACGACGACGTGCTCGGCGAACCGCCCGAGCTGGCCGCCGCCCCGCCGGAGGACGGCCGGCCCGCCTGGGACGCCGACGGCAGCTGCCGCGTGGACGTCCTGCGCCGGATAGGCCTGGACGTCCCCGAGGGGCCCTACGAGACCGTCGCGGGTCTCGTCGCCGACCTGCTGGGCCGCATCCCCGCCCCCGGCGACAAGGCCGAACTCCCCGGCTGGCGCCTGTCGGTCCGGCAGGTCGGCCACTACCGGGCGGAGCGCGTCCGCCTGGTGCGGACCGCACCGGCTCCGGAGGCCCTGCGATGAGCGTTCTCCAACTCCTCCTCGCCGGCCTGCTGGTGCTCGCCAACGGATTCTTCGTCGGCGCCGAGTTCGCCCTCGTGTCGGTGCGCCGCAGCCAGATCGAACCGCTGGACACCACCCGTTCCCGGCAGGTGCTGTACGGCCTGGAGCGGCTGCCGCAGATGATGGCCGCCGCCCAGTTCGGCATCACGGTCTGCTCGCTGACGCTCGGCGCGGTCGCCGAACCGACCGTCGCCCACCTGCTCGAACCGCTCTTCGCGGCGCTCCACCTGCCCGAGGGGGTGATCCACCCCCTCGGCTATGTGATCGCCCTCGCGCTCGTCGTCTTCCTCCACCTCGTCATCGGCGAGATGGTCCCGAAGAACCTGGCGATGGCGGCCCCGGAGAAGACGGCCCTGTGGCTCGGCCCCGGGCTGGTCGCCTTCGCCCGGCTGTGCCGGCCGGTCACCCGGGCGCTCGGCGCCTGTGCGCGGCTGATCCTGCGGCTGTTCCGGGTGGAGCCCCGGGACGAGGTCGAGGCGGTCTTCACGAGCGAGCAGCTCAACCGCCTGGTGGAGGACTCGGGGCAGGCCGGTCTGCTCGACCCCGAGGAGCAGGAGCGTCTGGAGGACGCGCTGGAGCTGGGTTCCCGCCCGGTCACCGACGTCCTGCTCGACGGCGCCTCGCTCGTCACCGTGGACCCCTCGGTGACCCCGGGCCAGGTGGTCGCGCTGACCGCGCGCACCGGCTTCTCCCGGTTCCCGGTGGTCGCGGAGACGGGCGCCTTCATGGGCTGCTACCTGCACGTGAAGGACGTCCTGGACCTGGAGGACTCCGACCGTGCCGTCCCGCAGCGGATGTGGCGGCCGATGACCACGCTCCGGGCCGAACTCCCGCTCGACGACGCCCTCACGGTGATGCGCCGTGCCGCCACCCACCTGGCCCAGGTGGCCGACTCCGCGGGCCGGGTCCTCGGGCTCGTGGCGCTGGAGGACGTCCTGGAACTGCTCGTCGGCGAGGTGCGCGACCCGGCGCACCGGGACGCCCGGCCGGTGCGGGTCGCGCAGGCCCGCCCGGAGCGGGGTCCGGCACCGGCGGCCGGCCCGGGGCCGAGCCCCGGCCCGGCAGCTCCCGAGGAGGCGCTGGCGAGCTGACCGTGCCCGCGGGCCCCGGTTCCGCGCGGGCGGGCACGACGGCTGTCGTGGTCGTACCCGCCCGCACGGCCGGGGCCTCTCCCGTGACGGGACGGCCGCGCGGTCCCTCACATGGCGGACGGGTCGTGCGGGCCCCGTCCGGACAGGACCTCCCCGTAGGCCTGCATCAGGTCCGGCAGCCGCAGCGTCGACAGGTCGTCGCGGGACGGCGTGGAGGTGTAGCCGGTCAGCCGCAGATCGCGGTAGGCGCAGCTCTTCTCGTAGAGGGTGCGCAGGAAGCGGCCGTTGCCCAGCTCGTCGATCCAGCCCTGGTCGACGACGTGCCCGGCGATCGAGCGCAGCTCGTCCAGCGCCTCCTCGTCCCAGACGTCGCCGTTCTCGGCGGCCAGCACCTCGCCGATCGAGGTCAGTTCGAGCGGGCGGTAGGAGGGGAAGTCGACCCGGCTGGTGAAGCGGGAGGACAGGCCGGGGTTGGCCGCCAGCAGCCGGTCCATGCCCTCCGGGTAGCCGGCCAGGATGACGACGAGGTGGTCGCGGTTGTCCTCGGCCCGCTTCAGCAGGACCTGGAGCGCCTCGTCACCGTAGGCGTCGCCCTTGCCGTAGCCGGAGTTGGACAGCGCGTAGGCCTCGTCCACGAAGAGGACGCCGCCGATGGCCGAGTCGATCAGCTCGTTGGCCTTCACCGCGGTCTGGCCGAGGTACTCGCCGACCAGGTCGGACCGCTGCGCCTCCACCAGATGGTCGCCGCCGAGCAGCCCGAGCGCGTAGAAGACCCGCCCGAGGATGCGGGCCACCGTGGTCTTGCCGGTGCCGGAGGGGCCGGAGAAGACGAAGTGGCGTTTGGGCGGCTGGACGGGCAAGCCCTGCCCGGCGCGCAGGCGGGCCATGTTCAACTGCGCGGAGAGCGCCTTGACGTGCCGTTTGACCGGCTCCAGGCCCACCATGCGCTCCAGCTCGGCGAGCGCCTGTTCGAGCAGGGCGGGGTCGGTGGGCCCGGTGGGCAGGGGCTGCGGCGGGGCCGTCGCCTTCTCCCGGAAGACGTCGGTCTCCGGCTGCCGGCCGCCCGACGGCGGTTCGGGCGGGGAGAGTTTCAGGTCCCGTCCCTCGGAGCCGAAGAGGGGGTCGACCCCGTCGGGGCCCTCCAGGACGTCCTGCCCCACGCCGGCGAGGCTGATCGCCGCGAGGTCGGCCGCCGCGTCGTCGTAGCCGTCCCCTTCGGAGATGGCCGCGAGCCGTGCCGAGGTGTCCATGAAGGACGGGTCGACCCGGTGCACCGCCCGGTACAGGGGGAGTGCCGCGGCGGACCGGCCGGTGCCCTCGTGGGCGCGGGCCAGCCAGTAGCGCAGCTCCTTGCGCTGCGGCTGCTCGCTGCGGCAGCGCATCAGGGCGGAGGACAGCAGCGGTTCCGCCTGGCCGAACATCTCCAGCCTGACCCGGGCCATGCCCCCGAAGAGGCCGGCCTCTATGCCGAGCAGGGCGTCGTCGATCAGCGGATCGGTGTGCCGGACGAGTTGCTCCCAGTCCTTGACCAGATAGGCGCGGCACGCGTGCAGGAACCGCACCTGGTGGTCCGCGTCGACCGGCGGCAGACCGGCCAGCGCCCGGTCCAGTTCGGGCACATGGCGGCCGTCGAGCCAGTGCGAGGCGTGCGCGAGGAGCAGATCGCGCGGGCTCTCCAGGACCGGCTGGACCCACCAGCCGAGCCAGTACCAGGAGTTGAGGGTGCGCCGGTGGCGGGTGCGCTGTTCGCCGAAGCGGTCCCGGTGCCGGAACATGCGCAGCAGCGCGGTCGTCGTGTCCACCCGTAGCGCGTGCAGTCCGAGCCAGCCGTCCGCCATGCCGGGGTCCATCCGGACCGCGGCGCGGAACTCCTCCTCCGCCTGCGGGTAGGCGCCCATCGTGTAGGCGTCCACACCCCGCAGCCAGGCGAGGTCGGCCGGGGCCTCGGGGCCCTGCGTGCCGAAGTCCATCACGTCCCCCACAAACCGTGCCCCCGATGGTCGGGAGGTGTCTCGTGGACCGGGACACCGCCCCCGCCGCCGGGCAGGTGCCCGGCGGCAGCTCTGGTCGAACGACTGTGCCGCGGACGGGAGTTGCATCGGTGCGCAGAGCAGCCGTCCGAGGGTCGCACCGAAAGGCATCGTACCTGCGGTTCACGGGCCTGCCGAAGGGTGCCGCACACCCCGTTCCGCGGGGTGGGAGCAGACGGGGCGCACACGGAGCGGTGACCCTGGGTGAGCGAAAGGAGGCACCGGGCGTCCGGAAAAAGCCGGATGTGGGCAGAACGAAGCCCCCGATCACGGGGGAACAACCGGGGGCTTCGCGACTGCGGGGGCGGCCCGGGAAGGCCGCTCGTTCAGAACGTAAGACCTGTATGACCCCCCGGTCAAGGAGAGTTGAGGCACCGGGGGAACTTCTCCGGCACCGCTCTTCACGAGTTCAGCACACTGCGGATGGTCCGTCACGGTGGGTGACGAACGAGGGGGTCTCCGGTGTCCCGGCAGGCCCCGGCAGTACCTCGTATCCCTCCGGACGCTGCCGCACCACATGATCCGCGAAGGGCCGCGAGGGGTCCGCGGCGAAGTGCCGCCGCTCGGCCCGGACCCAGCCGGCCCAGAACGCACCCTGCGCCGCACCGTCCCGTCGCATCCCGCGCGCCCATGCCTCGTCCTGCGGCAACTCCATCCACAGCAGCCGCGCGAGCCACCCGCGCACGGCGCGGCGCCCCGCGCCGACGCCCTCGACGAGCACCACGGGTGCGGCGGGCAGCTCCCGTACCGGACCGAACGCGCGGGCGGTCCAGTCGTACGGCGCGTACCGCGCGCTCTCGCCGCGCCGCAGGGGGTCGACGACCTGGTCCAGCAGGCGCCCGGTCCACTCGAAGAGCTCCTCGTGGGTGGCGAGGTCGTCCAGGTGCAGGACGGGCGCGCCGCCGAGGGCCGCTGCCAGCTCTCCGGCGAACGTGGTCTTCCCCGAGCCCGCGTGGCCGTCGACGCCGATCAGGCGGACGGGACCGCAGGAGGGCGGCAGCCGGCGCAGCCGTGCGGCGAGGGAGTCGATGGCATGTCCTGGGGTGGGTCGGAGGGCGGCGGGTGATGGCGAACATTCTATCGAGGAGCGCCCGACGTGACGGTCCGCGAGGCCGTGCGGGGCCCGGGAGCGGCCGGCCGCCCGGAGCCGGACCACGGGTGCCTCCCGCGGCGCGGACGGGCTGCCGGGCGCGCGGGCGGTGCGGCGCAGGCCGTGGAGGACCGCTTCGCGCCGCCCGGTTCGGTCCGTCCCCCCTTCGCCGCCCCGGCACGGGAGTACCCCGATGGGGGGTGCCGCAGGTCATGCCAGTGGTCTCCACCAATATTGGTGGGCGCGGCATGACCGGAAGTGCTGGCAGAAGGCGGTCCCCGGCGTCCATAGTTGGCGCACGACCGAGCTTGGGCCCGCCCGCTTTGGACACCTGGGGGTCAACCACCCATGAGCAGATCCGAACAGCCGTCCCGCAGAACCGTCCTCGCGGCCGCGATGGCCGCGGCGGCCGTGGGAGTCGCCTCCCCGGCGGCCGTCGCTGCGGACCGCCCCGCCGGACCGCGCGGCGGCCTGGTGGACAACCGCGCCTGGACCTCGTACCCGGACTGGCGTTCCGGCACCCTGCGGGGCACCCGTGCGGTACCGGGCCGGCGGCCCGGCCTGGTGATCGTCACCCGGGCCGGCACCACCGACTACACCGACCCGCACACCGGCAGAACGGCCGCCTGGGAGTACGCCACCTGGACCAGTCCGGTCCACCGGCTCTCCGTGCCCGCGACGGAGGTCATCGCCTCCTGGAACGCGCACACCCCGGCCGGCACCTGGCTCCAGGTGGAGCTGTGCGGCACGTACTCCGACGGCACGGCCACACCCTGGTACGTCATGGGTCGCTGGGCCTCGGGCGAGCAGGACATCCGCCGCACCTCGGTGGACGACCAGGGCGACGGCCGCAGCAGCATCTGGACGGACACCTTCGCCATCGACGACGCGGCGTCCGGCCTGCGGCTCGTCTCCTACCGGCTGCGGCTGACGCTCTACCGCACCCCCGGTTCGCGACGCACCCCGACCGTGTGGCGGATCGGGGCGATGGGCTCGGACATCCCGGACCGCTTCACCGTTCCCGCCTCCGCCCCCGGGCTCTCGCAGGAGCTGCGGGTCCCGCGCTACTCGCAGGAGATCCACGCCGGCCAGTACCCCGAGTACGACAACGGCGGCGAGGCGTGGTGCAGCCCCACCTCCTCCCAGATGATCATCGAGTACTGGGGGCGCCGGCCCACCGCGGAGCAGCTCGCCTGGGTCGACCCCTCCTACGCCGACCCCCAGGTGTGCCTCGCGGCCCGCTCCACGTTCGACTACCAGTACGACGGTTGCGGCAACTGGCCGTTCAACGCCGCCTACGCGGCGACCTACGAGGACCTCCAGGGGGTCGTGACCCGGCTCGCCTCGCTCACCGACCTGGAGACCCTGATCGCCGCGGGCATCCCGGCCATAACGTCGCAGTCGTTCCTCGCCTCCGAGCTGACGGGCGCGGGGTACGGAACCTCGGGGCACCTCATGACGGTCATCGGCTTCACCGCCGAGGGAGACGTGATCGCCAACGACCCGGCGTCCCCCGACGACGACGCGGTCCGCCGGGTCTACCGGCGCGCGGAGTGGGAGAACATCTGGCTCCGCACCAAGCGCTACGACGCGAACGGCAAGGTCAGGAGTGGGACGGGCGGCGTCTGCTACCTGTACTTCCCCGCCCGTCCCTCGCCCCGCCAGCGCCAGGCGCTCGCGGCGGTGGGCGTCCGCTGACCCGACCGGCGGCCCCTCCCGTGCGGGGCCGCCGGGACCCGGCCGCGCCTGTGACGAGAACCACATGGCGCGTCGGACGCCTTGGTGCCCATGGGCCTCTCCCGCCCGGCGCGGCTCGGGCGTGAGCAAGCTCTCTACCGCCGGGACCTGCTCCGATGGCAGGGTGGTCGGGCCGGTGGGGAGCCGGCGGGGGCGGGAGATCCGACCGCACCACGACGTCAGCGAGATGCCATGACCGCGAGTTCCGCCACCGCCCCACGTCTCCGTGCCCGTACCGGAGGCCCCCGCGAGGACGGCCCGAAGATCCTCGAACACGTCCTGGGCTGGACCTTCGCGGTCGTCGTGGCGATGCTCGTGGCCCAGCTCGGTCTGCTCTGAGCGGCCCCCGCCCCGGCGGCCCGGCCGGTCGCCGCGTGCTGCGGCCCGCCGTGGGAGGCCGCTCCCTCCCCGGCTCGTCGCCGCACGACTGATCGCGTGCGGCCGGACGGTCGCCACGGTTCTGCCATACTGCCGATGTTCCGTGGGCAGTCGGAGACCAGGGCCGGAGTTGAACCACAGTCGACAGCGCGACACTGAGCGCCCCCGCGCGCGCGGCACCGAGCGCTCGCAGGCGCGCCGCGCCGAACTCATCGCCATCGGGCGGAAGTTGTTCGCCGACACGTCCTACGACGCGCTCTCCATGGACGACATCGCGCGGCAGGCGCACGTCGCCAAGGGGCTGATCTACTACTACTTCGACTCCAAGCGGGGCTACTACCTCGCCATCGTCGAGGACTCCGTCGCGGAACTCGTCGCGCGGGCGGCCGGCGGCCTCGAACTGCCCCCCGTGGAACGGGTCCACCGCACCATCGACGGGTACCTGCGCTACGCCGAGCACAATCAGGCCGCGTACCGGACGATCATCGCCGGAGGTGTCGGGTTCGACGCCGAGGTGCAGGCGATCCGCGACGGAGTGCGCGAGGTGATCGTCGAGACGATCGCCGATGGGGCCTACGGCCGGGGCGGGGTGGGGCCGTTGCCGCGCATCGCCCTGCTCGGCTGGCTGCACGGGGTGGAGGGCGCCACCCTCGACTGGATCGGCCACCGGGCGCTGTCGCGCGATGTCATGCGGGAGTTGCTGGTGAAGATGCTCGGCGGCACCCTGCGTGCCGTCGAGGAGATCGACCCCTCCTACACCGCGCCGCCCGACGCGCGCAGGGACGGCTGAGGCGACGGGGCGGACGTCCGGCCGGTGTCCGCGCGCCGGCGGTGCCGTGTCCGCCGTGCGGATCGGTCGGCCGGTGTGACCGGCCCGCCGTCCGCGCCCCGCCCGGTATGCGGAAGAAGGCGCCGAGCCCCCTGCGTGTTCGGCAGCCCGTCTTCCCCGAGGTGATCACCGGGATGTCCCAACTCCACTGGGGCGTCAGGGACTTGGGGTGGGCGTCGCCGGCCGCGGGGAGCGTCCTGCCCGAGTGCCGTGAGGCGTCGGCGCCCTGCGCGGACCTGCCGGCCGCTCGGGTTCCGAGGGCCCCGGGAGGCGTCAGGCGCGCACGTCGCGCACGGGGACGAAGCGCGGCTCGCCGCGCGGGTCCCGGGGCGCGCCGTACGCCCCGTATCCGTACAGCGCCGACGGCGCCGACAGGCGCGCCCACTCCGGGTCGTGGCGCCCCGGCAGGGTGCGGCCCCGGTCGGCCCAGGCGCGCATCAGGGCGCGGTAGATGGGCGGGTCCTGCACCGGCGGAGGCGGCGGGGAAGGTGCACGCTGAACCGATTCTGCCGGAACGGGGAGGAGGATGCGCCGCCGACGCCCGGTCGCGGCATGCGTGGGGTTCATACCCGGGCAACGTCCGAGCGGGCCCGCAGGTCACCGGGTGACGGATTCGGGTGTGCGTTCGCGGCGGACCCCGTGCGGGAGTCTTGGCCGGCCCGCACCGCCCGCCGTCCGGACCGTCGCCGCCGCGCGGCCCGCCCCGGCGCACGAAGCGCACCTCCCGCCGGCATCGGCCGCCGAGCGTTCAGGGGGCGACGTGCGGCCGGCGAAGGCGGCGCCCTCGTCGGCGAACGGTTCCCGCGCCCGGCGCCGTGACCGGACGGGTCCGCTCCACCGCGGCCAGGCCGAGCCGAACCGCTGCGACGCGCGCCCGCGCGGCCTCCTCGGCGGTGCTGATCTCCCGGCGCCCGACCGCGGCACGGTGGGGGTGCCCGGCGCGACCGGCCCCGGCGCGTGCGGCACCCGCCCGCGGCGCCGCCTGTCCCGCGCCTGCCGGTCTCCCGGGCACGGCGCCGGACGGCAGCGGGTGCCGGCGGGCTGTGAACGGTGAACGGGTGTGCCGGTCAGGCGGCCTGACCGCGCGTCAGGGCGACCAGACGCAACGGGCGCGAGCCGGGTCCGCCCACGTGGGAGAACGGCTGCGTGCGCCAGTCCAGCCCCTGAGGCAGCGTCAGCAGCAGTGCGGTGTCCTGCTCCTGGGGCTCGGCGGAGGCGTCGGCCGGCGTCGCCTCGGTGGCCGTGCGGCCGGTGCCCGAACAGACCGTGAGCCCGAACGGGTTCCACGGAGAGGCGCACAGCGCGTGCTCCGGCAGAACCTCCTCGTCGGCCAGCAGCGCGATCGGCTGCGCGCAGTCCGGGCAGATCACCCGGTACATCTCGAAGGTGTCGTACGCGTCGAAGCCGTCGCCGTCCGGCGCGTCGCGTTCGACGCCCTCCGGCTCGGGCTCGAACACGGGCTGCTGCCGCTTGGGCGCGGTACGACCAGGGCGCTTGACACTCTGCATGGGATTCTCCCCCTCGGGTGGGCCGACAAGGCACTGCGACCTCGACCACAGCAAGCACTTCCCGTCACGTCCCCGCGGTAATCACGAGACCGTCACAGACCCTGTCGCCCGCGTGTGGCCTTCGTCACATGCCGCGTGCAGGTGTCCGGCCCGGCGGACGTGCCCGCCCGGCGGCGCACCCGCGGCGGCGGGCCACATCATCACGAACCGGCCATGACCTGCGCCGCCGAGTGTCCCGAGGATGCGGCGCCCTGTAGGTTCTTGCGCCATGGAGGAGCTGGACCGACAGATCGTGCAGCTGCTCGTCGCAGACGGGCGGATGAGTTACACCGACCTGGGCAAGGCCACGGGCCTGTCCACGTCCGCCGTGCACCAGCGGGTGCGCCGGCTGGAGCAGCGGGGCGTCATCCGCGGGTATGCCGCGGTCGTCGACCCGGAGGCGGTCGGGCTGCCCCTGACCGCCTTCATCTCGGTGAAACCGTTCGACCCGAGCGCCCCCGACGACATCGCCGAACGGCTCGCCGGCGTACCGGAGATCGAGGCCTGCCACAGCGTCGCCGGCGACGAGAACTACATCCTCAAGGTGCGCGTCTCCACGCCGCACGAGCTGGAGGAACTGCTGGCGCGGCTGCGCACCCTGGCGGGCGTGTCCACCCGTACGACGGTCGCCCTGTCGACCCCGTACGAGGCGCGGCCTCCGCGTATCTGACCCCCGGACCGGCACCGGCCGCCCGCCGACCGCAGCGGGGTAGGCGGCGTCCTTGCCCGCCGCCCCGCCTCGGCCGGCGTGCGCGCGGGACGCGGGCGGCCACCCGGGCGACGGGCGGCGGGCCGGAGGCGGGAGACTGTCCCCATGAGTGAGAGCACCGCCCCGTCGGTCACCGTGCTGCTGCGCGGTGGAGAAGTCCACAGCCCCGCGGATCCCTTCGCCACCGCCATGGTCGTCGAGCGGGGCCAGGTCGCCTGGGTCGGCTCGGAGGGAGCCGCCGACGCCTTCGCCGCCAGGGTCGACGAGGTCGTGGACCTGGAAGGCGCCCTGGTGACCCCCGCGTTCACCGACGCCCACGTGCACACCACGGCGACCGGGCTCGCGCTCACCGGCCTCGACCTGTCCGACGCCCCCTCCCTGGACGCGGCCCTCGCCCGCGTCCGCGCCTTCGCCGCCGCCCGCCCCGCCGACCGGGTCCTGCTCGGCCACGGCTGGGACGCGGCCCGCTGGCCCGGCGGCCGGCCCCCGACCCGCGCCGAACTCGACGCGGCCGCCTCCGGGCGCCCCCTCTACCTCTCGCGCATCGACGTGCACTCCGCCGTGGCCACCACCGCGCTCCTGGACCTGGTCCCCGGTGTCACCGCGCGCGGCGGGTTCGCCCCGGACGGACCGCTGACCGGCGACGCCCACCACGCGGTGCGCGCCGCGGCCCTCGGGGCGGTGGGCGCGGCCCAGCGCACCGAGGCCCAGCGGGCGGCCCTCGCCCACGCCGCCTCGCTCGGCATCGGCTCCGTGCACGAGTGCGCCGGACCCGAGATCTCCTCCGAGGAGGACTTCACCGGCCTGCTGCGGCTCGCCGCGCAGAGCGCCGGTCCGCGCGTCGTCGGCTACTGGGCGGAGCGCGACGTGGACAAGGCCCGTGCCCTCGGCGCGGTCGGCGCCGCCGGCGACCTGTTCGTCGACGGCTCCCTCGGGTCGCACACCGCGTGCCTGAGCAGGCCCTACCTGGACGCCGGCCACACCGGCGTCGCCCACCTGGACACCGACGCGGTGGCCGCCCACGTGGTCGCCTGCACCGAGGCGGGCCTCCAGGCGGGCTTCCACGCCATCGGGGACGCCGCCGTCGCCTCCGTGGCCGAGGGCGTCCGCGCCGCCGCCGAGAAGGTCGGCACGGCCCGCGTCCGCGCCGCACGGCACCGCGTCGAGCACGCGGAGATGCTCACCCCCGAGACCGTCGCGGCCTTCGCCGAACTGGGCCTCACCGCCTCCGTGCAGCCCGCCTTCGACGCGCTCTGGGGCGGCGACGAGGGCATGTACGCCCGGCGCCTGGGCGCCGAGCGCGCGCGGACGCTCAACCCCTTCGCCGCCCTGCTGCGGGCCGGCGTGCCGCTGGCCTTCGGCTCCGACAGCCCCGTCACCCCGCTCGACCCCTGGGGCACGGTCCGCGCCGCGGCCTTCCACCGCAACCCCGACCACCGGGTGTCCGTCCGCGCGGCCTTCACGGCCCACACCCGGGGCGGCTGGCGCGCCGTCGGCCGGGACGACGCCGGCGTCCTGGTGCCGGGCGCGCCCGCCGACTACGCCGTGTGGCGCACCGCCGAACTGGTCGTGCAGGCCCCCGACGACCGGGTCGCGCGCTGGTCCACCGACCCGCGTTCCGGCACCCCGGGACTGCCCGATCTGACGCCCGGGAACGACCTGCCGGTCTGTCTGCGCACCGTGGTCGGCGGACGAACGGTATTCGTACGGCCTAACGAGTGATGTCCCGGGGCCGCGCGGGCGGGAGCGCGGTCCGCGCCCGCGTCGCGCGACCTGGGCATCCTCCGGGCCCGCCCGGTCGCGGCCGGACAACGTGCAGCTCACGGGAGTGTTGACAGCCGGGCGCGGGGGGCCGGTAGGTTCGGCCGGGTCCACCACCGGACGTCCGACCGGGGAACTTCCGCACGGCCTCGCGGTGCCGCTGGGTCAGGGGTGGTGTGCCGCACCGGCGCACCACCGCTGGCAGCCAGGCCCAGCGCCCGCGCAGCGAGGCGAGGGAACGTTCCGACAAGTCGGCAGGTGCGACCCGGGTGGGGCCCGGACGTCCAGTAGACAACGGCTTTCGGTCGACCCGCAGCCAGCGGGCCCCTGGTCGGCCCGAAGGGCGCCGGGCCCCGATCCGCAGCGGTTGATTCGGCCCCCACATCCCTCCCGCCGTCCGGCTCGCCCGCATTCGACACCCCCGGACTCCCGCGGCGTCGCAGCGGTGCAGGCCGGGCGCATTATGGTGGTCCCCTGCGTACGGACTCGAAGGGGCAGCAGTGAACGACGGCGACGGGACCCTCGCGGCGGAAGCCCAGGGGAGGCGGTTCGGCCCGCTCGGCACGGCCTTGGTGATCATTCCGACCTACAACGAGGCGGAGAACATCAAGAAGATCGTCGGCCGGGTACGCGCAGCCGTGCCCGAGGCGCACGTGCTCGTGGCGGACGACAACAGCCCCGACGGCACCGGCAAGCTGGCCGACGAGCTGGCCTCCGCCGACGAGAACGTGCAGGTGCTGCACCGCAAGGGCAAGGAGGGCCTCGGGGCCGCCTACCTCGCGGGCTTCCGCTGGGGCATCGAGCACGGCTACGGCGTGCTCATCGAGATGGACGCCGACGGCTCCCACCAGCCCGAGGAGCTGCCCCGCCTGCTGACCGCGCTCAAGGGCGCCGACCTGGTGCTCGGTTCGCGCTGGGTGCCGGGCGGCCGGGTGGTCAACTGGCCCAAGTCGCGCGAGTTCATCTCACGCGGCGGCAGCCTCTACTCCCGCGTCCTGCTGGACGTGCCCATCCGCGACGTGACGGGCGGCTACCGCGCCTTCCGCCGGGAGACCCTGGAGGGGCTCGGCCTCGGCGAGGTCGCCTCCCAGGGGTACTGCTTCCAGGTCGACCTGGCCCGCCGGGCGGTGAAGGCCGGTTACCACGTCGTCGAGGTGCCGATCACCTTCGTGGAGCGGGAGCTGGGCGACTCCAAGATGAGCCGCGACATCCTGGTCGAGGCGCTGTGGCGCGTCACCACGTGGGGGGTCGGCGAGCGCGTCGGCCGGATCACGGGCCGCAAGCAGTCCTGAGCCGCGGACGACCCACAGCGGGGATTGATCTTCCGCTTATCCCGTCCTGAGCCCGGCCCAGGCACACTGGAAGCATGACGACTGGCGCTCCTCCTCCCACCCGTCCCGCGCGACCGCGGCGCTCGCGGCTGCGTACGTTGCTGCCGCTCGGCGTCGCGGTCTGGCTGGTGCTGGAGATCTGGCTGCTGGTGGCCGTCGCGCACGCGACCAGTGGCTTCGCCGTGTTCCTGCTGCTGGTGGCGGGCATCGTGCTCGGAGCGGTGGTGATCAAGCGAGCCGGCCGCCGTGCCTTCGACAACCTCAGCCGGACGCTGCAACAGCAGCAGAGCGGCGTCGCGCCCTCGACCGAGGGCGGCGGGGGCAACGGCCTGATGATGCTCGGCGGTCTGCTCCTGATGATCCCCGGGCTGATCTCCGACGCTCTCGGCCTGCTCCTGCTGATCCCACCCGTCCAGAAGGGGCTCGGCCGGTACACGCAGCGCGCCCTGGACCGCAGGATGAGCGCCGCCGCACCCGGCACCGTCGGCGGCGCCTTCCGGCAGGCCCGGATGCACCGCCCCGACGGCAAGGTGGTCCAGGGCGAGGTCATCCACCACGACGAACCGCGCGAGCCCGGCGAGCCGTATCCGCCGCTCAACCGCTAGTGCCCTGACCGGAAGGGTTCACCGGCTCGCGACGCCCGGCACGGCGCCTCGCCGCGTCGTCGCATCACCCGAGTGCATCCCGTACGCGGGAGACGCTCCACCGTGCGCTGCACCGCACCGGACGCCGCGAGCCGTCCGGCGAACCTTTCCGGTCGCGGCACCAGCCGCCCCTCTCGCGGTACCCGGCCCGTCCCGCCAGCCCGAACACCCTTCCGCGCCGGGCCCGGTCGCCGGTCGTCGCGAGAGGGCAGCGGGCCCGGAACAGCGCGGGGCCCGTTCGTTCCCGGCCGTGCGCACCGGACGGCCCCGGCCTCCCCGCAACGTGGTCCGGCAGACCTCGCGCCCACGGTCCGGCCTCCCGCGACGTGCTCCGGCAGCCCCCGCGCCCGGCTCCGAGTGCCCTCACGGCTCCGCCTGCCCCCCCGGCTCCACCGCGGACGTTCCTCGCACGCGGGATGGCCGTCGTCGAACGCACGAGACCGCGGACCCCGTACCTGAGTACGGTGTCCGCGGTCTCGGCGTGCGTGGTATGCCGCTCGGCCCCGAGGGGTCAGGCGGACTTGCGGCTGTCCCGCGGATGCACCGCGATGTTCATCGCGCCGGAGCGCAGGACGGCCAGGCGCTCTTCGAGGACCTCTTCGAGTTCCTCCCGAGTACGCCGTTCCATCAGCATGTCCCAATGGGTACGCGCGGGCTTGGCCTTCTTTTCCTCAGGGCCGTCGCCGTCCACCAGGAGTGCCTGGGCCCCGCAGACCTTGCACTCCCACTCCGGCGGAATCTCCGCCTCGACCGAGAAGGGCATCTCGAAGCGATGCCCCTTCTCGCATGCGTACTCCACGGCCTGGCGCGGGGCCAGGTCGATGCCGCGGTCCGTCTCGTAGCTGGTCACCACGAGGCGCGTGCCGCGAAGAGCTCGCTCACTCATGAATCGTGCCTCCCGGGCTTGTCGCCCACAGGACAGGTGTCGCTGTCGTCGTCATCCGGTCAACGTCCGGTCGGCGGTAAAGATTCCCGTTCAGGGTCATGCGTCGCCGTCGTAGCCGCCCCTTGTTGTACCCACCGTCGCCCGCTTTGTCACATCTGACATCAGATGTCACCCAACGCTTCAGTATCATTGACGCGCAGTAACGGTACGGCAGGCAGGCCAAACGCGTACACTACCGCTCTTTGGGTCCGGACGCTAAATCCTCTCGGGTACGGGGTTGCCCGCGTCGCGCACCGCCTGTCGCACGCGTACCCGCGCGAGCAGCACGAAACCGATGACGAAGAAGGCGACCAGCGAGATGATCGCGTCCCGGTAGCTGCCCGTCAGCTGGTAGGTGAGCCCGAACAGCAGCGGACCGAGCCAGCTCATGCCCCGGTCGCTCATCTCGTACGCGGAGAAGTACTCCGCCTCCTTCCCCCGCGGCACCAGGTGCGAGAACAGGGAGCGGGACAGGGCCTGGCTGCCGCCGAGGACGAGGCCGATGGCGGCCGCGAGGACGAAGAACCAGACGGGTGCGCCGGCCGGCAGGAAGTAGCCGGCGCCGAGCGTGAGCGTCCAGGCGGCCAGGGAGCCGAGGATGGTGCGCTTGGCTCCGTAGGCGCGGGCCAGCCGGCCCATGCCGAGCGCGCCTCCCACCGCGAGCACCTGGACCAGCAGGACGGCCACGATCAGCGTCGACTGGCTGAGCCCGAGTTCCTCGGAGCCGTAGACCGAGGCCTGCGAGATGACCGTCTGGATGCCGTCGTTGTAGACGAGGTAGGCGAGCAGGAACGACAGGGTCAGCGGCCTTTCGCGCATGTCCCGCACGGTGGCGGCCAGCTGCCGCCAGCCGTGGGCGGTCCCCGGCGCGGCGGCCGGCGTCCGCCGGTCCCGCAGCCGCTTCAGCGGGACGAGGGTGAACGCGCCCCACCAGACGCCCGCGGAGGCCAGGCAGATCCGGACGGCCGTCGCCTCGGACACGCCGAAGGTGTCGTGGGCGGTGAACAGGACCAGGTTCGCGATCAGCACCAGTGAACCCGCCGCGTACCCGAAGGCCCAGCCCCGGGAGGAGACCGCGTCGCGTTCCCCGGGCGGTGCGATCTGCGGCAGGTAGGAGTTGTAGAGGACCATCGACACGGCCAGCGAGGCGTTCGCGACGACCAGCAGCGCGCCGCCCAGCAGGTAGCGGTCGCCGTCCAGGAAGAACATGCCCGTCGTGGCCCCGGCGCCCAGATAGGCGGCGACCGCGAGCAGCGGTTTCTTGCGGCCGCTGCGGTCGGCCGCCGCGCCCGCGAGCGGCATCACGAAGATCGACACGATGACGGACGCGGAGACGGCGTAGGCGAAGAAGGAACCGGCGCGCACCGGCACCCCCAGCGGGTGGACGAACCCGTCCCCGTCCGCCGCGTGTTCGGCCACGGCCGTCAGATAGGGGCCGAGGAACACGGTCAGCACGCTCGTCGAGTAGACGGAGCAGGCCCAGTCGTAGAAGTACCAGCCGCGCTGTTCGCGTCGGCGGTCGGCGGACTCGTCGGCCGCCCCCGCCCGCACGGTGTCCGTGCTCACCCGTGCCCTCGTTTCCCGTGAACGGACCGCGCGAGGAGGCTCAGAACCAGGTGCCCCGGTCTTCCAGGACCTTGCGCAGTGTGTCGATGTGATCGGTCATGATGCCATCGACGCCCAGGTCCAGGAGCCGGTGCATGTGTTGCGGTTCGTTCACGGTCCACACGTGGACCTGGAGGCCGCGGGCGTGGGCGGCGTTGACGAAGCGGCGGTCGACCACCGGCACGCCGGACTGGGTCTCGGGCACCTGGGCGGCGAGCGCCGAGCGGCGCACGGCGCCCGGCACGCCCCACGAACGCAGCCGCAGGTTCAGCACCCCACGGGTGCCGAGCGACGTCGCCAGCCGCGGCCCGGCGAGGTGTCGGGCCCGTGCGACGCGCGCCTCGGAGAACGAGCCGACGCAGACCCGGTCCCAGGCGTCCGCGCGGGCGATCAGGTCCAGCAGGGGCACGAGGGCCGGCTCGGCCTTGACGTCGACGTTCCAGCGCACCTCGGGAAAGGTCTCCAGCACCTCCTCGAAGAGGGGCACCGGCTCGCTGCCCGCCACGCGCGCGCGGCGCACCTCCTCCCAGGGGAGGTCCGCGATCCGGCCCGCGCCGTCCGTCACCCGGTCGAGGGTGGTGTCGTGGAAGGCGACCAGCCTGCCGTCCGCCGTGGCGTGCACGTCGGTCTCGATGTAGCGGTACCCGGCGTCCACAGCCCGACGGAACTGGGCCGGCGTGTTCTCCAGGCCGTCCGCCGAACCGCCCCGGTGGGCGAAGGGGATCGGGCCGGGGTGGTCGAGGTACGGGTGGCGTGCGCGGGTGCTCATCCGGGCAGTATGGCGCCCTCGGGCCGACCGCCGGTTACCGCGGTGCCGCCGCGCGGTGCCGGGCGGACGGCGAACACGCGCAGGAAGAACTGGGCGAGCGGCCCGATCGCGACGGCGTACAGCACCGTCCCCACACCGACGGTGCCGCCCAGGGCGAAGCCGGTCGCGACGACCGCCACCTCCAGGAGGGTGCGCACCAGCCGCACCGAACGGCCGGTGCGGCGGTGCAGTCCGGTCATCAGCCCGTCCCGGGGGCCGGCCCCGAAGGACGCCGTGATGTACAGACCCGTCGCCATGCCGTTGAGCACCACGCCCGCCAGCAGCAGGGGAATCCGTGCCGCGAGGGCGTGCGTGTCCGGCACGAGGGCGAGGGTGCCGTCCATGGCGATGCCCACCACGAACACGTTCGACACCGTGCCGAGTCCGGGGCGCTGGCGCAGCGGGATCCACAGCAGCAGGACGGCCGCGCCCACGATGATCGACACGACCCCGATCGTCAGCCCGGTCAGCTCCGCGAGTCCCTGGTGCAGGACGTTCCACGGCTCCAGCCCGAGCCCCGCCTCCACGAGCAGGGCCGAACTCGCGCCGTACAGGGCGAGGCCGGCGTACAGCTTGGCGAGGCGGCGCGGGAGCCCGCGGGGCCGGGGCCGCGCGGTGCGGGCGGGGGAGGGGGACGCGGTGGCCGGGGAGGGCGCCGGCGCCGGATCGGGTGCGGATGCGGACGCGGGCGGTGTGCTCATGGGGTCCCCCGGTGGTGGCAGTGGCCTGACGCGTGTCACTCTGTGGCGTGGGAACTGGTCTCATCCATGGCCAATTTCGGGAAGGTGGACTGGAATCATGGCGCAGTGGACTTCGGCGGTGGGGGCCGCTCAGCTCGCCCGGCTCCTCAACTCGCAGCAGGAGCGCCCCGCGGGCCCCGGCGCCCGCCGCCCGCCCGCCTACCGGGCGCTCGCCGACGGCGTCCGGCTGCTGGTTCTGGAGGGGCGGGTGCCCGTGGCCGCGCGGCTGCCCGCCGAACGCGAGCTGGCGCTGGCCCTGTCCGTCAGCCGGACCACCGTCGCCGCCGCGTACGAGGCGCTGCGGGCGGAGGGCTTCCTGGAGTCCCGGCGCGGAGCGGGCAGCTGGACCGCCGTGCCCGCGGGGAACCCGCTGCCGGCGCGGGGGCTGGAGCCGCTGCCGCCCGAGACACTCGGTTCGATGATCGACCTCGGCTGCGCCGCGCTGCCCGCCCCCGAGCCGTGGCTGACCCGCGGCGTCCAGGGCGCCCTGGAGGAACTGCCGCCCTACGCGCACACCCATGGCGACTACCCGGCCGGACTGCCCGCGCTGCGGGCCATGCTCGCCGAGCGGTACACCGCGCGCGGCATCCCGACCATGCCGGAACAGATCATGGTGACCACCGGTGCGATGGGCGCCATCGACGCGATCTGCCACCTGTTCGCGGGCCGCGGCGAGCGGATCGCCGTCGAATCGCCCTCCTATGCCAACATCCTGCAGCTGATGCGCGAGGCGGGGGCCCGGCTGGTGCCCGTCGCGATGGCCGAGGGACTCGCCGGCTGGGACATGGACCGCTGGCGTCAGGTGCTGCGCGACGCCGCACCCCGGCTCGCCTACGTGGTCGCCGACTTCCACAACCCCACCGGGGCGCTGGCGAGCGAGGAGCAGCGGCGCGGGCTGGTGGACGCCGCGCGCTCGGCGGGGACCGTGCTGGTCGTCGACGAGACGATGAGCGAACTGCACCTGGACGACGACGTCGCGATGCCCCGGCCGGTGTGCGGCTTCGACCCGGCGGGTTCGACCGTGATCACGGTCGGCTCCGCCAGCAAGGCATTCTGGGCGGGCATGCGCATCGGCTGGGTGCGCGCCGCCCCCGACGTCATCCGCTCCCTGGTCGCCGCCCGCGCCTACGCCGACCTGGGCACCCCGGTCCTGGAGCAGCTGGCGCTGAACTGGCTGCTCAGCACCGGGGGCTGGGAGGACGCGGTCGGTATCCGGCGGGCGCAGGCACGGGAGAACCGGGACGCGCTGGTCGCCGCGCTGCACCGGGAGGTGCCCGGATGGGAGTTCTCGGTGCCGCGCGGTGGGCTGACCCTGTGGGTCCGCACGGGCGGGCTGTCCGGATCGCGGCTCGCGGAGGCCGGCGAGCGGGTCGGTGTGCGGGTGCCCTCCGGCCCGCGGTTCGGGGTGGACGGCGCCTTCGAGGGGTACGTGCGGCTGCCGTTCACGGTGGGCGGGGCGGTCGCCGACGAGGCCGCGGTGCGGCTCGCCGCGGCGGCCCGCCTCGTGGAGACCGGCGCCACCGGGGGAGACGACGGCCCGCGGACGTTCGTGGCCTGAGGGCCGCGGGCCCGCCGGGGAGCGGGCGGTTCCGGCCGTGCCGTCCGCCGTGGGACGGGCGGACGGCACGGCCGGCGGTCCTATCCCTCCGCGACGGCCACCCCGGCCACCCCGGCGGCCTCGGACGCCACCGGCTCCCGCTCCGCGGGCGCGGTCCGCTCGGGCAGCAGATCGAGCACCGCCGTGCGGTGTGCCTCGCTGGTCGCGTCGTCGTAGGGGTCCGGGGTGGCCGGCACCTGCAGACGCAGCACCGGTCCCGCGCCGAGCCGGGCGTAACCGCGCCCCGGCGGTACGTCGGGGGCCGGGGTGGTGTGCGCGGGCGCGCCCAGGACCGCCTCCAGCCTGCTCGCCGGTACGGGCCCGAGCACCACGCGCGCGCGGGTGTTGTGCCGGACCGCGTCGCCGAGGAGGTCGAGGTGCTCGACGTGCTCGGCGATCACGACCGTGACGCCGGCCGCGCGCCCGTGCCGCAGCGGCACCTGGAGCAGTGACTGCGGGTCGGGGCCGCCGTCCGCCGAGGCCAGGTGGGCCAGCGCCGTCGGGCGGTCGACGAGGATCCAGAGCGGGCGCTTGATGTCGTCGGGAGCGGGGTGTCCCGCCTGGAGCGCCCGGTTCGCGGAGATCAGCCGGCGCTCCGTCTCGTGCGCGGCCCACTCCAGGCTGCCGAGCGCCCCGGCCGTCGCGCACTCGACGGCGAGGACGCCGTCCCGTCCGGTCAGGCAGGCGTATTCGCCGGTGCCCCCGCCGTCGACGACGAGGACGTCGCCGTGCCGGAGGGCCTGGAGGGCGATGGACCGCACGAGGGTGGTGGTGCCCGTGCCCGGTTCGCCCGTGATCAGCAGGTGGGGCTCCGTGGAGCGGACGCCGGTGCGCCAGACGACCGGCGGCACGTCCCGCCGTTCCTCGCCGTAGCCGAGGGGGAGGGTGCGCTGGACGTCTGCCGGGTCCGTGATGCCGAGGACCGTCTCGCCGGGCGCGGTGACGAAGCGCTGGGCGGCGATGTCGGTGGGCAGCGGCGCGAGGACGGTGACGGCGAGTTCGTTGCCCTCCTCGTCCCACGCGAAGCGGTATTCGCGTCCGCGGCCCGACTTGGCGTGCAGCACCTGCTCGATCCGCGCGCGGGCGTCCGGTTCACCGTCGGTGAAGTACGCCGGGTAGCGGATCACCAGCCGGCTCAGACGCCCGTCGTCGTCGAACTCGTAGGAGCCGAACGCCTTCTCCCAGTCCCCGCCGTGGGCGTAGAGGGGAGCGGGGTCCTCGGCCGCGGAGAAGTACGGCACGAGGGCGTCGTAGAGCGACTGGAGGCGGCCGGTCTGCGCCTCGTCGGGGCCGGTCGGGGCCGGCGGGGTGTGCTCCCGGCCGGTCCAGGCTGCCGCCGCCATCAGGCTGATGACGGCGAGCAGCGGTCCGTACGGCACCAGTGCCACCACCAGGACCACCGAGGCCACCAGGAACAGCAGCGGTCCTCGCCGGTCCTTGGGGGTGGCGGCCCACTTGCGCCGCCCGGCGGCTGCCAGCCGGCGCAGTCCACGGGTGACCGTGATGAGTGGATGGAGGACATCGGTGGCGCTGTCGGCTGCCGTCCGGGCCAGCTCCCGGCTCTTGGCGATCTGCGCGTTGCCGTTGACGAGGATGCGGGGGAGAGGGCGCCGGGCCACTGCTGTCTCCTGAAGGTGCGTACGAGGTGGGGGACGACGTCAGAACTTGATCCCGCCGAGGAGGCCCGCCAGGCTCTCCCCGCCGGCCTTGATGCTCGGCGCGATGGCCGTGCTCGCGAGGTAGAAGCCGAAGAGTGCGGCCACCAGGGCGTGCGACGCCTTCAGTCCGTCCTTCTTGAAGAAGAGGAAGACGATGATGCCGAGAAGGACGACGCCTGACATGGACAGAATCATTTGAGCTCTCCTGGTTCGTGGGGACAGTCACCATGAGTTGTTCCAGGATCACAGCATGTATCCATACGATAAAAGGTGCAAGTGGGTGAATTACGGCTGTTTTCACCCGCGCGGTCGAGCCTGCTTGGGCCGCCTGAGCTGCTCTTTTGCTCCGTGCGCACCCTTTGTGATCTTTGCCTGGGCGGGTGTCCGTCATGTGCCGGGGAGCCAGTACTCTGTCGATTCACCCGAACGGTTGCAGCGAGAGGTGGTCCGCCCCGATGAGTGAAGCCCCCGACCCCGAGGTCGTGGAGCTCGCGACCAGGATCTTCGATCTGGCGCGGCGCGGCGAGACGGAGGCGCTCGTGGCGTACGTGGACGCGGGCGTCCCGGCCAACCTCACCAACGACCGCGGCGACTCGCTCGTGATGCTCGCCGCCTACCACGGCCACGCGGACGCCGTCCGCGCCCTGCTCGACCGCGGCGCCGAGGCCGACCGCGTCAACGACCGCGGGCAGACGCCCCTCGCCGGCGCCGTCTTCAAGGGGGAGGACGCGGTGATCCGGGTGCTGCTGGCCGCCGGAGCCGATCCGGCCGCCGGCACTCCCTCGGCGGTCGACACGGCCCGCATGTTCGCCAAGGCGGACCTCGTCGAATTGTTCGGCGCACACTGACGGCAACGCCCTGACCAGGCGGAACGCACGGAAAAAGGGAGGCGGTACGGGGCCGCCGGAAATACGGTCGCGGCAGGAAGAACTGCCGAGTCATCATGACGACGTGATTCACGGACGTGATGGCTGGGCAGGTTTCGCCGCACCGCGCGGGCCGTGACGCGGCCCGCATGGGCCACCGACGAGAGGCAGAGGAAGATGGTCTTCGGCAAGCAAGAGACGGCGGGCGCCCCGACGTGTTGTCACGCGGCCAGGTAATGCACGATCCCGGTTGCGTCGACGCTTGATGTGAGGCTGTTTCCCATGTTCGATCCGGTCATAGCGCCCAGCGGTACGCTGCTCGGCCTGCTCCAGCGGGGCCGCGGCGACGGCACGCTGCACGCGCTCACCGCACCGCGCGCCGAGGCGCTCGCGGCGCTGAACCACTGTGTGCTGCGGGACCCCCGCCACGACTGGCAGGTGGAGAACCGCTCCCTGTACTACGCCCGCCTGTACCTCGATCTCGCCGGCGGGCTCGACGAGATCGAGAGGCACCTGTTCGACGCCGAGGACGTGCTCGACGACTGCGAGTCCCGCACCGGACTGGCCCTCGCCGTGCTCGGACACCTCGCCTCGTACGGCAGGCCGGACGCGCTCGCGCTGCTGCGCCGGTACGCCGCCACCGGCACCAACTGGGCGTGGGCCCTCGACGAACTCGCCCTGCGCGACGACGACGCCGGTCTGCGCGCGCTCGCCGCCCCCACCCTCGCCCGCTTCCCCGCCGACCCGCAGGGCGAGGCGGCGCTCGCCGCCGCCGTGCGCGACGCCTTCGAGCCGCGGCCCTGGCGGCTGTGGGCCGACGACCCGCGCCCGTCCGTCGCGTCACGGGTGCGCGCCGCGCAGGAGGCCGGCTCCTTCGACCGCTGGCAGCGCCAGATGCGGCCCTCCGGGCCGCGACCCGGCTGGAGCGTCCAGGCCGTCTTCGACTGGGCGCAGCAGGGCATCGACCGCGGCGCCGCGCTCCACGTGCCGGCCGCCCGCTGTCTCACCGCCGTCGCCGCCCCCGAGGACCGTCCCGAGATCGTCGAGGCGGCGCGCCACGGCGGGGAGGGAGCCCGCTGCACCGCGCTGCGCTATCTCGCCGAGAGCGAGGACCCCTCCGCCCTCGACCTGATCGAGGCGGCCGTGGCGGACGGTTCGGCGGGCGTCGCCGAGGCGGCCGTCGACGCCTTCGAACGGATGCGCGGCGTGGCCGCCGTCGACCGGGCCCGCGGCTGGGCCTTCCGGCCGGACGCCCTCGGGGCCGCCGCCGGCCGCGTCCTCGCCTGCCGCGGCGGAGCGCAGGACCGCGACCTGGTCCTCGCCGCCCTGCGCGAGGCCGTCCGGGGCGAAGGGCCCGACGCGCCGACCCTGTGGACCCTCGTGGACGGCACCGGACGGCTCGGCATCGCCTGCGCCGCCCCGGTGCTGCGCCACATCTACCGGGAGACCGCCTCGTCGCACCTGCGGCAGCGGGCGGCCCGGGCCCTCGCCGCCACCGATCCCTCCTTCCCGGCCGGCTTCGCCGTGGAATGCCTGTGGGACTGCGAGGAGACCACCCGGGAGACCGCCGCACGGCACGCCGAGACGGGTGACGCGCGCGTGGTGGACCAACTGCGCCGCCTGGCGGCGGATCCGGCCGAGGAGGCCGAGGTCCAGACAGCCGTCAGAAGCCGGATCGGCCCCGACATGCCCGCCGTGTGAACGTCCGGTGGCCCGCGGCCCCGGGCCGCGTGGACGTGGGCTGACCTGGACGGGGGCGGAGCGCAACGCTCACGGGACGTTCACTGTTCGCAAAGATCGACGTTGACGTGGGCACGTCCCGTACGGCGAGAACTCCCGTATGCGTGTCGTCATCGTGACCGAATCCTTTCCCCCCGATGTGAACGGCGTGGCCCACTGCGCGCTCCAGACCGCCCGGCACCTCGTCGAGCGCGGTCACACCCCCCTCGTCGTCGCCCCGGCCGCCTCCGCCGGTGACGGACCCGACGCCCTCGCCCCCTGCCCCGTCGTCCGGGTCCCCTCCCTGCCGCTCCCCGGCTACCCCCAGGTCCGCGTCGCCCTGCCCAGCCGGCGGGTGGCCGCGGCCATCACCGGGCACCGCGCGGACATCGTCCACCTGGCCGGCCCCTTCGTCCTCGGCGTCCGCGGGATGGCCGCCGCCTCCCGCCTGGGCATCCCCGCCGTCGCCGTCTACCAGACCGACCTCGCCGGGTACGCCCGTACCTACATCAGCGCCGGCGAGGCCACCGCGTGGCGGCGCATCCGCTCCGTGCACGCCGCGGCCGACGTGACGCTCGCCCCCTCCAGCGCCGCCCTGGCGGAGCTGGAGACGCACGGCGTTCCCCGGGTGCGGCTGTGGGCGCGGGGCGTCGACACGGTCCGCTTCCGGCCCGCGCTGCGGGACACCGCGCTGCGCCGCGAACTGGCGCCGAACGGCGAGGTGATCGTCGGTTACGTCGGCCGGCTCGCCCCCGAGAAGCAGGTCGACCTGCTCGCCGGGGTCTGCGGGCTCGACGGTGTCCGCGTCGTCGTGGTCGGCGACGGTCCCAGCGACGGCGCCCTGCGCGCCGCGCTCCCCGGCGCGGTCTTCCTCGGCCGGCGCACCGGTGACGACCTCGCCCGCGTCTTCGCCTCGCTGGACGTCTTCGCGCACACCGGGCCGTTCGAGACCTTCTGCCAGACCGTGCAGGAGGCGATGGCCAGCGGGGTGACCGTCGTGGCCCCCGCCGCCGGCGGCCCCCTCGACCTCGTCGACCACGGCCGCACCGGACTGCTCGTCCCGCCCCGCGACGGCGACGCCGTCCGGGAGGCGGTGCGGACGCTGGCCGCCCGGCCCGCCCTGCGGGCCGCCTACGGAGCGGCCGGCCGCGCGAAGGTCGAGGGCCGCACCTGGGCCGCCGTCGGCGACCAGCTCATCGGCCACTACGAGAGCGTCCTGTCAGCGCGGAAGCCGGTGGCCGCATGAGTCTCAGGATCGTCCGGCTGGCCAACTTCGTGGCCCCCGCCTCCGGCGGCCTGCGCACCGCCCTGCGCGAACTGGGCGCCGGCTACCTGGCGGCCGGTCACGAACCGGTGCTCGTCGTGCCCGGCGAACGGGCGGGCGACCGCACCACCGAACAGGGACGCGTGATCACCCTGCCCGGACCGGCGCTGCCCGGCACCGGCGGCTACCGCGTGCTCACCGACCGGCGCCGGGTGGCACGGCTGCTCGAGTCGCTCGCCCCCGACCGCCTGGAGGTGTCCGACCGCACCACCCTGCGCTGGACCGGCGCCTGGGCCCGGCGCGCCCGGGTACCCGCGCTGATGGTCTCCCACGAGAGCGCCGACGGCGTCCTGCGCACCTGGGGACTGCCCGAGGGGGCGGCCCGCCGGACCGCCGACGCCCTCAACGCCCGGACCGCTCACAGCTACGCCCGCGTGGTGTGCACCACCGAGTTCGCCGAACGCGAGTTCGTCCGCATCGGCGCCCGCAACGTCGTGCGCGCCCCTCTCGGCGTGGACCTGGAGGGACGGCACCCCTCCCTCCGGGACCCGGCGCTGCGGGCCCGCCACGCGAGCGAGGACCAGCTCCTGCTCGTCCTGTGCTCCCGGCTCTCCGTCGAGAAGAGGCCCGGAACGGCGCTCGACGCCCTGGAGGCGCTCCTGCGGCGCGGACGGCGCGCCGTGCTCGTCGTCGCCGGAGACGGGCCGCTGAGGAGCCGCCTCGAACAGCGGGCGCGGGAACGGCGCCTGCCCGTCCGCTTCCTCGGACACGTCGCCGACCGCGCCTCGCTCGGCGCGCTCCAGGCGTCGGCCGACGTGTGCCTCGCGCCGGGGCCGGCCGAGACCTTCGGCCTGGCCGCGCTGGAGGCCATGGCCTGCGGCACGCCCGTCGTCGCCAGCTCGCTCTCCGCCTTGCCCGAGGTGGTCGGTTCCGCCGGAGCGACCGCCGCGGACAGCGGGGACTCCTTCGCCGACGCGGTGGAGCGGCTGCTCGGACGGGCCGCGCGGGAGCGCCGCGCGGCGGCCCGCGCGCGTGCCGAGTGCTTCGGCTGGGACGCAGCCGTCGCCGGCTTCCTCGCCGCGCACGACGCCCCGGTCCCGGCCGCCGCCCGCAACGGTGACGACGGCGGGTCCCGGCCCGGTCCGCCGGTTCCGGAGCCCGGGCGGTCCCGGGAGCCGGAGCGGTCTCGACTGGCCCTGCGGTCCCTCGAGTTCGAGCCGTCCCGGAAGGGCGTGGCATGAGACCGCTCCGCTTCGTCGCCCTCGGCGACTCGCTCACGGAAGAAGTGGGCGACCCCGTCGGGGAAAGCCGTCGTGGCTGGGCCGCGCTCCTCGCCCGCGGCCTCGCTCCCCGTGACACGGCCGTGGAGTTCACCAACCTCGCGCTCAGCGGGGCACAGACCCGGGACGTCCTGGAGAGGCAGACCCCGGTCGCGCTGTCGTTGCGGCCCGACGTCGTCTCCGTCGTCATCGGCGTCAACGACACCCTGCGGTGCACCTTCGACATCCCCTCGGTGGCCGAACGCCTCGACACCGTCTACGGGTTGTTCCGCGCGCGGGGCGCCCTCGTGATGACGGCCTGCCTGCCGGACCCCGGCTCGATGCTCGGACTGCCCGGAGCGCTCGCCCGCCCGCTGGCCCGGCGCCAGCGGGCGGTCAACGCGGTCGTGCACGCCCTCTCCGAACGCCACGGCGCGCTGCACCTGCACGCCGCGGAGGAGGACTGGCTGACCGACCGGTCCCTGTGGAGCGCGGACCGGCTGCACCCGGGGGAGCGGGGGCACCGCCAACTCGCCCTGCGCTTCCACGCCCTGCTCGCCGAACGGGGCGTCGCCACCGGGTCGGCGCCCGCGGCGGAGCCGGAGTCCGCCGCGCCCACACGGTCGGCGAGCCTGCGGTGGCTCGCCACGGCCGGAACGGGCTGGGTGGCACGCCGGTGCACCGACCTGCTGCCCCAACTGCTCACCCTGGCCGCGTCCGAGGTCCGCCACCGGGCCCGCGGCACCAGTGCCCGCCTCGACCTCCGGACGGCACACGCGGTGTCCGCCGCGCTGGCCGCCCTGGCGGTGACCGAACGGCCCGACGCGGCGTGAGGAGCCGGCCCTCCGGCCCTCCGGCGCGCCCACCGGGAGAGCCGCCGACCGGCGGCGGTTCGCCGCGCGCGCGGCGGGAGGCGGGCCGGGCGGAGCGCGCGTGCCGTCGCAGGCGGGGCGCCCCGCGTCCCCGCACGGGCCCGCGCACGGGCACGGGCTCCGGGGTCCGCCGGAGCCGCGCCGGCGCCCGGTGCCGCCTCCCCACGCGCGGGCCGGCCCCTTCTCAGCGCCGGCGCGCCGCCACGAAGCGCACCGGAGTCCCCGGGCGGGCCTGGGCGGCGGCGGCCAGGTCCTCCTCCGGGACGACCGCGATCACCGGATAGCCCCCGGTCGTCGGATGGTCGGCGAGGAACACCACGGGCCGGCCGTCCGGCGGCACCTGCACGGCGCCCAGCACCATGCCCTCGCTGGGGAGTTCACCGGCGACGGCCCTGTCCAGCACCGGTCCGTCCGTGCGCAGCCCGATCCTGTTGCTCGCCGCCGACACCCGGTAGACCCGGCTCGTCAGGGTCCGCAGCGCCGCCGCGGTGAACCACTCCGCGCGGGGGCCGGGCCTCACCCGCAGGACCAGTTCCGCGGGCGGGGCGGGCTGCGGGACCACGTCCACGCGCGCGTGGGGGGCGACCGGGCGGCCCAGCGGAAGCACCGTCCCGGCCGTCAGCGGCGGGGGGCCGAGGCCGGAGAGGAGGTCGGTGGACCGGCTGCCGAGGACCGGTTCCACCGCCACCCCGCCGCACACGGCCACGTAGGAGCGCACTCCCGCGCGCGCCGGACCGACGTCCAGGAGGGCGCCCGCGGGCACCCGGACGGGTGCCCCCCAGGCGGCCGGACGGCCGTCCACCGTGACCGGGCAGGGCGCTCCCGTCACCGCCACGACGACCGCCGAACGCGGGCGCAGGGAACAGCCGTCGAGGGTGGTCTCCAGCACGGCCGCGCCGACGCCGTTGCCGACGAGGCGGCCGGCCAGTGCCGCCGCGGGGGCGTCGAGCGCTCCGGAGCGCGGCACGCCGAGGTGGGCGTGACCGGGCCGGCCCCGGTCCTGGACGGTGGTCAGGGCGCCGGCCCGCACCACCGCGAGGGCCCGGTCGCTCATCGGCCGCCCACCGGGACGAAGCGGACCCGAGTGCCCGGTGCCAGCAGGGCGGCCGGCACGCGCGCGTGGTCCCACAGGACCGCGTCCGTCGTGCCGATCAACTGCCAGCCGCCCGGCGAACTGCGCGGATAGATCCCGGTGTACGGGCCCGCGAGCGCCACCGATCCCGCGGGGACCGAGGTGCGCGGGGTCGCCCGGCGGGGCACGCCGTACCGGTCCGGGAGCCCCGTCAGGTACCCGAAGCCGGGCGCGAACCCGCAGAAGGCCACCCGGAACCGGGCCGCGGCGTGGAGGGCCGGCACCCGGTGCACCGGCACCCCCCATGCGGCCGCCACGTCCGCGAGGTCGGGGCCGTCGTACCGGACGCGGATCTCGACCTCCGCGTCCGCGGTCGCGCCCGGCGGCGGGATCTCCCAGCCGGGCAGCCGCTCCGCGACCCGGGCCGCGTCGTCGAGTCCCTCCAGCAGCACCGTGCGGGCGGCCGGGACGATCTCGCGCACCACCAGGGACCCCTCCGACCGGCGCCGCAGCAGTTCGGCGTGCAGGGCCTGGGCGGCATCGCCCGAGGAGACCTCCACGAGCAGCGCGCGGTCCCCGACCGGGAGGACCCGCACAGCCGTGGAGCGGGGCGGCGGCCGGAGGCGGGTTTCCGCACGCGTTCCTGGCGGCGTGTCCGCCGGGGCCGCCCCGCGGCCGTCCCGGAACCCGGTGCCTGCGGACACCGGGTGGGCCGGCCGGTCCGTCGCGCCGGCCGTCACGCGAACGCCTCCACCCGCACGCCCGAGGACTCCAGCCGCTCGCGCACCCGGCGGGCCAGCCCGACCGCGCCCGGCGTGTCCCCGTGCAGGCACAGCGATCGGGCACGGACGTCGACGCGCTCCCCGGAGCGGGCGGCGACCCACCCGTCCCGGGCCAGCCCCAGCGAGCGCTCCACGACGGCGTCGGCGTCGGTGAGGACCGCGCCCTCCCGCTCGCGGGGCAGGAGGGTGCCCTGCTCGGTGTAGGCGCGGTCGGCGAAGGCCTCGGTGACGGGGGGCAGTCCGGCCCGCTCGGCCACCTTCAGCAACCGCGAGGACGGCAGCCCGAGCACGGGCAGGGTGGCGCCCGCGAGCACGACACCCTCCACCACCGCCGCGGCCTGCTCCTCGTCGTGCACGACCCGGTTGTACAGCGCGCCGTGCGGTTTCACGTACGCGACCCGGGACCCCGCCGCACGCGCGAAGACCTCCAAGGCGCCCATCTGGTAGGCCACTTCGGCCGCGAGTTCCCCGGAGGGCACGTCCATCGCGCGCCGTCCGAACCCCGCCAGGTCGCGGTAGGACACCTGCGCGCCGATCCTGACCCCGCGCTCGACGGCCTGGTCGCACACCCGGCGCATCGTGGCGGCGTCCCCGGCATGGAAACCGCAGGCCACGTTGGCGCTGGTGACGACGGACAGCAGCTGTTCGTCGTCGGTCAGCCGCCAGCGGCCGAAACCCTCGCCGAGATCGGCGTTGAGATCGATCGGGGTCATGGGATGCCCTGTCTCCTCTTCCGGCCCTGCTAGGCCACTCGGTACTGCTCGTCACGGGCGTCCGTGAGGAACATCCTCCCCGGCGCGTGGGTGATCGCGAAGGGCGGACGGGACGCGATCACGGCGGCCTGCGGTGTCACGCCGCAGGCCCAGAACACCGGGATGTCGTCCGGGGCCGCGACCACCGGATCGCCGAAGTCGGGGCGTGCGAGGCTCTCGATGCCCAGCCCCGAGGGTTCGCCGCAGTGCACCGGACTGCCGTGCACGGCGGGCAGCAGGCTGCTCTCCCGGATGGCCGCGGCCAGGTGCCGGGGCGGCACCGGACGCATGGACACCACCATCGGTCCGCGCAGCCGCCCGGCCGGGCGGCACTGCCGCGCCGTGACGTACATCGAGACGTTCCGGCCCTGCTCGACGTGGCGCAGCGGCACCCCCGCGCCCTCCAGCGCCCACTCGAAGGTGAAACTGCATCCGATCAGGAAGGAGACCAGGTCGGGCCGCCAGTGGGCGAGCACGTCGGTCGGCTCGTCCGCCAGTTCCCCGTGGTCCCAGACCCGGTAGAGCGGCAGGTCAGTGCGCAGGTCCGCGCCGGGGGCGAGCGGTGTCGTCCAGGCGCCGGCGTCCGTGACGTCGAGGACCGGGCACGGCTTGGGGTTGCGCTGGCAGAACAGCAGCATCTCGTACGCCCAGTCGGCCGGAACCGAAACGAGGTTGGCCTGGGTGTGGCCCGCGGCGACGCCCGCCGTGGGCCGGGACAGGCCGGAGCGGAACCGGTGCCGCGCCTCCGCGGGCGTCCACGCGCGTGCGGGGGCGTCCCGGACCTCGGCGGGCGGTTCGGCGAGGGGGCGCGGGGCGACGGGGGCGGTGTCGTTCACAGCAGCTCCCTGCCCCGCGTCTCGGGCAGCCCGAGCAGGGCCAGACCGGCCAGGGCGTAGCCGACGGCCCCGAAGACGAGAGCCCCGCCCACGCCCCAGCCGTCCGCCAGGAAGCCGACCGTGGTGGGGAACACCGCGCCCACGGCCCGTCCCGTGTTGTACGTGAAGCCCTGACCGGTGCCGCGGACCTCCGCCGGGTACAGCTCGCTCAGGAAGGAGCCGAAGCCGCTGAAGATCGCCGACATGCAGAAGCCGAGCGGGAAGCCGAGCACCAGCAGAAGGGTGTCGGCCCCGCCCGGGATGTTGGCGTAGGCGAGGATGCACCCCGCCGACAGGACCGCGAAGAGCAGGATGGTGCGCTTGCGGCCCAGCCGGTCGGTGAGGTGGCCGCCGGTGAGGTAGCCGGCGAAGGCGCCCGAGATGAGCAGGGCCAGGTAGCCGCCCGTCCCGACGACCGACAGGCCGCGCTCCGCCTTCAGGTAGGTGGGCACCCAGGTCGCCAGCGTGTAGTAGCCGCCCTGGACGCCGGTGGAGAGCAGGACCGCGAACACGGTGGTGCGCAGCAGTCCCGGGGACCCCGCGGTGCCCGGCCTGAAGATGGCGGCGAACGAGCCCTTGTCCGCACTCCTCTCGCGGGCCGCGGTCGCTCCCGGCGCGTCCTGCACCCGCCGCCGCACCCACACCACGAGCAGCGCGGGGAGCGCTCCGGTCCAGAACATGACGCGCCAGGCGAGGTCGTCGCCGAGGAACGCGAACACCAGCGTGTAGACCAGCACCGCCAGGCCCCAGCCGACGGCCCAGGCACTCTGCACCGCGCCGAGCGTGCGCCCGCGGTGCCGGGGGGCCGCGTACTCCGCGACCAGGACGGCGCCGACCGCCCACTCGCCGCCGAAGCCGAGGCCCTGCAGGGCGCGGAACACCAGCAGCGTCTCGTAGTTGGGCGCGAACCCGCACGCGACGGTGAAGACCGCGTAGGTCACGACGGTGATCAGCAGCGCCCGGACGCGGCCGATGCGGTCCGCGAGCACACCGGCGAGAGCGCCGCCGATCGCGGAGACGACCAGGGTGACGGTGGTCAACAGGCCCGTCCGGCCGCTGTCGAGGCCGAACGAGGCGGCCAGCGCGACCATGCTGAGCGGCAGGGTGAAGTAGTCGTAGGAATCGAGACCGTAGCCGCCGAACGCGCCGCCGAACGCGCGCCGGCCGCGCGGTCCGAGGGCGCGCAGCCAGCCGAACGCGCCGTCCTGAGTGGGGGGTTCGCCCGCGACGGGCGCTGTATCGGCGGTCGGGGCATGGGACGGAGGAGTCGTGCTCATGGGCACCTCGCAGTGCGGGACGGGGAGTGCTGGGGGACCGAGCCGTGCCGTGCGCAAGCGATGGACGCCGTAGTGCCGGCCGCCGGTGCGTGTGCGGTCGTGCCGGGCGGCGCCTGTCCGACAAGGTAGAGGATCGTTGAACGATCCCTCAATACCCCTGTTGTTTCGTCCCGGTGACTGCGGTTGAATTCCGGGCATGGCAGAGCTGACGGAACTGTCCGACGACCGAGCCCTCCTGGGGCGCACCAGCACCGCCGAACGGGTCTCCGACATCCTCCGGACCCGCATCGCCGAAGGCTTCTTCCCGCCCGGCACCAGGCTGTCCGAGGACAGCATCGGCGGCGCCCTCGGCGTCTCCCGGAACACGCTGCGCGAGGCGTTCCGGCTGCTCACGCACGAGCGTCTGCTGGTGCACGAACTCAACCGAGGGGTCTTCGTCCGGGTGCTCACCGTCGAGGACGTCGCGGACATCTACCGCACCAGGGCGCTGGTCGAGTGCGCTGTCGTCCGCGGGCTCGGCGAGCCGCCGTACACCGTCGAGGGGCTCGCGGCGGCCGTCGAGGAGGGGCAGCGGGCGGCCGGTGAAAGTGACTGGAAAGGGGTGTCCACCGCGAACATCCACTTCCACCGCGCACTCGTCGCCCTCGCCGGCAGCGCCCGCACCGACGAGGTGATGCGCAGCGTCTTCGCCGAACTCCGCCTCGCCTTCCATGTCGTGGACGACCCGCGCCGGCTCCACGAGCCCTACCTCGCCCGCAACCTCCGCATCCTCCGCACCCTCCAGCAGGGCGACCGCGACACCGCCGAGCACCTCCTCGCCGCCTACCTCGCCGACTCCCTCAAGGGCCTCGTCGACGTGTACGCGCGCAGGGTGGCCGACGGGCAGGGCGCGGGCTGAGCGGCGCAGCGGCCGACGGGCGGCCCACCCGCCCCGGTGCCGGGGCGAACCAGCGCGCGCGGGGGCGGGTGTCGGGGACGGGCCGCCCCCGCGAGGAGCGGGGCCGGTCCCGGGCGGCGGCCGGACCCGGGCGACGGCGGGGCGCCCCGGGCGGTGCGCGCACCGCCCGGCTCCCGCACCCCCGCGCCCGCCCGGCGCCCCCGGCAGCCGTGAACGGCGCCCCGCGGGTCCCGACGTTCCCGCCGCGCCGCGACCGCCCGCCGGCAGGCCGGTCGCCGGAACGCGGGCGACGACGCCGGGAGAGCCGGGCGTGAGGGCCGGGACGCGGAGAGTGAGGGCCGGTCCGGGCCGGGGGACCGGTCGCATCTGCGTCGTTTCGACCGTTGTCGGACCGAGGACCTAGTCTGTGCACCGTGACTTCGCCTGCATCGACGGACAGCGTTCCGGCCCAGCTCAGCGCGGGACCGCGCCCGGCTCCGGGCCCGGCCGCCGACGAGGGTCTGGCGCGGCGGCTGCGCGCCCTCGCGTGCACCGCGCCGCTGCACGACCTGGACGTGCGCAAGGCGAACCTCGCGGGCGAGTACACGGTGTACGGCATGGCCGAGGTCGCCCTGGCCGCCATCGACCTCGTCACGCTGAACATGGACTTCGACACCGGCGCCGACCACGACCAGATAGTGGCCCGGCTCATCCCGCGCATCGCCGCCCAGGCCCCGCACCGCCCCGTCGCCGAGCACGAGCGGGTGGCCCGCTGGGTGCTGGAGAACCTGATCAACGTCGGCAGCGTCGACCGCGGCTTCCGCGCCGTGTACGGCACCTTCGCCACCGACGGCTCGTACGTCCGCCGCGACTACGACTTCAAGCTGATCGAGGAGGTCCCCGGTTACGGGGGGAGCGTCTACCTCCGGACGACCGACGAAGCGGTCAACGTCCTGGTGGGCGCCCTGGACACCGACGTCACGAGCGCGCAGATCGCCGCCGAGGTCAAGCTGGAGGTCCTCATCAGCCGGGGCCGGCTGGCCGACGCGCAACTCGCCGCCGAGCAGGCCCGGTACCGCACCGTGCAGTACGCCGAGACCCTCCGCAAGGCGCTCGACGCCACCCGGCGCAACGTGCGGGCCGTCGACTGGCTCCGGGCCGTCCCCGACATGATCGCCGAGGCGCTGGACCACGTCGCCGACCGGTACCGCCACGAGAACGCGATCCTCACCAACATCCGCAAGGCCCGCGACGAGTCGGAGGACCCGGAGCAGAAGCGGCGCGCGGCCGAACTCGTGGACATCGTCAAGGACTGCATCCGCCGCCACACCCAGCTCCAGTCCCGCCTGCTGGAGGCCGGCCCGCTGTTCCGCGCCGAGCAGGACCGGCAGGCGTTCGGCACGCCGATGACCACCTCGGGCATCGACCTGTACGGCCACCTCGTCGCCCCGGTGCTGCCGCTCGCGGTCGAGCGGTCCCTCCGCGTCACCGACGCCTTCTTCGCCCGCGGCACGGGTCTGCGCACGCCGGTCGCCGTGCGGGTGGCGGACCTCGTCGACATCCTGCTCACGCCGCCGCAGGAGAGGGAGCACCTCGGAGCGGAGATGCCCGAGCCCGACCTGATCGCCACCCCCGACGACAGCCGCTTCAGCGAGGACCAGCTCGCCTCCGCCATGGACCTGCTCAACCTGCCCGCCGACGCTCCGCGCAGGCTGTCCGGTCTGCTGGCCGACGCCCGCCGCCGCGATCCCGAACTGCCCTATCTCGTGGCCCTGCTGGCCGTGCACGCCGCGAGCCCGCCGGTCGGCACGGCCTACCGCCAGGGCGAGGAGCGCCTGCTGTTCGCCGTGGACGACGGCACCGAACTGGACGATCCGGAGTTCGGCGGCGCCGACCTGATCGTCGGCATGGCCCTGCTCGACGCGGCCGGGATGAAGGCGGACCGCGCGTGAACGGCCCGCCACCCTTCCCGCCCGGCGGAGCCCGCCCCGGCCCGGCGCCCGCGCGAGCCGGCCACGCTCCACCGGCAGCCGCCCAGGCGCCCGTCCCGCGTCCCGCGGCGCCCGTCCGGCGCTCCGCCGGACCCGTTCGCGTCGACCCGCTCTCCCCGGGGACCGATCGGCCGCAGGCCGCCCCCGTCCGTCCGAACAAGGAGTCCCAGCCGTGACCGAGCACGTCGAGTGGAGTGAACCGGAGGCCGCCGCCGCGCCGGTGAACGCCCCCGTCACCCCTGCCGACGCCGCCGACGCCGCGCGGCTCGTCGCCTTCGGGCTCCAGCCCAAACTGCAGCCCGCACGCGACCAGGAGTACGCGGAACTGCTGCGCCGCCACCGCGAGGACCCGCCCTTCGCGCGGCTCGCCGACGCGGTCGCCGCGGGACTCGGGCTCGTCGTCCTGGAGGTGTCCCCGCGCGCGGGGATGGCCGTCACCGCCGCCGAGGACTCGGTCTTCGCCGTCCGCATGGGCGACTACGCCCGCCGCGCCTCGGCCGACTCCGCGGACCGCTTCCTGCACGGCCTGGCCCACCTCGCCGTCGCCGCCATGGCCTTCCCCCGCCCCGAGGACCTCGCCGACGACGGATACATCGGACGCGTCTCGGTCAACGGCGTCGACGCCTTCGTGCGGCAGGCGTGCCGCCGCCTGGAGGAGCGGGCCGAGGAGACCGGGGAGAACACCGACCCGGCGACGGACGCGCCGGGCCTCGAAGCCGCCTGGCGGATCTGGGCGCGCCGCAGCTCCACCGGGGCCACCAAGGACGCCCGTCGGCTGGCCGGTTCGACCACCGGCATCATCGCCAAGGCCGTCGCCTTCCTCACCGACTCGGGCTTCCTCCAGCGCACCGGGGACGACGCGGGCGGCACCTACCGCACCACGGCCCGCTACCAGCTCCAGGTCCGCGACATGGCCGGCAGCGCGGCCCTGGGCGAACTGCTGGAGCTGGGCATCGTCCCCGTCACCGACGGCACCGCGACCCTGCTGCCCGCCGAGGACACCGATGACCTGGAGCTCGCGGCCGGAGCCGGACTGCCCTTCCACTCCTGACACCGGCCCCCGCCCCCCGCCCCTCCTCCCTCACCACGACGAGAGTCCGCCGCCATGTACGAGCTGTCCCGGGTCCGCCTCTACTCCATCGGGCCTGCCGGTGCGCGCTACGCCGACACCGTGCTCGACCTCCGCGGAGTCGGCGAGCCCGTGCCCGACCCCGCCCCCACCCAGGCGGAGTTCTTCGAGGAGGAGCCGGTCGGCCCGCCGCGCCGCCCCGCGCCCGCCGGCGTGCTCTTCCTGGAGAACGGCGGCGGCAAGTCGGTGCTCCTCAAGCTGATCTTCTCGGTGATGCTCCCCGGCCACCGCAACACCCTCGGCGGCGCCAGCTCCGGCGTCCTGCGCAAGTTCCTGCTCGCCGACGACTGCGGGCACGTCGCCCTCGAATGGCAGCACACGCTCACCGGCGCCTGCGTGGTCGTCGGCAAGGCGAGCGAATGGCGGGGACGCCAGGTCTCCAACGACCCGCGCAAGTTCGCCGAGGCCTGGTACTCCTTCCGGCCCGGCCCCGGCCTCAGCCTCGACAACCTCCCCGTCGCCGAGGCCACCACCGTCCGGCCCCCGGCCGAGGGGGCCTCCGGCGCCCAGGGCAGGCGCCGCACCATGAAGGGCTTCCGGGACGCCATCACCGATGCGGGCAAGGCCTACCCCCACCTGGAAGTGCACTGGGAGGAGATCCACGACCGGTGGAACGAACACCTGGGCGACCTGGGCCTCGACCCCGAACTCTTCCGCTACCAGCGGGAGATGAACGCCGACGAGGGTGAGGCGGCCGGCCTCTTCGCGGTCAAGAAGGACTCCGACTTCACCGACCTGCTGCTGCGCGCGGTCACCGACACCCGCGACACCGACGGGCTCGCCGACCTGGTCGGCGGGTTCGGCAACAAGCTCGGGCGACGGGCCGAACTCATCGCCGAGCGCGACTTCACGGCCGGCTCCGTGGACCTGCTGGGGCGCATCGTCGACGCCTCCGAGACCCGGACCCGCGCGCGGGAGGTCCACACCGGCGCCGAGCGGCGCACCCGGACCCTCGCCCGCCGGCTGACCGCCCGCGCCGTGGTCGAACGCGTACGCGCGGGAGAACTCGCCCAGCGCGTCACCGCCGCCGCCTACGCCGTCACGCACGCCGAGGGCGCCCGCGAGCGCAGCGCCCTCGTCGCCGCCGAACTCGCCTACCGCCACGCCTCCCTGGCTCTCGCCGGGGCGGAGAAGTCGGCCGCCGCGCAGAAGCGCGAGCTGGCCGACGCGCGCACCCTCCAGGCGGCCTGGCAGGCCGCCGAGGCGGTCCTGCGGCACCGCGCCGCCGCCGACCGCTCCACACGGGTGGCCGCCGCGATCCGCGAGGCCGAGCGGGACGCGGCGCCCGCCCTCGCCGCCCGCGCCCGCGCGGCCGTCGACCTCGTCCGCGCCCTGCACCGGGCCGCCGACGGGGCCCAGGCGCACGCCAACGAGGAGGAGGAGCGCTCCGCCGGCCTCCAGGAGACCGGAGAGCGGTCGCACGCCGACGCCACCTCCGCCGCGACCGCTGCACAGCGTGCCCGCAGCGAGATCGGCCACCTCAGGCAGCGACTCGCCGAGGTCGAGCAGGAGACCGCCGAGGCGGTCCGCGCGGGCTGGCTCGACGACAGCGCCCCCGACGCCGACCCGGCCCGCGCCGCGCTCGCCGCGAGCGACGCGGAGAAGACGGCCGTGGCCGGCTGGGACACGGCGCGCGAGGCGTCCCGGCGCGCCGCCGACCACGCGCGCGAGGCGGCGTCCGCGGAGTCCCGCGCCGAACTCACGGCGGCTCGCGCGGCGGACGCCGCCACGGCCGCCGAGGGCTCCCACACGGCGGAACACCGGACGGCCGAGGCCCTCGCCCGCGAGGAGCGGCTCGCCGAACTGCTCGGTCTCCCCGGCGCCGGCACCCGCGGGCCCGTGCCCCAGCCCCGCCGCGACGACGACACCGACACCGCACCCGCGCCCGCCGACGGTCCTCCCCTCACCCCCGAGCAACTCGACCGCTACGCCGACGAACTGCGGTCCCTGCTCGACGACGGGATCGCCGCCGCCGAACGCCACCTGTTCGACCTGCGCACCGCCGCGGCCGACGACGCCCGCATCCTCGGAGCCCTCGGCGACGGCGGCCTGCTGCCCCCGGGCCCGGACGTCCTCGCCACCGTCGAGTACCTCGGCGAACACGGCATCCCCGCCCTGCCCGGCTGGCGCTACCTCGCCCAGGCCGTCGACCCCGCCGACCACGCGCGGGTGCTCGCCGCCCGCCCCGAACTCGTCGACGGCGTGATCATCACCGATCCGGACACCCACGCCCGGGCCCGCCAGGCGCTCGGCGACGCCGCCCTGCTCCCGCGGTCCGCGGTCGCCGTCGGGACGGCCGCCGCCCTGCTCGCCCCCACCCCGGCCGCCGACACCGCGGACGGCGGCGTCTTCCTCGTCCCGCCGAACCCGGCCATGCACGACGAGCACGCGGCCGACGAGGAACGCCAGGCGCTGCGGGCCCGCGCGGGCCTGCGGGACGAGGAGATCCGCACGCTCGCCGCCCGCCTCGGCAAGGACAGGGAGCTGGCGGCCCGGCTCGCGTCCTGGCGCACCGGCTGCCCGGCCGGCCGGCTCGTCGAACTGGCCGCGGCGGCCCGGGACGCGCGGACGTTCGCCGAGGAGGCCGAGGCCGAACTGACCGAGGCCCGCGCCGTCCGGGCGGAGGCCGACGAGACCGCGGCCGAGGCCGCCCACGCACGCGACGAGCGGCAGGAGGCCGCGCAGAAGGCCCGGCGGGCCGCCGACGCCCTCGCCGGACTGGCCTTCCGGCTCCGTGAACGCGCCGGCTGGCAGGCCAGGCTGAGGGAACTGGCCGACGAGGCGGCCGAGTCCGAGGACCGCGCCCAGAGCTGCCTGGAGCGTGCCCGCGCCGCCGACGAGGACAGGCGCGCCGCCCAGCGGGCCGCCGACGACGCCCGCCGCACGGCACGCGCGCTGCGCGCCGAGCGAGCGGAGATCGCCGGCGCCCCGGACGACGTGTCCGGGGACGACACGGCCGCACCCTCCTCCCTCCCGGCGCTGAGGGAGGCCTACCGGGCCGCGTCCCAGCTGTACGAGAAGGTCGGCGTCGGCGCCGACCTGCGGGCCGAGCAGGCGCGCGCCGAGAGCGACGAGAGCGCCGCCCTCGCGGAGCTGGACCGCCTCAGCAACAAGGTCCGCACCCGCGCCGCACAGCTCCTCGAATCGCCCGACGGATCCGACGGCCCCTCACGGCAGGCCGCCGCAGCCCGCGCCGAGGAGCTGGTGCAGCTCCTGGAGACCCGGATGTCGACCGCCAGCGAGCAACTCGGCCGGCTGCGCGGCGAGGCGGAGCGGCACGCTCCCGAGGAGGGCGACGCGCACACCGAGCTGGCCGAGGACCTGGTGCCGCGCGACGCCGAGCACGCCCAGAGCCTGCTGCGCACCGCCACCACCGAGCTGGCCACGCGTGCACAGGCCCTGGAGGCGGCACGTGCCGCGCACGCCGAGTACCTCGGCGCCCACCGGTCCGCCGAGGACGCCGCGGGCGGCTTCGACGAGGCGGCGGCCCTGCTCCGCGACCTCCTGCGCGAGACTTCCGACGACGAGCAGGACGAGGCCGAGCCCTACCCCGGAACGCTTGAGGAGGCACGGCACTCGGCCGCCGAGAGCCGTCGGTCGCTGCGCGGCTGCGCCACCGACCTCAGCGCCGCCGAGGCGGCGGTCCGCGAGGCCGCCGACATCCTCGTACGGCACGCCAACTCCACCCGCTACGAGCAGGTGCGCACCCCCGCCCGGCAGCAGATCCGCGAACTGCCCGCCGCGTCCCTGCCGGAGCACGCGCACAAGTGGGCGGAGGCGTTCGCGCCCCGGCTGCGGGTCCTGACCGACGAACTGGCACAACTGGAGCGCAACCGGGACTCGATCGTGGACCGCCTGCGGGGGCTCGTGGAGTCCGCCCTCGCCACGCTGCGATCCGCGCAGCGGCTGTCCCGGCTCCCCGAAGGACTCGGCGAGTGGTCCGGGCAGGAGTTCCTGCGCATCCGCTTCGAGGAGCCCGACCAGGCGACCCTCACCGAGCGGCTCGGCGAGGTCGTCGACGAGGCCACCCGTGCCGCGGTCAAGAAGAACTCCGACATGCGGCGCGACGGCATGTCCCTGCTGCTGCGCGGGGTCGGCGCGGCGCTCCAGCCGCGGGGCGTCGCCGTCGAGATCCTGAAGCCGGACGCCGTCCTGCGCGCCGAACGCGTCCCCGTCGGGCAGATGGGTGACGTCTTCTCCGGCGGTCAGCTCCTCACCGCCGCCATCGCGCTGTACTGCACGATGGCCGCCCTGCGGAGCAACGACCGCGGCCGGGACAGGCACCGCCACGCCGGCACCCTGTTCCTCGACAACCCCATCGGGCGGGCGAACGCGACCTACCTCCTGGAGCTGCAGCGCGCCGTCTCGGACGCCCTGGGCGTGCAACTCCTCTACACGACCGGCCTGTTCGACACCACGGCGCTCGCCGAGTTCCCCCTCGTCATCCGCTTGCGCAACGACGCCGACCTGCGCGCGGGCCTGAAGTACATCAGCGTGGAGGAGCACCTCCGGCCCGGTCTGCCCCGCGAGACGGCGCCGGGGGAGACCGCGCACACGGAGATCACCGCGACCCGGATGTTCAAGCGCCCCGCGCCCGCTGCACCGTAGCGGCCCCGCCCGCGTCGGCCCTACGGCCGCGTCGACGGTGAAATCACCGACGCGGCGCGCCGGAGGCGGCCGTTCCGTGCCACACCAGGGGCGGGCCGCCTCCCGAGCGCCGTACCGGTCCACACCCTCCCGCGTCGTCCGCGCACCGCGGGCCGACCGGCGACCCGCAGCGGACGGAGAGGCGAGGGCCGGTCAGCCGTGTCCACCTCAGGGCTGTCCCGGAATCGCCGGCGGGCGCAGGACGACGGCCACGGCACCTCGCCGCGTTGTCGGACCGCCCGCATGCACCCGGTATGAGGACGACCCTCCGCCGTGCGGCACACCGCATTCGACGCCGCGCGCTGGTCCACCGGGGATCAGGGGACGGTCCTCAGGGGTGGGCGGGCTGCCCGGCCGCGCTCCGTCCGCGTATCCGGCCCCTGCTCCGCGCTGCGACCCGGGCGTGACGCCTGGCCTTGCGGCGCTCGCGCCGGAGCGCCCGCGCCGTGCTGCTCGGCTCCGACACGACACCGTGCCGCTGGTTCCACACCTGCCGGGTCACCCAGACGTCCAGCGCGGCCCACGTCGCCACGACCGTGCAGGCCACACTGCTCAAGACCATCGGGAAGGCGAGCCAGGACCCCGTCACGGTGCAGAGGAAGGCCACGACCGCCTGGATCAGCGTCACCGAGATGACGAGCACCGCCCGCACCGCCGACGTGCGCACCGGATCCGGCAGTCGGCGCCTGCGCGCGGGCTCCTCGATCCACAGCGGCCGGTAGTGGACGCGCTCCTCCTCCATCTCGTATCCCTCAGGGGAGCCGTCCCCCGCCCGCACCGGTTCGCTTCGCACAGACGAGCGGGCGCCTGCGCCCGTCCGCTCCTCGGCCGCCCGCGGCGACCGACCCTCCGGGCGGCGCCCGGCCGCCGCTCCGCTCCTGTGCGGTCCCTGCGGGGCGACGCGCGCCGCCTCCTGCGTCGTGTCTCCCGCACCGGGTGCTCCGGTGCGATCCGCCGTGCCCATCAACTCGTCCACTCCCCACCGCCCGGCAGCCGTCTCCGCAGGTGTCTCGCGACACCCGCTCCCCATTGGCTGCCCTGCTTGCGCTCGTCTACGCCGCCCGAGTGCGCCGTGCGGCGCCCGCGGCCGATTCCGGCCGCAACTCCCGCACGTAAGACGAACGATCCGCGGCCAGGATTCCCGGACGACGGGCAATTCCGGGCCGGCCGGCCACTTTTTTCCTCCTTCGGCGGAATCCCGACGCACACGCCCGATTCCGGCAGGCAATCCAGCCGATGAACGGACAACTCCCCTTCCGCTGCTGCCTGTCGGGGGCCGAGCAGGTGCGGACGGGCCTTCGAGTTACCTGTGTGTCGGTAGTAGGCTCACGCCGTTTGTTGACGCACAGGTGTGCCCCCGAACCCGAGGGGCCGAGCTGGGGGAGGCCATGCGCTTTCGCGGGAAGTCCATCCGCAGGAAGATCGTGGCGCTGCTCCTCGTGCCCCTGGTGTCCCTGACCGCGATCTGGGCGTTCGCCACCGTCCTCACCGGACGCGAGGCCGAGCAGTTGTTCAGCGTCTCCGACGTGGTGAAGAAGGTCGGTTACCCGGTCGAGGACACCGTGCGGGTGCTTCAGCAGGAACGCCGGCAGACCCTGGTCTATCTCGCCGACCCCCGCGCCTCCGACGGGCTCGGCGACCTCAGGCGGACACGCGCCGAGACCGACCGGATCGTGACGAGGGTCCGCGCCAACTCCCGCGACGAGAACGTGCGCGGGAAGATGACCGCGGGTACCTCCGAGCGCCTCGCCGCCGTCCTCGACGCTGTCGACGGGATCGACGCACTGCGTCGCAGCGTCGAGGAGGGCACCGTCGACCGGTCCCAGGCCCTCGATCTGTACAACCGGCTGATCGACCCCTGCTACGTCCTCATGGCCAACCTCCACGTCGTGGACGACGCGGAGGTCGACAAGGAGGGCCGGGCCCTGGTCAACGTGGCCCGCGCGCGCGAACTCCTCTCGCGGGAGGACGCCCTGCTCGGCTCCGCACTGGTCGCCGGCCGCACCACCCGCGACGAACTGCGGGACATCTCCGATCTCATCGCCCAGCGCACGCTGCTCTACGACATCAGCCTCCCGCTGCTGCCGTCCGCGGAGCGCGAACGCTACGAGCGCTACTGGAGCAACGCCGACGCCGCCCCGCTGCGGGTGGCCGAGGAGGCGGTCGTCACCTCCGCTCCCGGCACACCGCGCGGTGTCACCGCCCAGAGCTGGGACAGCGCCGCCGGCCACGTGCTCGACGACCTGGGAACGCTCGACGACCGGGCCGGCGACCGCTATCAGGACCGCGTCAGGCCCGTCGCCATGGGCGTCATCGTCAAGGCGGTCGTCGCCGGCGTCATCGGTCTCATCGCCGTGCTCGTCTCCCTCGTCCTGTCGGTGCGTGTCGGCCGCAGTCTCATCCGCGACCTCCGCCGGCTGCGCCTGGAGGCCCATGAGGCGTCCGGCGTCCGGCTGCCCAGCGTCATGCGCCGCCTGTCGGCCGGCGAACAGGTCGACGTCGAGACCGAGGTGCCGCGCCTGGAGTACGACCGCAACGAGATCGGCGAGGTCGGCCAGGCCCTCAACACCCTGCAGCGCGCCGCCGTCGAGGCGGCGGTCAAGCAGTCCGAACTGCGCGAGGGCGTCTCCGAGGTCTTCGTGAACCTCGCCCGCCGCAGCCAGGTGCTCCTGCACAAGCAGCTCACCCTGCTCGACACCATGGAACGCAGGACCGAGGACACCGACGAACTCGCCGACCTGTTCCGCCTGGACCACCTGACCACCCGGATGCGGCGGCACGCCGAGGGTCTGGTCATCCTGTCCGGCGCGGCGCCGTCGCGGCAGTGGCGCAAGCCGGTGCAGCTCATGGACATCGTGCGGGCCGCCGTCTCCGAGGTGGAGGACTACGAGCGCATCGAGGTGCGCCGGCTGCCGCGGGTCGCCGTCACCGGACCCGCCGTCGCCGACCTCACCCACCTCGTCGCGGAACTGCTGGAGAACGCGACGGTGTTCTCGCCGCCCCACACGGCCGTCCAGGTGGTCGGTGAACGCGTCGCCAACGGCTTCACCCTGGAGATCCACGACCGCGGGCTCGGCATGGCCGCCGAAGCACTGCTCGACGCGAATCTGCGACTCGCCGAGACACCCGAGTTCGAGCTCTCCGACACCGACCGGCTCGGCCTGTTCGTGGTGAGCCGGCTCGCCCAGCGGCAGAACGTCCGCGTTTCGCTGCAGCCCTCCCCGTACGGCGGGACCACCGCCGTCGTCCTCATCCCGGACACCCTGCTCTCCGACGACGTGCCGGACACCAACGGCATCGGCTTCCGGCTGGACCGCGTCCTGCCCGCCCGGGAGAGCGACGCGACCGAGGGCGGGCCGGCCTCGCTCACCCGGACGCCGGCCCGGCTGCCCGGGCTGCCCGCGTCCGTCCTGGACGGTCCCGTGGAACTCGAGGCCCCTCTGGAGCTGGACGCGATCGCAGGGTTCCCCGGCGCGCTCGGCGACGACGACAGCGAACAGGGCGGCCTGTTCCGCGCCCGCGGCACCGTCGGCGCGGTGCCCCCCGAGCACCACCGGCAGGCCCCGGACGGCAGCGACGAACCCGCCCGCTCCGAGGGCGACGCCGGCGGTCCGGTGCCGCTCCCGCGGCGCCGGACGCCCAAGCTCGTCAGCTCCCACGGCCGTCCCGTCGCCCCGGCCCGATCGCGGCGCGGCGCGGCGGCGGACGGCAGGGCCGAGGAGAGCGGACCGCCCGCGCGCCTGGAGCCGGTGCGCGGCCGGGGCGCACCTTCCGGTGACGGCGGCGCGGAGGGGGCGGAGGGGCCCCGGCGCCGGCCCGCCGAGACAGGCGCGGGCAGGCCGCTGCCGCGTCGACGCGGCGAACCGGCCACCGGCACGCCCCGGCGGGCCGACGACCACCCGGACGCCGCCGGTCCGCGCGCGGCCACCGGCTCCCGCGACCTCCTCGGACCGGAGGGCGCGGTGTCCCTCGGCGACGCCCCCGCCCTGCCCCGGCGCCGGCGGGGCGCGCCGGCGCCCGCCGGCGCCGACGACACACTCCCGCCCGCCGAGGCGCGGACGGGAGAGCCGGCCGCGCCGTCGGCTCCGTTGCCCAAGCGGGTCCGGCAGGCCAGCCTGGCACCGCAGCTCAAGGACGGACCGGCACGACGAACCGAACGCGGCACCGACCAGGGCGACACGGGCACCGGCCCCGCCGATCGGGACGCCGACGAGGTACGCAGCCGGATGGCCTCTCTCCAGCGCGGCTGGCAGCGAGGCCGCGAGGAGAACGCCGAGGGCGACCAGGCCCAGGACTGCTCAGCACGACGAACGACAAAGGGGGACGGTCGATGACCGCACCGAAGGCCGCAGAACACACCGCCACCGCAACCCGGTCCGCGGATCTCAACTGGCTGCTCGACGAACTCGTGGACCGCGTCGCCAGCATCCGCAAGGCGATCGTCCTCTCCGGCGACGGCCTTCCCACCGGCGTGTCCAAGGACCTCACCCGGGAGGACAGCGAACATCTGGCGGCCGTCGCCTCCGGGTTCCACAGCCTCGCCAAGGGCGTGGGCCGGCATTTCGAGGCGGGCAGCGTCCGGCAGACCGTCGTCGAGCTCGACGAGGCGTTCCTCTTCGTCACCGCCGCGGGAGACGGCAGCTGTCTCGCCGTCCTCGCCGACGCCGACTCCGACGTGGGCCAGGTCGCGTACGAGATGACGCTCCTCGTGAAGCGGGTCGGCGCGCATCTGGCCGCCGCCCCGCGCACCGATCCGCCCGCCGGTGGGTAGTGGGATGACATGAGCGCAGACGGTCAGGGAAACGGCCAGGACCCACGCCACTGGTTCGACGACGAAGCCGGACCGGTGGTCCGCCCCTACGCGATGACCCGCGGGCGCACCACCAGCGCGGCCCAGCACCGCCTCGACCTGATCGCGGTGGTGGTCGCCGAGCGGCACGCCGACGATCCCGAGGCGGACCACTCGCTGTCCCCCGAGCACGTGGACATCGTCGGACTGTGCCGCGACGCGCCGCAGTCCGTGGCCGAACTCGCCGCGGAACTCGATCTGCCGATCGGCGTGGTGAGGGTGCTCGTCGGCGATCTCGTCGCCGACGACATGGTGCGCGTGACACGGCCCGTACCCCCTGCCGAGCTGCCGGACGAGAGTATTCTGCGCGACGTGATCAGCGGCCTCCGGGCGCTCTGAGCCGGGCGGAAGCGGGGAACGGACGTGACAGGCTGGCAGTTCTGGGTCGACCGGGGCGGAACCTTCACCGACATCGTCGCCCGCCGCCCGGACGGCCGTCTGCTCACGCACAAACTCCTGTCCGACAACCCGTCGCACTACGCCGACGCCGCCGTGGCGGGGGTTCACGAACTCCTCGGCGACGCCGAGGACCTCGGCGCTCTCGTCGACTCCGTCCGGATGGGCACCACCGTCGCCACCAACGCGCTGCTCGAACGCAAGGGCGAGCGCACGCTGCTCGTCACGACCCGCGGATTCGGCGACGCCCTGCGCATCGCCTACCAGAGCCGTCCCCGCATCTTCGCGCGCGCCATCGACCTTCCCGAACCGCTCCACGAACGGGTCGTCGAGGTCGACGAACGGATCGCCGCCGACGGGACCGTCCTGCGCGCCCCCGACCTGGACGCGCTCGAAGGCCCCCTCCGGCAGGCCTGGGCCGACGGGTTCCGTGCCGTCGCCGTCGTGTGCATGCACAGCCACCTCCATCCCGCCCACGAAGCGGCCGTCGGCGCGCTCGCGGCCCGGATCGGCTTCCCGCAGATCTCGCTCTCCAGCGAGGTCAGCCCGCTGATGAAACTCGTGCCGCGCGGCGACACGGCCGTGGTCGACGCCTACCTCTCGCCCGTGCTGCGGCGCTACGTCCGACACGTCGCGGACGAACTTCGGGACGTGCGGCTGATGTTCATGCAGTCCAACGGCGGACTCGCCGAAGCCGGCCAGTTCCGCGGCAAGGACGCCGTCCTGTCCGGGCCGGCCGGCGGCATCGTCGGCATGGCGCGGATGTCGCAGCTCGCCGGCTTCGACCGCGTCATCGGATTCGACATGGGCGGCACCTCCACGGACGTCTCTCACTTCGCCGGGGCCTACGAACGCGTCTTCACCACCCGGATCGCCGGGGTCCGGCTGCGCGCTCCGATGCTCGACATCCACACCGTGGCCGCCGGCGGGGGCTCCCTGCTCCACTTCGACGGCTCCCGCTACCGCGTGGGCCCGGACTCCGCCGGCGCCGACCCGGGCCCCGCCTGCTACCGCAACGGCGGCCCGCTGACCGTGACCGACGCCAACCTCGCCCTCGGACGCATCCAGCCCGGCCACTTCCCGGCGGTGTTCGGGCCCCGCGGAGACCAGCCCCTGGACCAGGCCGTCGTCCGCGACCGGTTCGCCGGCCTCGCCCGGGACATCCGCGAGGCGACCGGCGACGACCGCACCCCGGAACAGGTGGCCGAGGGCTTCCTCCGGATCGCCGTCGCCAACATCGCCAACGCCGTGAAGCGGATCTCCGTGCAGAAGGGCCACGACGTCACCCGCTACGCGCTGACCACCTTCGGGGGCGCCGGCGGCCAGCACGCGTGCAGGGTGGCCGACTCCCTGGGCATCCGCACCGTCCTCGTCCCTCCGCTGGCCGGCCTTCTCTCCGCCCTCGGCATCGGACTCGCCGACACCACCGCCATGCGGGAACAGTCCGTCGAGACACCCCTGGACGCCTCCTCGATGCCCGCCGTCCACCGGACGGCCGACGACCTGGAGAGCGCAGCCCGCGCCGAACTCCTCGCCGAGGACGTCCCCGAGGACCGCATCCGGATCACCCGCCGCGCCCAGCTGCGCTACGACGGGACCGACACCGCCCTCACCGTCGAACTCACCGACGCCGACGCGATGGCCGACGCCTTCGAGCAACTCCACCGCGCCACCTACTCCTTCGTCCTCGACCGCCCGGTCGTCGTCGAAGCCCTCTCCGTGGAAGCCACCGGTCTCACCGAACCCCCCGATCTCTCCGCCCTCGCCGCCGGCGAACCCGCACCCCCGGCCGCAGCCCCCGGCCCCGTCACCGTCGGCCTCCACACGGGAGGCGCCTGGCGCGAGGTGCCCCTGCACCGGCGCGACCGGCTCCCGCCCGGCCAGCGCGTGACCGGACCGGCGATCATCACCGAGGCAGGCTCGACAACCGTCGTCGACGACGGCTGGAGCGCCGCGACCACCGACCACGGACATCTGATCCTGGAACGGGCGGCGGTCACGGAGAGTTCCGACGCGGGCACGGAAGCGGACCCCGTACTGCTCGAAGTGTTCAACAACCTGTTCATGTCCATCGCGGAACAGATGGGCGCCCGCCTGGAGTCCACCGCCCAGTCCGTCAACATCAAGGAACGCCTGGACTTCTCCTGCGCCCTCTTCGACGCGGACGGCCGGCTCGTCGCCAACGCCCCCCACATCCCGGTCCACCTGGGATCGATGGGCACCAGCGTTCAGGAGGTCCTCCGCCGGCGCGGCGCCGGCATGCGGCCGGGCGACACGTACGCCGTGAACGACCCGTACCACGGCGGCACCCATCTCCCCGACGTCACCGTCATCACCCCGGTGTTCGACGCCGGCGGTGAGCACGTCCTGTTCCTCGTCGCCTCGCGCGGTCACCACGCCGAGATCGGCGGTATCGCCCCCGGATCGATGCCGGCGGCCAGCCGCGCCATCGACGAGGAGGGCGTGCTGTTCGACAACTGGCTCCTCGCCGAGGACGGTCGTTTCCGCGAGGCGGAGACACGGGACCTGCTCACCGCCCCGCCGTACCCCTCGCGCAACCCGGAGACGAACCTCGCCGACCTGCGCGCCCAGATCGCCGCCAACCGCAAGGGCGTCGACGAGGTCGGCCGGATGATCGAGGACTTCGGACTCGACGTCGTCCAGGCGTACATGAAACACGTCCAGGACAACGCCGAGGAGGCCGTGCGACGCGTCGTCGACACCCTGCGGGACGGCGCGTTCGCCTACGAGACGGACTCCGGGGCGGTCATCCGCGTCCGGGTTGCCGTGGATCGCGCGGACCGCTCCGCCACCATCGACTTCACCGGCACGTCGGCACAACTGGACACGAACTTCAACGCCCCGTTCGCCGTGGTCAACGCCGCCGTCCTGTACGTGTTCCGCACGCTCGTGGACGACGACATCCCGCTCAACGACGGATGCCTGCGCCCGCTGCGCATCGTGGTGCCGCCCCGGTCGATGCTCTCCCCCCGGCCCCCGGCCGCGGTCGTGGCGGGCAACGTGGAGACCTCCCAGGCCATCACCGGCGCGCTGTACGCGGCCCTCGGCGTGCAGGCCGAGGGGTCGGGCACGATGAACAACGTCACCTTCGGCAACGAACGTCACCAGTACTACGAGACCGTGGCCTCCGGCTCCGGCGCCGGCGACGGCTTTCCCGGCGCCTCCGTCGTCCAGACCCACATGACCAACTCACGGCTCACCGACCCCGAGGTCCTGGAGTGGCGGCTGCCCGTCCTGCTCGACGCGTTCGAGATCCGGCACGGGAGCGGCGGGGCGGGGCGGTGGCCGGGCGGCGACGGCGCGGTCCGCCGCATCCGCTTCCGGGAGCGGATGACGGTCTCGACGCTCTCCCAGCACCGCAGGGTCCCGCCCTACGGCATGGCCGGCGGTGAGCCGGGCGCACGCGGCGCCAACCGCGTCGAACACGCCGACGGAACCGTCACCGACCTGGGCGGAAGCGGTTCGGCGGACGTCGGCCCGGACGACGTCCTCGTCGTAGAGACCCCCGGCGGCGGAGGCTACGGAACTCCGCCGCGCGACCACCACCGAGCAGGAGAAGAGAAGGATGATCTTCGGGCGTACTGAGCGCGGCAAGCCCCCGGTCGAGCCCGTCACGCTCAAGATCCTCGTGGCCGGCGGCTTCGGCGTCGGCAAGACGACCCTCGTCGGCGCGGTCAGCGAGATCAGGCCGCTGCGCACGGAGGAGGTCCTCACCGAGGCGGGCCGGCCGGTCGACGACACCAGCGGGGTGGAGGGCAAGCAAACCACCACCGTCGCGATGGACTTCGGCCGCATCACGCTGCGCGAGGACCTCGTCCTCTACCTGTTCGGCACGCCCGGGCAGGACCGCTTCTGGTTCCTGTGGGACGAGCTGGCCACCGGCGCGCTCGGAGCCGTCGTCCTGGCCGACACACGCCGCCTGGAGGACTGCTTCGCCGCCGTCGACTACTTCGAGCGGCGCTCCATACCCTTCGTGGTGGGGGTCAACTGCTTCGACGGCGCGGCCCGTTACCCGGCCGACGCCGTCCGGCAGGCCCTCGAACTCGACCCGGGCGTCCCCGTGGTGCTCTGCGACGCGCGGGACCGCGAGACGGTCAAGGAAGTGCTCATCCGCGTCGTCCAGCACGCGATGGCCCGCACGGCCGGCCACCGCGAGCCCGTCACCACCTGACGGAGCCACGGCGGCCGGCGCGGCCCGTACCCCCGCCGACAGGGGTACGGGCCGCCGTCGTGCCCGCGCGCGGAGCCCCCCGCGGGGGATTACGCACGCGTGGAGCCCTGTTCCGCACCGGTGTCCCGGCGGCCGCTCCTAGCCGATCGCGTCGTCGTGCCAGCCGAAGCTCTTCTCCACCGCCCTGCGCCAGTTCCGGTACTCACGCTCGCGCACCGAGGACTCCATGGACGGTGTCCACTCGACGTCCTTGCGCCAGTGCGACCTCAGTTCGTCGAGGTCCCCCCACACGCCGGTGGCCAGCCCGGCCGCGTACGCGGCTCCCAGGCAGGTCGTCTCGGACACCTTCGGGCGGATCACGGGTACCCCGAGGACGTCCGCCTGGTGCTGCATCAGCAGCCGGTTCGCGGTCATGCCGCCGTCCACCTTCAGCGCCGTGATCGGCACTCCGGAGTCCTGGTACATCGCGTCCACGACCTCGCGGGTCTGCCAGCCGGTCGCCTCCAGCACCGCCCGCGCCAGATGGGCCTTCGTGACGTAGCGCGTCAGGCCGGTGACCACGCCGCGCGCGTCCGAGCGCCAATAGGGGGCGAACAGACCCGAGAAGGCGGGCACGATGTAGGCGCCGCCGTTGTCCTCCACGCTCGCCGCCAGGGTTTCGATCTCGTCGGCGTGCCGGATGATGCCGAGCTGGTCGCGGAACCACTGGACCAGCGCCCCCGTGATGGCGATCGACCCCTCCAGGCAGTAGACGGGCGCCTCCGAGCCGATCTTGTACCCCATGGTCGTCAGCAGGCCGTTCTTCGAGGGGACGGGCCGGCCGCCGGTGTTGAGCAGCAGGAAGCTGCCCGTGCCGTAGGTGTTCTTGGCCGTCCCCACGTCGTAGCAGGCCTGGCCGAAGACGGCGGCCTGCTGGTCGCCGAGCGCCGAGGCCACCGGTACGCCGGCGAGCCGGCCGACGGCGCTGCCGTACACCTCCGCGGAGGACCTGATCTCCGGGAGCATCGCCTCGGGGATGTTCATCGCGGAGAGGATCGAGGCGTCCCACTGGAGCGTCTCCAGGTTCATCAGCATGGTGCGGCCCGCGTTCGTCACGTCGGTGACGTGCCGTCCGCCCTCCGTGCCCCCGGTCAGGTTCCAGATCAGCCACGAGTCGATCGTGCCGAAGGCGATCTCGCCGCGCTCGGCACGGCCGCGCAGTCCGGGCACGTTCTCCAGCAGCCAGGCCGCCTTGGGCCCGGAGAAGTAGCTGGCCAGCGGCAGTCCGGTCGCTCCGCGGAACCGGTCCTGGCCGTCGCCGCCGCCCAGTTGCGTGCACAGCGCGGAGGTTCGGGTGTCCTGCCAGACGATCGCGTTGTGGACGGGCTTTCCGGTGGCGCGGTCCCACAGGACGGTCGTCTCCCGCTGGTTGGTGATGCCGAGCGCGCTCAATTGGTCCGGGCGGAGCCCTGCCTTGGCGACCGCTCCGGCGACCACCGCCTGCACCTTGGACCAGATCTCGGTGGCGTCGTGCTCCACCCAGCCCGGTTTCGGCAAGATCTGGCGGTGTTCCCGCTGGTCGACGGCGACGATCGCGCCGCCCCGGTCGAAGATGATGCAGCGACTGGAGGTGGTGCCCTGGTCGATTGCGGCGACGTACTTCTCGGCGTTGTCCGTCATGGCGTCCCCTTACGTGTGCGTCGTCAGGAGCTGCGTGCGCGTCGGAAGGCTGCGGTGTGGATCGCGGCGCCGATGGCGGCACCGGCGATCGGGCCCACGACCGGAGTCCGGGAGCGGTTCCCTCCCGAGGTGCCCTCGCCGGGCAGGGGCGGCGGAGCCGGGGTCGGGCGCGGCCCCAGGTCGGACACCGGGTCGATGGCGTATCCGGTGGGGCCGCCGGGAAGGAGGCCGATGGTCACCGCCGGGTTGATCCGTCTGCCGGACACGGGTGCCGTGGTGTACGCCCCGGCCGACACACCGAAGGCCCGTCCGAACGCGGTCACGCGCCGGCCCGCTCCTTGGGCGCCCGGGACGTTCCGAGCGGGACGGCGGAGCGGACTCCGGCGCCGGACGGGGACGGGACGGCGGTACCGACCCGCCCGCCGGCGAGCATGTCCCCCCTTGCGCATGGCGGCTCCTAGGCCCTGCCCGGGGCGAACGGCTCCGGGCCACCGATCAGGGTGCGTTCCATGGCTGCGTCAGCCGAAGGCAGGGAGGTCCCGCGCTCCGCCCGGCGTCCGTGACGAGCGTGCCGTCATGGCGGAATCGCCGGTGGAGGTCGGCCCCGGGTACGGGGCGCGGACCGAGCGGCGCGGCGTCCGAACCCGCTCGGATGCGGCCATGCCGACGGACATCCGGAAGTGTTCACCGGCTCCCCGAAGGCGTCAAGGCCGCGGACCGCCGCGGTTCGAGGGGCGTTTGGGCCCCCGCGGTCGCGCCGGTCCCCTCACGGGCGGGCGGCCCGCGTCCGAACCCGGCAGCCGGGCCCGCACATCCCCTCGCCCCGCTCCCGGCCCGGACGGAGCACCTGCGAGATCCGCGCCCCGCACGACGCGTACGCCCCGCGCGGCGCGGTCGGCGCGGGCGTCGCCGGACCGCCGGTCGTGGCACCGTCCGTGACGACGCCGACCGCCTCCCCGCACCTCCCGGGCGGGGCGGACGCCGCCGGCGGGAACCGCCCGCCCGCCGCGCGGGACTCCTGGCCCGGCGGCACGGTGTGGCCGCCGGCCGGCCCGGAGCGAGGACGCGGCGGTGTCGATCCGCTACAGTCCGCGTCGTGTCCGCGACCCCGCACCCGCCCGCCGACCTCCCGTCCGGCTCGCACTGTTCGAGCTGCGGTGCCCCCTACGGAGAGGGCGTCTCCGGATGGCCCCGCACCTGCGCCGCCTGCGGCACGGTCGCCTACCGCAACCCGTTGCCGGTCGCCGTGGCCCTGCAGCCCGCGTACGACGACCGGGGCGCCGCACTGGTCGTCATCACCCGGACCATCCCGCCCGCGCGCGGAGGCGTCGCCCTGCCGGGAGGCTTCATCGACCACGGGGAGGACTGGCGGCACGCCATGGTGCGCGAACTCGGGGAGGAGACGGGCATCGAAGCGGCGGCCCGGGACGTCCGGCTCGCCGACGCCATGAGCTCCCCGGCCGGCCATCTGCTGCTCTTCGGCCTCCTCCCGGAACGCCCGGCGGCCGACCTGCCGCCCTCCGCCGTGACCGACGAGACGGACGGCTGGCACCTCCTGCGCCGACCGGCCGAACTGGCCTTCCCGCTGCACACCCTGGCCGCCCGGGCATGGTTCGAGGGACGCTACGTCTGACCTGCCCCTGAGCCTGCGCCGAGTCCCCTGACGCGCACGGGACACGAGAGCCCGCTCCCACCGCCCGCGCCGTCGGCACGGCGCACCACCACTTCGCGCCCCTCCCAGCGGGTGACGAAACGCTGAATCGCCGGTTCCTCCCACCCGTCACCCACGTCCGGCACGAACAGCCCGCTCCCGCTCCGCCCGCGCGCGGGAGCCCACGCCTCCCATTCCGTCCCGCCGTCCGCGCCGCGCACCGGAACCACGCCACCGGCCCGCGCCAACACCGGAATCCGCGACAGCGGGGCGTCCACGAGCACGTGCGCCGGCCCTTCGTACGCCTCCTCGGTCGCCGTGTCGTACCAGCGCCCCCTCGGCAGCCGCACCGCCCGCCGGTCGGCCCCGTGGTCCAGCACCGGAGCCACCAGCAGGCAGTCACCGAGCAGGAACGCGTCCTCGCAGTCGCGCAGCGCCCGGTCCTCCGGCGCGTCCCACCACAGCGGACGGACGTACGGCGCGCCCGTGCGGCGCGCCAGATGCGCCAAGGTCACGAAGTACGGAAGCAAGCGGCGCCGTTCGGCCAGCGCCCCGCGCGCGTGCTCCAGCACCTCCTCCCCGAACTGCCAGGGCTCCCCGCGCCCCGCGCCCGGACTCGCACGCGTACGGAACAGCGGCAGGTGCGCGCCGAGCTGCAACCACCGCAGGAAGAGTTCCGGCGACGCCTCCCCCTCGCCGCCCACGTCGACTCCCGCGTACGGCACCCCGCACAACCCCATGCCCAGGACCAGGGACAGCGACGCCCTCAGCCCCGGCCAGCCGGTCGCCGTACCCCCGGACCAGGTCCCTCCGTAGCGCTGCATGCCCGCCCAGCCCGAGCGGGAGAAAAGGAAGGGCCGCTCCCGGGGGACGTGCTCGCGGACACCCTCCCAGCCGGCCCGGGCCATGCCCAGCGCGTACACGTTGTGCGCCTCGCGGTGGTCGCCGCCGCGCCCCTCCAGCCAGTGCCGCGCGGATCTCGGCAGCGTCGGTTCCCCGAAGGCGGCGAACGTCGTGGGCTCGTTCATGTCGTGCCAGAACCCGGCGAACCCCTGCTGGAGCCTCTCCTCGTACAGCCCGCCCCACCACGCACGCGTACGCGCGCACGTGAAGTCCGGGAAGACGGCCTCACCCGGCCGGGCGACCCCCCGCACGAGCCGTCCCGCGGCGTCCCGGACGAACGCGTCCTTCGCGGCACCGCCGTCGAACACCGGGTCGCCCGGCTCCGCCTTGACCGCCGCCTCGACGACCGACACGAGCCTGATCCCGTCCCGGCGCAGGTCCTCCGCCAGTTGGGGCAGCTTCGGGAAACGCTCCCGGTCCACCGTGAAACCGCGATGCCCCTCGAAGTGGTCGCCGTCCAGGTGCACGGCGTCCAGCGCAAGCCCCCGCTCCTGGTGCCCCGCGACGATCCGGCGCACCTCCCGCTCACCGACAACGCCCCACCCGGCGTGGTGGTGGCCCAGCGCCCACGACGGCGGCAGCGCGGCGGCACCCGTCAGCGAGGCCCAGGCGCCCAGCACGCGCGCCGGGGTGCCCGCCATCACCCAGCAGCGCAGCGGACCACCGTCCATCCGCAGCTCGGACGTGCCGCCCCGGTCGTGCCCGGAGCCCGCGCCCTCCTCACCCTCGCGCAGGGTCACCCTGCCGTCCCACGTGGTGTCGTGGAACACCAGATGCGTCCCCGCGTCCGCCACGACCAGCTGGACCGGCATCGTGACGGAGGACGGAGCATCCCCCGGCCCGAGGAACCGCCCCGGATCGGAGTTCCACAGCCGGTACGAGCCGTCCCGCAACCGGGGGCCCGCGGTCCGCCCGCCCAGGCCGAAGAACCGCGCGTCGGCCGCCACCTCGGAGCGCTGCATCCACCGGGCCGCCCCGCCCCCGACGGGCTCCCACCACCGCGGCGGCAGGTCGCGCCGGAGGATCACCCCGCCCGGCGTGCGCACCTCGACCGCGCCGTGCCGCGACACGACGACGGTGACGCGCTCGGCGACGACCCGCCACCCGCCGTCCTTGTCCGGCTCCAGCACGGCCCGCGGGTCCGGCTCGGGGGAGCGGCCCGCGAGCGCGTACGACGGCTCGGGTGCCGCCCCGTCCCAGCCCCAGAACACCGCGCCGCTCACCGCGACAGCCACCCGCAGCTCGGAGCGCGTGAAACGGACGACTCCGCCCCCCGGCCCCGGTTCCACGCCGAGCACGGGTCCGGGAACCCGCGCCCGCTCGGCTCCCCGCCGCGGCAGCCCCGCGGCGTCGGCCCGCTCCCTGCGCCACGCGGCCCGCACCGTCCGCAACCCCCGCGCGGCGCCCCGCGAGCCGACCGCCTTCACCGAACGCACCAGGTCACGACCGTCCATGCCGCTCACCCTGCCATCACCGACGCCACCCGAGGGTGCCGTTCAACTGCCGTTCACCCGAGACGACGCCACCCCGTCGTGCCGCCGCCCGAACGGGGCGTGCCCTGGTGCTGAAGTCGATCACATGGCATCGTCCCTGTCAGCCGCGTGACGCGCACACCCCTGCCCGTGCGCGACCGACGCCCACGAAGCGCACAGTCCGGGAGCCGCCCCATGTCCACCGCGAACCCCTCACCGCTCTGGCAGCCCACCGCCGAGGTCGTGGCGCGGGCACAGGTCACGAAGTTCCAGGCCTGGGCCGCCGAAGAGCACGGAGCGCCCGCCGCCGGCGGATACCCGGCCCTGCACCGGTGGTCCGTGGACCACCTGGACACGTTCTGGAAGGCCGTCACGGAGTGGTTCGACGTCCGCTTCCCGACCCCCTTCACCCGCGTGCTCGGCGACCGGTCGATGCCCGGGGCGCAGTGGTTCCCCGGAGCGACCGTGAACTACGCGGAGCACGCCCTGCGCGCCGCCGGGACCCGGGCCGGTGATCCCGCGCTCCTGCACGTCGACGAGACCCACGAGACCGTGGCCGTGACCTGGTCCGAGCTGCGCCGCCAGGTCGGCTCGCTCGCCGCCGAACTGCGCTCCCTGGGCGTGCGTCCCGGAGACCGGGTGAGCGGCTACCTCCCGAACATCCCCCAGGCCGTCGTGGCCCTCCTCGCCACCGCGGCGGTGGGCGGCGTCTGGACCTCCTGCGCCCCCGACTTCGGAGCCCGCAGCGTGCTCGACCGGTTCCAGCAGGTGGAGCCCGTCGTACTGTTCACCGTCGACGGCTACCGCTACGGCGGCAGGGAACACGACCGCCGGGACGTGGTCGCCGAACTCCGCCGTGAGCTGCCCACCCTGCGGGCCGTCGTCCACGTCCCGCTGCTCGGCACCGAGGCTCCCGAGGGCGCACTGGACTGGACGGAGCTGACCTCGGCCGACGTCGAGCCCGTCTTCGAGGAGGTCCCCTTCGACCATCCCCTGTGGGTGCTCTACTCCTCCGGCACGACGGGCCTGCCCAAGGCCATCGTCCAGTCCCAGGGCGGCATCCTCGTCGAACACCTCAAGCAGCTGGGACTGCACTGCGACCTCGGCCCAGGGGACCGCTTCTTCTGGTACACGTCCACCGGCTGGATGATGTGGAACTTCCTCGTCTCCGGCCTGCTCACGGGCACCACGATCGTCCTCTACGACGGCAGCCCCGGCTACCCGGACACGGGCGCCCAGTGGCGGATCGCCGAGCGCACCGGAGCCACACTCTTCGGCACCTCCGCCGCGTACGTCATGGCCTGCCGCAAGGCGGGGGTACACCCCGCCCGCGACGCCGACCTCTCCCGCGTGCGCTGCGTCGCCACCACCGGCTCGCCCCTGCCGCCCGACGGCTTCCGCTGGCTGCACGACGAGGTCCGCGACGACCTCTGGATCGCCTCCGTCAGCGGCGGCACCGACGTCTGCTCGTGCTTCGCCGGAGCCGTTCCGACGCTCCCCGTTCACATCGGCGAACTCCAGGCCCCCTGCCTCGGCACCGACCTGCGGTCCTGGGACGCGGACGGCAAGCCCCTCGTCGACGAGGTCGGCGAACTGGTCGTCACCAACCCGATGCCGTCGATGCCGATCCGCTTCTGGAACGACCCCGACGGCAGCCGCTACCACGACAGCTACTTCGACACCTACCCCGGCGTGTGGCGGCACGGCGACTGGATCACCCTCACCTCACGCGGCTCGGTCGTCATCCACGGCCGCTCCGACTCCACCCTCAACCGCCAGGGCGTGCGCATGGGGTCGGCCGACATCTACGAGGCCGTCGAGCGGCTCCCCGAGATCAAGGAGTCGCTCGTCATCGGGGTGGAGCAACCCGACGGCGGCTACTGGATGCCGCTGTTCGTCCACCTCGCCCCCGGAGCCGTCCTCGACCAGGACCTCCTGGACCGCATCAAGAGGACCATTCGCGAGCAGCTCTCCCCTCGTCACGTCCCCGACGAGGTCATCGAGGTGCCCGGCGTGCCCCACACCCTCACCGGCAAACGCATCGAGGTCCCCGTCAAGCGCCTGCTGCAGGGCGCGGCCCTGGAGAAGGCGGTCAACATCGGTTCCGTCGACGACGTGGAACTGCTCCGCTTCTACGAGAACCTGGCCCGCGAACGCGGCTGACCCGAACGGCGCGCAAGGCCCCGGGTTCCACCGCACACGCGGGCGGAACCCGGGGCCGGACGGCGACGGCCCCCGGCCGGCCGTCGCCGTCCGCTTCCCTCCGGCCCGCGTCCCGCCCCGCCACCCCCGGCCCGCGCGATCCGACCGGCCCGTGCGACGGGCGAGACGGGGGCCCCGAGCTTGTCCCCACCCCGCACCCCACCTGCCTCCCGGGCAGCGTGCCCGCTGCGCGAAGCCCTCGGACCGGGCGATGTCAGTGCCGACGATTACTGTGAGTGACCATTGATCGACTGCGCACTGGGGGAGACATGGCAGACATCAGGCACCACACCCCGCGACGAGTCCTGCGCCGCGAGATCGCGGGCACCATCGGCCTGCTGACCGACGAACAGGACTTCCGGACGATGCGGAGCTACCGCAGCTTCGCCTTCGACGACCACACCACCTATCTCCGGCAGGTCGAATCCCTGCTGCGCAGCCGCGCGGCCCAGGGCAGCCACACCACGGTGGCCCTCTTCGACCCCGTCGAGTACGCCGAGTTCTGCGCGGAGAGCGGACTGGAGCCCGACACCCCGGCCAGCCGCACCCGCTTCACCGCCCACCTCGCCGCCACCGGGACCACCGTCCCCTACGACGGACAACCCCTGGCACAGCTCGTCCCGCACCTGGTCGACGAGGCCGTACGCCAGGCCACCCGGGAGTACGCCACCACACTCCTGGCCCGCATGGGCGCCTGCGCCACCTGCGGCGAGGACATCGGCCGCGCCGCCTTCGTCCGGGCCGCCCACCTGCTCACCCGCGTCGTCGACACGGCCGGCCCCGGCGATCTCCACCTCGTGTGCAGTGTCTCGGCGGCACCCGACACCCTCATCGCCGTCCTCCGCACCGAGAGCCGCCCCGTCGAGGCGATGCCCCTCGACGAGGCCGACGCCCTCGAATTCACCACGGTGCTCGCCCTGGGCATCGCCACCCGGAACCCCGGCGGCCTGGTCATGCGCACCACCGCCCCCGGAACCACCGACCGCGTCTACGGCTGGCGGATCCGCGGCGAGGACCTCGACCCCCTCACCGCCTCCGAGGTGTTCGACGCCTACTGCACCGACGCCGAGTCCGGAGACCTGGTCGCCCCGGAATCGGGCGTGGACTACTGCACGCCGCCCGACCTCGGCGACCGGGGGAGCGGGACGGGGCACGCCCACTGAACGCCGGAGGGGCGTTCCATCCCGCGATGGAACGCCCCTCCGGGCCGGATCGACCGTGTGCGTCGCGGTCCGTCCCGACCGCTACGCGCCGTTCAGCACCGCCCCGGCCGCCTTCCGCGCCTCCTCGGCGGTGTCCGCGGCACGCGCGGCGCCCGCGGCCCGTTCGCACTGGGCGAGCGTGTACTTCGCCAGAGTCGACCGGACATACGGAATGGACGCGGCGCCCATGGACAGGGAGGTGACACCGAGACCGGTCAGCACGCACGCCAGCAGCGGGTCCGACGCGGCCTCGCCGCAGACGCCGCAGCTCTTGCCCTCGGCCTTGGCCGCCTCCGCCGACAGGGCCACGAGGTCGAGCAGCGCCGGCTGCCACGGGTCCTGCAACCGCGAGACCGCGCCCACCTGCCGGTCGGCGGCGAACGTGTACTGGGCGAGGTCGTTCGTGCCCAGCGAGAGGAACTCCACCTCCTGGAGAACCGAGCGGGCCCGCAGCGCAGCGGACGGGATCTCCACCATCGCTCCGACCTTGGCCCGGAGCCCGGCCGCCCGGCACGCGTCCGCGAACGCCTTGGCGTCCGTGCGGTCCGCGACCATCGGCGCCATGACCTCCAGATAGACCGGCAGCCCCTCCGCGGCCTTCGCGAGCGCGGCGAGCTGCGTCCGCAGCACGTCGGGGTGGTCCAGCAGCGTACGGAGACCCCGAACGCCCAGCGCGGGGTTCGGCTCGTCGGCCGGGGTGAGGAACTCCAGCGGCTTGTCCGCACCCGCGTCGAGCACGCGCACCACCACGCGGGCGTCCGGGAACGCCTCCAAAACCTGGCGGTACGCCTCGACCTGCTTCTCCTCCGACGGGGCGTTCCGGCTGTCGTCGAGGAAGAGGAACTCGGTGCGGAACAGCCCCACGCCCTCGGCGCCGGCCTCCACCGCCGCCGCCACGTCCGAGGGGCCTCCGACGTTCGCGAGCAGCGGCACCTTGTGCCCGTCGGAGGTGGCGCCGGGACCGGTCGACGCGGAGAGGGCGGCCCGGCGCTCCGCGGCGGCCGACTCCAGCCGGGCCCGCTTCTCGGCGCTCGGCTCCACGAAGATCTCACCGGTGCTGCCGTCCACGGCCACCACGGTGCCTTCGGCGAGTTCGCCCGCGCCCGGAAGGGCCACGACGGCCGGAACGCCGAGCGCCCGCGCCAGGATCGCGCTGTGACTGGTCGGGCCCCCTTCCTCGGTGACGAAGCCGAGGACGAGGGTCGGGTCGAGCAACGCGGTGTCCGCCGGCGCGAGGTCGCGCGCGATGAGGACGTAAGGCTCGTCGCTGTCCGGGACACCCGGCATCGGCACGCCGAGCAGGCGCGCGACGATACGGTTCCGCACGTCGTCGAGGTCGGCGACGCGGCCCGCCAGGTAGTCGCCGGCGCCCGCGAGCAGGTCCCGGTAGGCGGCGAACGCGTCGTACACCGCGCGCTCCGCCGTGCTGCCGACGCCGACCCGGCGTTCGACATCGGCCATCAGCTCGGGGTCCTGGGCCATCAGGGCCTGGGCCTCCAGGACCGCCTGGGCTTCGCCCCCCGCCAGGTTGCCGCGCGCCATCAGGTCGGCGGCCACAGCCTCCACGGCCTTGCGGGCACGCCCCTGTTCGCGCTCCGCGTCCTCCGCAGGGATCTGCTTGGCCGGCGGTTCGAGGACCGCCGTGCCCATGTGCCGAACCTCGCCGATCGCCACACCGTGGCTCACACCGACGCCTCGCAGCGTTGTCTCCATCTCACCCGTCTCCGATAGAGCGGCAGAACGCACCGCCGCGTTGGTTGTCGAACGTGCCGCCCACGGCAGCGTTGAAGTCACTGCCAGCCGAAGAGTTCGTCGCCGGCCTTCACGTCGCCGTCCTCGCGGACCCCGGAGAGGGAGTCCGCCGTGGCCTCCAGCGCCACGACCGGGCACACGGGGGACTTGCCGGCCGCTTCCACGGCGGCGGGGTCCCACCGGACGACGGCCTGGCCGCGGGTCACGGTGTCGCCCTTGTTGACGAGCAGTTCGAAGCCCTCGCCGTTCAGCTGCACGGTGTCGATGCCCAGATGGGTGAGGACGCCGTGGCCCTCGCCGTCGACGACGACGAACGCGTGCGGATGGAGCGAGACGATCACTCCGTCGACGGGGGCGACTGCCTCCGAGGGCTCACGCACGGGATCGATCGCGGCTCCGGGGCCGACCATGGCTCCGGAGAACACGGGGTCCGGCACGGCGGCGAGTCCGATGGCGCGTCCTGCGAGCGGGGACGTCACGGTGGTCATGGGAAGCCTCCCAGGGGTGGAGATTCAAAGGGGCCGTCGCTGCTGATCCCGGACGGCGCACTGTTTCAGCAGGGTATGTCATATGAAGTGACGGTTCCGCACGAGAGGACCGGGTTGGCGGCCGTAGAGCACGGGGGAAACGATTTGCGCCCGCTCCCGGGCCCCATGTACAGTCGTACCCCTGCTTGAGGCTGAGCGACGTCACCAAGCGTCGTTGCCTGGCAGCACCCAACTTGTCAGATCCTATCTCGGGGTCTCGTCCTGCATGTCTGCGGGACGGTGGTCGGAGAGACGGAAATTCACTGATAGAGTCGGACTCGCCGGAAAGGGAAACGCGGAAGCGGGAACCTGGAAAGCACCGAGGAAATCGGATACGGAAACGGTCTGATAGAGTCGGAAACGCAAGACCGAAGGGAAACTGCCCGGAGGAAAGCCCGAGAGGGTGAGTACAAAGGAAGCGTCCGTTCCTTGAGAACTCAACAGCGTGCCAAAAATCAACGCCAGATATGTTGATACCCCGTCTCCGGCCGTTCGGTCGGGACGAGGTTCCTTTGAAAAAGTCCTGCCGGACCTGGTTCCGGTAGGCGCACAGCGAGGACGCTGTGAACCGAGGGATTATTCCTCCCTCTGGTTCCGCTCTCGTGGTGTCGTCCCGATTACGGGAAAACATTCACGGAGAGTTTGATCCTGGCTCAGGACGAACGCTGGCGGCGTGCTTAACACATGCAAGTCGAACGATGAAGCCCTTCGGG
>NZ_JBICWL010000003.1:0-205858 GCF_043199735.1 Streptomyces sp. NPDC048566
GCAAGACGCTCGGCTGGGATACCCCAGCCGAGCGTCTACGTGATCTACTCACCACCTGAAACCAAGCGGTGTTGCGACGACCCCTTGAACCCAAGGGTTCCGGGGCCCTGCCGTGCTTGAGCCGGTTCGGGCTAAGCCTTGGTGAGGTCTTCGACCTCTTCCTCGGGCTCACGTCCCGGAGTGGTGAGGTTGAACTTGATGATCGCGAACCGGAAGACGGTGTAGTAGATCGCCGCGAAGACCAGGCCGATGGGGATGATGAGCCACGGCTTGGTCGCCAGGTTCCAGTTGAGCGCGTAGTCGATGGCGCCTGCGGAGAAGGTGAAGCCCGCGTGGACGCCGAGCGCCCAGGTGATCGCCATGGACAGGGCGGTCAGCACGGCGTGGATGACGTACAGCGCCGGCGCGATGAACATGAACGAGAACTCGATGGGCTCCGTCACGCCGGTCACGAAGGAGGTCAGCGCGAGCGAGACCATCATGCCCAGCACGGCCTTGCGGCGCTCGGGGCGGGCGCAGTGGGCGATGGCGAGCGCGGCGGCCGGGAGGCCGAACATCATGATCGGGAAGAACCCGGACATGAACTGACCGGCGGTCGGGTCACCCGCGAAGAAGCGGTTGAGGTCTCCGTGGACGATGTCGCCGGCGGCGTTCTTGTAGTCGCCGATCTGGAACCAGGAGACGGTGTTCACGAACTGGTGCATGCCGACGGGGAGCAGCCCGCGGTTGATGAGGCCGAACAGACCCGCGCCGAAAGCGCCCAGACCCGTGATCCACTCGCCGAAGTTGGAGATGCCCTCGCCGATCGGCTTCCAGATCAGCCCGAAGAAGACGCCCATGGCGGTTCCGACGAACGCCATGATGATCGGCACCAGTCGACGGCCGTTGAAGAAGCCGAGCCAGTCCACCAACTTCTTGCGGTGGTAGCGCTGCCACAGCACGGCGGACAGCAGGCCCATCAGGATGCCGCCGAGGACGCCGGGGTTGTTGTAGGTCGCGGCTATGTCCGCGCCCTTCTGGATCTTCTCCTCGGTGACGGGGAACGCCTTCAGCACGTTGCTGTAGACCAGGAAGCCGACGAGGGCGGCGAGAGCCGTGGAGCCGTCGGCCTTCTTCGCGAAGCCGATCGCGACACCGATGCAGAACAGCATCGGGAGGTTGTCGAAGATCGCGCCACCGGCCGTCGCGAACACGGCCGTGACCTTGTCCGGCAGGTTCAACTTGTCGTGCACGTCGTCCTGGCCGAGCCGGAGCAGGATGCCCGCCGCCGGCAGCACGGCGATCGGCAGCTGCAGGCTGCGGCCGACCTTCTGCAGGCCCTGGAACAGGCTGGATCCCCGCTTCTTCGCGGGTGCCGCCGATGCGGTGGCGGTGCTCATAGTTCCTCCATGTGCTGGCGCTGCCGGGGGACGAAGGGGAAACAGGGGGATGGGCAGCGGCCGCGTGGTCTACACCACTCAGTGGTGTAGACCTGTTGTAGCACGGTCAAGGCCGGATAAGGAACCCACTGATTTTGTGGTCTCGGCCATAACGGGAACAACCGGTTCCGGTCATGCCGAAGGGCCCCCGGACCAGGTGGTCCGGGGGCCCTTCGGGGAAGCGGCGCAGGCGGGCGGCCCGCGCGCGGGCGCGGGCTACGCCCTGGTCGTGTCCTCCACGTCTTCCTCCGGCTCTCGGCCCGGCGTCTTCAGGTCGAACCGCGTGATCGCGAACCGGAAGATCGTGTAGTACACGACCGCGAAGCACAGCCCGATCGGCACGATCGCCCACGGCTTCGTCGCCAGGTTCCAGTTGATGACGTAGTCGATCAGACCGGCCGAGAAACTGAAACCGTCGTGCACCCCCAGCCCCCACGTCACCGCCATCGAGACACCCGTCAGCACCGCGTGCACCGCGAACAGCAGCGGAGCGATGAACAGGAACGAGTACTCCAGCGGCTCCGTGATGCCGGTGACGAACGACGTCAGCGCCACCGACAGCATCAGACCGCCCACCTCCTTGCGCCGATGCGGCTTCGCGCAGTGCGTGATCGCCAGCGCCGCCGCCGGCAGCGCGAACATCATGATCGGGAAGAAGCCCGAGGTGAACTGCCCCGCGTTCGGGTCGCCCGCCAGGAACATGTTGATGTCTCCGTGCACCACCTGCCCGTCCGGCTTGGTGAAGCTGCCGAACTGGAACCAGATGGGCACGTTCAGGAACTGGTGCAGCCCGATCACCAGCAGCGCCCGGTTCGCCACGCCGAACACACCCGCGCCCCACGCGCCCAGCCCCACCAGCCAGTCGCTGAAGCTCTCCAGCGCGTCACCGATCGGCGGCCACACCCACACGCACAGCGACGCGAACGCGATCGCCACGAACGCCATGATGATCGGCACCAGCCGCCGCCCGTTGAAGAAGCCCAGCCAGTCCACCAGCTTCGTCCGGTGGAACCGCTGCCAGAAGTACGCAGACAGCAGCCCGATCACGATCCCGCCGAACACCCCGGGATTCTGGTACGTGAACTCGACGACCGAGTTGTCCTCCAGCCGGCAGCCCAGCTTGATCGCCGTACTCCCCGACGGGCAGTCCTCCGGAAAGGCGCGCAGCACGTTGTAGTAGACGAGGAAGCCCACCACCGCCGCCAGCGCCGTCGAACCGTCCGACTTCTTCGCCATGCCGATGGCCACACCCACGCAGAACAGCATCGGCAGACCCAGCTGGCCGTCCAGCAGCGCACCGCCCGCCGCCCCCATCACCGTGGAGACGTTGTCCCAGCCGAGCCCGTCCGCGCCGAACACGTCCGGCTGGCCCAGCCGGTTCAGGATGCCCGCCGCCGGCAGCACGGCGATCGGAAGCTGAAGACTGCGGCCCATCTTCTGCAAGCCCTGGAAGGCCCGGTTCCACCGGTCGCGCGCAGGTGAGACGGCACTGACGGCACTCATGGGCGTCCTCCGGGCCGGCCGGTTTGGCGACGACCCGTCCACTGGTGTAGACCAGTTGACGACGCGTCGCTCTGTCGTGACCGCCATCCTTCGGCACCCACGACACGACCGCTCGCGAAGATGGGCCAACTGTGGGTTACTGCGACAAAGCGGTTCTGATCAGGGGAGTAGGACATGGCCACGAAGGCTGAGAAGATCGTCGCCGGACTCGGCGGCATCGACAACATCGAAGAGGTCGAAGGCTGCATCACCCGCCTGCGCACCGAGGTCAACGACCCCTCACTGGTCGACGAAGCCGCCCTCAAGGCCGCCGGCGCCCACGGCGTCGTCAAGATGGGCACCGCCATCCAGGTCGTCATCGGCACCGACGCCGACCCCATCGCCGGGGAGATCGAAGACATGATGTGAGGACCCGGACCCGCCGAGGCCACGCCGCCCCCGAAGCGGCCCACCATCTCGACGCACCCGCCTCACCCGTGAGGGGCTGCTTCCGCCACCGGCGGACAGCCCCTCACCCCTGTGCCGATAGGCTCGGCCGCATGTCTCGCATCGACGGCCGCACCCCCGAACAGCTGCGCCCCATCACCATCCAGCGTGGCTGGAGCAAGCACGCCGAGGGCTCCGTCCTCGTCTCCTTCGGCGACACCAAGGTCCTCTGCACCGCCTCCCTCACCGAAGGCGTCCCCCGCTGGCGCAAGGGCAGCGGCGAAGGCTGGGTCACCGCCGAATACTCCATGCTGCCCCGCGCCACCAACACCCGCGGCGACCGCGAGTCCGTCCGCGGCAAGATCGGCGGCCGCACCCACGAGATCAGCCGCCTCATCGGCCGCTCCCTGCGCGCCGTCGTCGACTACAAGGCACTCGGCGAGAACACCATCGTCCTCGACTGCGACGTCCTCCAGGCCGACGGCGGCACCCGCACCGCGGCCATCACCGGCGCCTACGTCGCTCTCGCCGACGCCGTCACCTGGGCCCAGGGCAAGAAGCTCGTCAAAGCCGGCCGCAAGCCCCTGACCGGCACCGTCGCCGCCGTCTCCGTCGGCATCGTCGGCGGCGCCCCCCTCCTCGACCTCTGCTACGAGGAAGACGTCCGAGCCGACACCGACATGAACGTCGTCTGCACCGGCGACGGCCGCTTCGTCGAGATCCAGGGCACCGCCGAGGCCGAACCCTTCGACCGCAAGGAACTCGGCGCCCTCCTCGACCTCGCCGCCGCCGGCTGCGCCGACCTCGCCGCCGCCCAGCGCGCCGCCCTCGAATCCACCCTCGAGGCAACCGAGCGCTGACCCCACGCGTTCTCAGAGGTACGGGCGCGCGGTCCCACCGCGCGCCCCACCGGCCACGTCGGACCGGATCGGGACGACCTCACCGCGGGACGCACCGGCCGCCGACACGGCCGCACGCCACCATGCCCACGGGGAGGGACCGATCCATGGCCGCGCACCACCACCGTCGTCGCCGTACCGCCGCACTGGCCGTCACCGCCGCGCTCACCGTTCTACCCGCCGTCATCGGCTGCGACGCCGTCAACAAGGCGCTCGACTGCGTACAGACCGCCGACTCCATAGCCGACAGCGTCACCGACCTCCAGCAGGCCGTGGAGAACGCGGCCGACGACCCGTCCCGCACCGACGCCTCCCTCGACTCCATCGAGACCGACCTCGACCAACTCGCCGCCACCACCGACGACGCCGACGTCGACCAGGCCGTCGACCACCTCGACAAGGCCGTGGCGAACATCCGCACCGCCATCCAGAACGGCGACAACACCCCCGACCTCAGCCCCGCCACGGACGCCGCCGGCGAACTGACCAAGGTCTGCACACCGTAGGCCCCCACGCCGGCCCCCCCGGGCGCGGGAGGCACCCCCCGCCCGGGCAGCCGCCCCACTCCACCCAGGTGCCCCCCGCCGTTCGCCGGGGGCGCACACTTCCCCCCACCGGAAACCGCCCTCCCGGCGCCGACAAGGACACGGCCCCCTCCGACCGCCACGCCTCGGAGATACTGGCCACCATGACCCGCCTGATCCTCGCCACCCGCAACGCCGGCAAGCTCACCGAACTCAAGGCGATCCTCGCCGACGCGGGCATCCCGCACGACCTCGTCGGCGCGGACGCCTACCCGGACATCCCCGACGTCAAGGAAACCGGCGTCACCTTCGCCGAGAACGCCCTCCTCAAGGCCCACGCCCTCGCCCGCGCCACCGGCCTGCCCGCCGTCGCCGACGACTCGGGCCTGTGCGTCGACGTCCTCAACGGCGCCCCCGGCATCTTCTCCGCCCGCTGGGCCGGCCGGCACGGCGACGACCAGGCCAACCTCGACCTGCTCCTCGCCCAACTCGGCGACATCGACGCCCCGCACCGCGGCGCCCACTTCGCCTGCGCGGCGGCCCTCGCCCTGCCCGACGGCACGGAACGCGTCGTCGAGGGCCGCCTCCTCGGCACCCTGCGCCACACCCCGGCCGGCACCCACGGCTTCGGCTACGACCCGATCCTCCAGCCCGAGGGAGACACCCGCACCTGCGCGGAACTCACCCCCGCCGAGAAGAACGCGATCAGCCACCGGGGCAAGGCGTTCCGGGCGCTGGTCCCGGTCGTGCGCGACCTGCTGGCCTGAACCCGGGACCGGGCCACGGACAACCACGAGGGCGCGCCGTCCACACGACGGCGCGCCCTCGACGTGCGAAGGCCCGGTCCGTGCCGGACCGGGCCTTCGTCGTCGAACCGTGCGGTCGGTGGGACTCGAACCCACACGGGATCTCTCCCACGGGCACCTAAAACCCGCGCGTATAGCCTATTCCGCCACGACCGCCCCAAAACGGACACATCATCGTCGTTCCGCTTCGTGCCGCTCAGTGTACGGGGGCCTCGGCGCCCCCGGTGTGGCGCCCGCCTTCCGGCGACACCATGTCGCGGTCAGGGCGTGGCAGTTCGGACACAGGTAGCGCAGGTTCCCGGCCCGGTTGTCCAGCCAGTCGCCGTCGATGTGATCGATCTGGAGCGTCATCGGCGATCCCCTCCACCGTCCGGCGTTTCCGCAGGAGGCGCACCGGTACGGAACCCCCAGCTCCTGGAGTGCCGAGTGCAGCCGCGCCCGGTTGGGGCGGGCCGATCCCGGAGGCAGGACCACCAGGATGCGCTCCGCGGCCGAAGTCCGCCGGCCCCTGTCGGTGGCACTCCAGGTGCGCCGCGTGAAGTGGCCGGTATCCAGGCCCAGTTGCGCCACCTTGCGGCGGACGCGGCGGTGGTTGGTGTCGTTCACGTCGAGGTTCAGCGCGCGCATCACGTCCGCGTAGCTCGTGGCGGTCGGAACGGCCGCGCGCAACGCCTCGTCGGGAACGGCGAGGCGTGCCCCGCGGAAGTGGGCCGTGTCGACGCCGTGTTCCCTCAGCATCCGGCCCAGCGTCGCCCTGGACCGGCTGTCGTCGGGGACCCCGAGCGCCCGCGCCGTCGCCCGGATGCTCGTGGCGGACGAGGCGGCGGCCCTCAGCTCCTCGGGAGTGAAGGGCAGGTCCGGGCGCGGCCGGTCGATGCCCGGGAAGTGGCCGATGTCGATGCCGGCCGCGACGATGCGGCGCCGGATGTGCGCGAGTGTGCCGGTCGCCGGGGTGGCGCCGAGACGGAGCGCCACCTCGCGCAGGGTCGTCGACGCCGCCGCGGCCTCGGCGATGGCGTCGTCCGGGTAGCGGGTCCAGGGGCTGCGCCGGGTGAAGTGCCCGGTGTCGATTCCGTGGGCCGCGACCCGCTCTCGCAGCACTCTCCGCCGGCCGCCGCTCGGCTCGCATCCCAGGCGCCGCATGAGATCGCTCCAGTTGCGCGACTGCGCGACGGCCGCGACGAGCGTGTCCCGGTCGTATGTACCGCTCACGCTCTCCGCCCCCGCCTTCGCCGTCCGGTGTGCGTCCGCCGCCGTGTTCGCGGCCCGAACGAACCAACGAGCAGCTCATCCGATCGTCACGCCCCGGGCTGGGGGTCAGTGGCCGGACGTCGCCTTCAGTCCGACCACCGCGACCAGCAGCAGGGCGATGAAGAAGAGGCGGGGGGCGGTGGCCGGTTCGCCGAGGAGGAGCATGCCGAGGAGGGCGGCGCCCGCCGCGCCGATGCCGACCCAGACGCCGTAGGCCGTGCCGATCGGCAGGGACTTCGCGGCGTACGACAGGAGGAGCATGCTGGCGACGATTCCCGCGCCGGTGAGCACGCTCGGGACCGGGCGGGTGAAGCCGTCGGTGTACGTCATTCCGATCGACCAGCCGACTTCGAGCAGACCGGCGACGAGCAGCAGAACCCAGGCCATGGGGGCACCTCCGACAGACGTGGCGAACGGGGTGCGTCGTCTTCGCCTTGCCCGGTACGGCGCGTCTCGTCGGGTGTCCCCACGGTAGCAAAGGACGGCCGAGGGGGCCGGTGACGATGGTCACCGGCCCCCTCGGCGGGCGCTCGTGCTAGAGGTACAGGCCGGTCGAGTCCTCGGAGCCCTCGAAGCGGTCCGCGGCCACGGCGTGCAGGTCCCGTTCGCGCATCAGCACGTAGGCGACGCCGCGCACCTCGACCTCGGCGCGGTCCTCCGGGTCGTACAGGACCCGGTCTCCGGGCTCGACCGTGCGGACGTTCTGGCCCACGGCGACGACGTCGGCCCAGGCGAGGCGACGGCCGACGGCCGCCGTCGCGGGGATGAGGATGCCGCCCCCGGAGCGCCGCTCGCCCTCGGCGGCGTCCTGCCGCACGAGCACGCGGTCGTGCAGCATCCGGATGGGCAACTTGTCGTCGTGGGGGGTGTGCTGTTCCCGTTTGGCGCTCACGCCCAGAACCTACCTGCCGCCGGGGCGCGCGGGGGCCGCCGGGTCAGCCCTTGCGGCGCCGCGTCCCCAGGGTGAGCAGTCCGACGACGCCCACCGCCAGCAGCGCCGCCGGAACGATCCGCTCCATCCGGGGCGAGCCCTCCTCGGTGACGAACTGCCCCTTCACCTCGCCGACGACGCGGTTCACGCCGACGTAGGCGCGCCCCAGGGTGTGGTCGATGCTGGAGGCGACCTTGGCCTTGGCGTCTCCGACGATCGTCTTGGGGTGCACGCGCACGCCGATCTCGTCGAGCGTGTCGGCGAGTGTTGCGCGGCGGTTCTTGATGTCCGCCTCGATCTGCGCCGGAGTCCTGGTATCCGACGTGTCCGACGTATCCGACACCGCGCTGCCTCCGTGGTCGTGTAGTGACTGCCTGGTCCGGACAGTCTGTCAGCTCATGCTGCGCCGCACCCCTCGGCACCCCCCATTACGCTCGTTCCGTATGCGTTCCATCCACCCGGCCACGTGAGGTACCGATGAGCGAGCGACTCCAGCCCGGCGACACCGCCCCCGCCTTCACCCTGCCCGACGCCGACGGCAACGAGGTGTCGCTGGCGGATCACAAGGGCCGCAAGGTCATCGTCTACTTCTACCCGGCCGCGCTCACTCCCGGCTGCACCAAGCAGGCCTGTGACTTCACGGACAACCTCGACGTGCTGGCGAGCGCCGGGTACGACGTCATCGGGGTCTCCCCGGACAAGCCGGAGAAGCTGGCCAGGTTCCGTGAGAAGGAGTCGCTGAAGGTGACGCTGGTCGGGGACCCCGACAAGTCGGTGCTGGAGGCGTACGGCGCCTTCGGGGAGAAGAAGCTGTACGGGAAGACGGTCGTCGGGGTCATCCGCTCCACGGTGGTGGTGGACGAGGAGGGCAAGGTCGAGCGGGCGCTGTACAACGTGAAGGCGACCGGGCACGTCGCGAAGATCATCAAGGATCTGGGGATCTGACCCCGCGCGTCGCGGGCCGGCGGTCCCGGGGCCGCTTCGCCTGAGGGCGGGGGCCCGGGGCCGCCCGGCCGCGGGTGTGCCCGGTGCGGTCGGTGGCGCCCGGTGCCGCCGGGGCGGGTCCCGGTGTCAGGGCCGTCCTGCCGAGAGCGGGCCCCAGGGGCCCGCCGTGTCGGTGCCGGTTGCGCCGTCCGTGGCTCCGCCGGTACCGGTTGCGCCGTCCGTGGGGGTGCCGGTGGTGCCGCCGTCGGTGGTGCCTCCGCCGTCGCCGCCCCCGGTGGCGCCGCCGGTGTCGGTGCCGCCGCCGGTCTGCCCCTGGTCCTGCCCGCCCGTCTGGCCCTGGGTGCGGCCGTCGGGCCGGCCGGGGGACCGGCTGGGGCCCTGGGTGCGTCCGGGGGTCCGGTCGGGGGTCTGCGGGCCGCCGTCGGTGGTGCCGTCGTCCTGGCCGCCGGTGGGGTCCGGGTCGCTCGGTTCGTAGGAGGGGAAGTCCTCCTGCTGCTCGGCGCCGGGCTGGAGCTGGAGGTCGAAGTCGGAGGGGTCGGTGCCCTCGAGGGCGTTTCTGGTGAACTGGGCCCAGATCCGGGCCGGGTAGCCGCCGCCGTTCATGCGGGCCTCGCCGAGTGCGCCGTACAGCGACTTGTGGGCGCCGGTCTCGGGGTCCTGGCCCATCACGGCGACGACGGTCGCGAGGTCGGGGGTGTAGCCCGCGAACCAGGCGGCGGTGTCCTCCTCGGCGGTGCCGGTCTTGCCGGCGGCGGGCCGGTCGGCGGCCTGTGCGGCCTGGCCGGTGCCGTCGTCGACGACGCTGCGGAGCATGGACGTGGTGGTGTCGGCGGCCTCGCGGCTCACGGCCTGCCCGGTCTGCTGCCGTGGCGGCTCGATGTCGTCCTGGCCGTCCTTGGTGATCTTCTCGACGAGCGTGTACGTGCCGTGCCGGCCGTGGTTGGCGAGCGTGGCGTAGGCCTGCGCCATGTCGAGGACGCTGGCGGTGGCCGGGCCGAGGGCGATGGAGGGGGTGGGGGTGAGGTCGGGGGTGCCGGAGGGCAGGCCGAGGGCGACGGCGGTCCGCTCGACCTTGCCGGGGCCGACGTCGACGGCCATCTGGGCGTACACCGAGTTCACCGACTTGTCGGTGGCGGTGGCGACGGTGATGTCGCCGTAGGAGACGCCGTCCTCGTTCTCCGGGGCGTACCGGCCGCCGTTCCAGCCCTGGACGGGCCGCTGGTCGGTGCCGTCGTAGACGGTGTTCGGGGTGATCATGCGGCCGTCCCGGGTCGAGGAGAAGTTCTGCACGGCCGAGGCGAAGACGAACGGTTTGAAGGTGGAGCCGACCTGGTAGTCCCGGCGGGTGGCGTTGTTGACGTACTGCCGGGTGTAGTCGATGCCGCCGTACATGGCGAGGACCTTGCCGGTGGACGGGTCGATGGCGACGCCGCCGGCCCGGACGTACCGGTCGGTCGGGCGGTTCTTCTTGTCGAGGCGGTCGGTCACCTGGTCGTCGACGGCTTCGACGAAGGCGTCCTGCTTGGGTTTCTGGAGGGTGGTGGTGATGCGGTAGCCGCCGCCGGCGAGGGTGTCCTCGTCGAGGATGTCGTGGGAGGTCAGGTAGTCGTTGACGGCCTGCACGAGGTAGCCGCGCTGTCCGGACAGGCCGGCGGGGCTCTTGGCCTGTCCGGGGGGCGGGAAGGTGACGCGGGCGCGGGCGGCCGGGGTGAGCCACTTCTCCTTGACCATGCCGTCCAGCACGTAGTTCCAGCGGGCGAGGGCCGATGCCTTGTTCTCGGGGTGGGCGACGACGTCGTACTCGCTGGGGGCGTTGAGCAGGGCGGCGAGGTAGGCTCCCTGACCGGCCGTCAGGTCCGAGGCGTCGACGCCGTAGTAGGCCTGGGCGGCGGCCTGGAGGCCGTAGGCGTTGCGGCCGTAGTAGCTGGTGTTGAGGTAGCCCTCCAGGATGGCGTCCTTGCTCTTCTCCCGGTCGAGTTTGATCGAGATGAAGAACTCCTTGAACTTGCGCGTGACGGTCTGTTCCTGGCCGAGGTAGTAGTTCTTCACGTACTGCTGGGTGATCGTCGAGCCGGACTGCTTGCCCTTGCCGGTGACGGTGTTCCAGCCGGCGCGCAGCATCGCCTTGAGGTCGACGGCGGACTCGGTGTAGAAGTCGCGGTCCTCGGCGGCGAGGGTGGCGTGCCGGGCGTCCGCGGACATCCGGGCCAGGGAGACGTTCTCGCGGTTGACGTCGCCGTCGCGGGCGAGCTGGCTGCCGTCGGCGTAGAGGTAGACGTTGCTCTGCTTGGTGGCGGCGGCGTTGGCCGGGGGGATCTCGACGAGGTAGTAGCCGAGGGCGAAGAGGCCGACCAGGAGCATGACCGCGATGACGAGGGTGCCGGCCACGGTCCGCCAGGTCGGGACGAGGCGGCGCCAGCCGGTGCGCGGGCGCTTGTCCTTGCGTTGCGCCGTGCCCTTCCCGCCGGTTCCCTTTCCTCCCGCCGCGGGGTCGGCGGCCGGGCGGGGGCCCGGTTCCGGCTCCCTGGGTGCCCAGCCCTGGTCGTTGCGCTGCGGCTGCGGCTCGTCACTCATCTGTTCGCCGGACTCCTGTTTCGCGTCGTACGTCGCCGTACGCCTCTTACGCCTCGTGCGCGCCCTGGAAGACTGTCGCACCCCGCGTTCCGTTCCCCGGCCCCGGCACGCGTCGCGCCGGAAAATGCCTGGCGGCGTCGGCGGGGCCCGGGCTAGGCTCCTGCGCTTTGGCTCAACGCTCGGGAGGAGGACCGGTTGTGGGCACGGCGCGGTTGTACGCCTCCGTGGTGGCGGGCGGGTTCCGGCGGTACGCGACCTATCGGACCGCGACGGTCGCCGGCGTCTTCACGAACACCGTCTTCGGGTTGATCCTCGCCTACATCTTCCTCGCGCTGTGGGACGTCAGACCGCACCTCGGGGGCTACGACCAGGCCCAGGCGCTCAGCTACGTGTGGCTCAGCCAGGCGCTGCTGATGGTGGTCGCGGTGATGGGCGGCGGCTTCGAGGACGAGCTGGTCGAGCGCATCCGCACGGGTGACATCGCCATCGACCTGTACCGTCCGGTGGACCTCCAGTCGTGGTGGCTCGCGCAGGACGCGGGGCGGGCGCTGTTCCACCTGCTGGGGCGCGGGGTGGTGCCGCTGGCCTTCGGGGCCCTCTTCTTCGACCTGGCGCTGCCCGCGGACCCGCTGGCCTGGCTCGCCTTCCTGGTCGCGGTGACGCTCGGGGTGGTCGTGGGTTTCGCGCTGCGGTTCCTGGTGGCGCTGTCGGCGTTCTGGCTGCTCGACGGGGCGGGTGTCGCGCAGCTCACCATGATCGCCGGGGTGTTCTGCTCGGGGATGCTGCTGCCGCTGAACGTGTTCCCGGGGACGCTCGGCGAGATCGTCCGGGCCCTGCCGTGGTCGTCGCTGATCCAGGCGCCGGTGGACGTCCTGCTCGGCACGGCGGATCCGCTCGGCACGTACGCCTTCCAGGCCGGCTGGGCGTGCGCGCTGCTCGCGGCGGGGCGGCTGCTGCAGTCGGCGGCGACGCGGAGGGTGGTGGTGCAGGGTGGCTGACCCGGTGGCCGGGACGGTGCGGGAGCGTGCGCCCGGTGGAGCCGGGCCGGGGGAGCGGGCGGCGGACGGCCGGCCCCCGGCGAGGGCGGGCGGATGGGAGCGGCTGTGCGACGGGCTGCGCTCGTACCGGCTGATCACGGCGATGTGGATGCGGTCGACGATGGCCTACCGGGCGTCGTTCGCGATGACCGCGTTCGGCAACTTCGTGGCGACGGCCCTGGACTTCGTGGCGATCCTGCTGATGTTCTCGCAGGTGGACCGCATCGGCGGGTACGGGCTGCCGGAGGTGGCCTTCCTGTACGGGGTGGCCGGCACCGCCTTCGGGCTCGCGGACCTCGCGCTCGGCTCGATGGACCGGCTCGGGCGGCGGGTGCGCGACGGCACGCTCGACACCCTGCTGGTGCGGCCGGTGCCGGTGCTCGCACAGGTGGCGGCCGACCGGTTCGCGCTGCGCCGGCTGGGCCGTGTCGTGCAGGGCCTGCTGGTCCTGGGGTACGCCCTGGCCGTCCTCGACATCCGGTGGACGCCGCTGAAGCTGCTGCTGGTGCCCGTGATGCTGCTCAGCGGCGGCGCGATCTTCGCGGCGGTGTTCGTGGCGGGCGCGGCCTTCCAGTTCGTCGCGAGGGACGCCTCCGAGGTGCAGAACTCCTTCACCTACGGCGGCAGCACGCTGCTGCAGTACCCGCCGACCGTCTTCGCCAAGGAGATGGTGCGCGGGGTGACGTTCGTGCTCCCGCTGGCCTTCGTCAACTGGCTTCCCGCGCTGTACGTGCTGGGGCGGCCCTATCCGCTCGACCTGCCGGCGTGGGTCGCGTTCACTCCACCCCTGGTGGCCGCGGGATGCTGCGCGCTCGCCGGGATCGCCTGGCGCGCGGGGCTGCGCGCCTACCGCAGTACCGGAAGTTAGGGGAATCGGGCGTGGCCATCACCGAGGACGGCGGTCCCGCGGGGCCGGTCGGCGGTCTCATCGAGCTGGACGGCGTCGAGAAGGTCTTCGACGTGCGCAGGCGGACGGGGTTCCTGCGCAGCGAGCGCCGGCGGGTGCGGGCGGTCGACTCGATCTCCTTCACCGTGGCGCGCGGCGAGATGGTCGGGTACATCGGCCCGAACGGTGCGGGCAAGTCGACGACGATCAAGATGCTCACCGGCATCCTCACCCCGAGCGGCGGCCGGCTGCGGGTCGCGGGGCTCGATCCGTCGCGGGAGCGGACCCGGCTGGCCCGCCGGATCGGGGTGGTGTTCGGGCAGCGCACGACGCTGTGGTGGGACCTGCCGCTGATCGACTCCTACCGGCTGATGCACCGCATGTACCGCATCCCCGACGGGCGTTTCCGGGAGAACCTGGACCGCTGTGTCGAACTCCTGGAGCTCGGGGCGCTGTTGGACGTGCCGGTCCGGCAGTTGTCGCTCGGGCAGCGGATGCGCGGCGATATCGCGGCGGCGCTGCTGCACGACCCGGAGGTGCTCTACCTGGACGAGCCGACGATCGGGCTCGACGTGGTCAGCAAGGCGCGGGTCCGGGAGTTCCTGCGGGACCTGAACGCGGAGCGCGGCACGACCGTCCTGCTCACCACGCACGACCTCACCGACATCGAGCAGCTGTGCCGGCGGGTGATGGTCATCGACCACGGGCGGCTGATGTACGACGGTCCGCTGTCCGGGCTGCACGAGGCGGGGGAGAGCGAGCGGACCCTGGTGGTGGACCTGGAGCGGGAACTCCCGCCGATCGAGGTGGAGTCGGCGCGGGTGGTGCGGGTGGAGGGGCCCCGGCAGTGGCTGGCGTTCCCGGCGGACCGGTCGGCGGCTCCGCTGGTGGCGCGGATCGCCGCGGACTACCCGCTGCTGGACCTGTCGGTGCGGGAGCCCGACATCGAGGCCGTGATCAGCCGCATGTACGCGGAGCGGGCGGTGTCGTGAGCCCGCCGCGGCGCGGTGTTCCGGGTGCCCGGCGGGGCGGCGAGCGGCATGGCGGGCGCGCGGGGTACCTCGTAGGCTGATGTCCATGACGGACGACGAACTCCCCGCGCTGCGCGCCTCCGACGCCGATCGTGAACGGGTCGCCGAACGGTTGCGGGACGCCCTCGCCGAGGGCCGGCTCGACATGGAGGAGTTCGAGGAGCGGCTGGAGGCGGCGTACACGGCGCGCACCTACGGCGAGTTGGCTCCGATCACCCGCGATCTGCCGGGACCGGGTGTCGCGCCGCCGGTGTCCATGGTGAAGCAGCCCGAGGACGACGGCAGTTGGGCGTCGCGGATCGTGGGCGGGGAGGGCTCCTCGTCCTGGGGTGTCGCGGTCCTGTCCGGTTTCGAGCGCAAGGGCCGCTGGACGGTGCCGCGGAGGTTCAACTCCTTCGCCTTCATGGGCGGCGGCGAGATCGACCTGCGGGAGGCGAACTTCGCGGACCGCGAGGTGGTCGTCAACTGCGTCGCGGTGATGGGCGGGATGAACGTCGTCGTGCCGCCGGGTGTCGAGGTCGTCGTCCGCGGCATCGGGATCATGGGCGGCTTCGACCACCGGGAGGAGGGCAGGCCGGGCGATCCGGGGGCGCCCCGGGTGGTCGTGACGGGCTTCGCCTTCTGGGGCGGTGTGGGGGTCGAGCGCAAGCCGACGCGTGCCGAGCGGCTGCGTCAGCGCGAGGAGCGCCGCCGGGAGAAGCAGGAGCGCAGGGCGGCCCGCAAGGAGCTTCAGGGGTCGCAGGGCGGGCGGCTCGGTGACGTGTTCGACGTCCTGGACGACGCGCGGGACCTGATCCGCGAGCGGCACGAGGACCATCACGAGTACCGCCGCGACCGGGAGCGGGAGCGGCGCGAGCTCCACGAGGAGCTGCGCGACCTGCACCGCGAGCGCCACGCGGCGCGCCGGGAGCGCCGGGAGGACCGCGACCGGCGCCGCTTCGGAGACCGCTGACGCCTCCCGCCCCCGACACCGGGGAGCGGGAGGCCGGGGGCGGGCCGGACCGGTCGGTCAGAGCTCCGCGGGGGCCGAACCCTTCAGCTCGGTCAGGTCGAACCAGTCGGCCATCCGCCGGAACCCCGAGTCGCTCGGGTGGAGGTGGTCGCCGGAGTCGTACGCGGCCCGCAGCCGGCGCGGGTTGTACGGGTCGCGCAGCGCGGCGTCGAAGTCGACGACAGCGTCGTACACCCTCCCCGCGCGGATCTCGGCGTTCACGGCCTCGCGCACCGCCTCGCGCCGGACGGTGTAGCCCCGGTGGCCCTCGAAGGGCATCAGGGTGGCGCCGACGACCCGCAGGCCGCGGGAGTGCGCCTGGCGGACCAGGGTGCGCAGGCCGTCCGTGATGGTGCGCGGGTCGACCTGGCGGGGGTTGCGCAGGATGTCGTTGACGCCGAGGTCGATGACGACCGCCTTGACGTTCGTGCGGTCCAGCACGTCCCGTTGGAAGCGGCTCAGCCCGCTGGGGTTGTCGGCCGGCCGGCCGAGGCCGGCGGCGAGGACCTGGTTGCCGCTGATGCCCTGGTTCACGACGCTGTAGCGGGGTGTCCGGCCGCTGCCGGCCGCGGCGCGCAGCCGCTCGGCGAGGACGTCCGTCCAGCGCCGGTTGGCGCCCACGGTCGAGGTGACACCGTCGGTGAGCGAGTCGCCGAGCACGACGACGGTGCCGGACGCCTCGTCGCTGAGCACGTCGAGCGCGGTCAGGTAGCGCCAGTACGGCGTCTGTTCGGTGTACGGGGTGCCGCTCGCGTCCTCGGTGCGGTCGCCCTCTGCCACGTAGGAGAGCTGACGGGCCATCGGGTGGTAGGTGACCGGTCCGGACGGGGTCGGCGAGTAGGTGGTGACGAGGACGTCCGCGCCGTGCGGGATGCGCACGCGGACGGCGTCGCTCATCACCTGACCGCCCGCCGGGATCACCACGGCCGTGGAGCCGCCGAAGGTGAGGCGGCGCAGGGTGTCGGCCGCCGCCGCCGGGGTGCCGGTGGTCGCGGCGACCGCGATCGTGGCGTGCGCGAGGGCCAGCGGCTGCTGCCCGTAGAGGTTCGACAGCGTGATGCGGGCGCCCGTGCCGCCGACGGCGGCGTGCACGACGTTGCGCACGGAGCGGCCCGCCATGCCGGTGGTCTCCGTGTCCGGTTCCGCTCCGGCCGGGGACGCCGACCAGGCGCCCACCCAGGTGCCGGTGGACGCGGGCGCGGCTGAGTTGTGCGACGTGCGCCCACCGGCGACGTCGGTCCGGGTGCCGCTGCCTTCGTCGGCGGCGACACCGATGTAGATGGCCCCCGAAAGGACCACGACCACGGCGAGTACCGCGGCGAGCAGGGCATAACCGTGACGCTTGGTCATGCGGTGCGTCTCTCCTCGAAAACGACGGGAGCGTAAGGCTCCGATGTGATCACCCCATGATGCGGCATGGGCCGGGAGAGCGCCGACGCACCCCCCATCGGGTCCCTCCGGTCGATTCCCCGCCCGAACAGACGCGGGGGACGCGTCGGGCGTTCCCGCGGGCGGCCGGGAAAAGGGGGAAAGAGACAATGGTCACCGGGTGAGTCGGGTTCTGCGGACGGGTGGAGCGAATGGATCGCATGAAAGCGGGCGGATCGGGTGGCGTGCGCGGCACCGGAGGGCGCGCCCCGTCCGCCGGCGCCCCGGGCACCGGGACGCCCGCCCCGCCCCCGGGCCGGGCGATGAACACCTTCAGCGCCGCCGACGTCGAGAAGCGGCGCGGGGTGCGCCGGATGAAGGCCACCGCCACCGGTTTGCTCCTGCTGGTCGCCCTCGTGTACGTGCTGGCGACGTGGGCCTCGCACGCGGGCGCCGGGGCCTGGGCCGACTACGTCGCGGCGGCGGCGGAGGCCGGCATGGTCGGCGCGATGGCCGACTGGTTCGCCGTCACCGCCCTCTTCCGGCACCCGCTCGGGCTGCCCATCCCGCACACCGCGATCATCCCCACCAAGAAGGACCAGCTCGGCGTCTCCCTCGGCGAGTTCGTCGGCGAGAACTTCCTCTCCGAGGAGGTCGTCCGGCAGCGGCTGCGCGCCGTGGGCATCGGCAGCAGGCTGGGGGCCTGGCTCGCCGTCCCCGAGCACGCCGACCGGGTGACGGCCGAGTTGGCCGCCGCCCTGCGGGGCGCGCTGACCGTGCTGCGGGACGCGGACGTCCAGGCCGTGGTGGGCGAGGCCATCACCCGGCGGGCCGACGCCGCGGAGGTCGGGCCCGGCATCGGCAAGATGCTGGAGCGGGTCGTCGCCGACGGCGGGCACCGGCGCGTCGTCGACCTGGTGGTCGGCCGCGCCCACGACTGGCTGGTCCTGCACGACGAGCAGGTCATGGCCGCCGTGCAGGGCGGCGCGCCCGGCTGGACACCCCGCTTCGTGGACAAGAAGGTCGGCGAGCGCGTCTACCGCGAACTGCTCCGCTTCGTCACCGAGATGCGGGACGCGCCCGCGCACCCGGCCCGGGGGGCCCTGGACCGCTTCCTCACCGACTTCGCCGCCGACCTGCAGTCCGACACCGACACCCGGGCCCGGGTGGAGCGCCTCAAGGGCGAGGTGCTGGGCCGCGGCGAGGTCCAGGACCTGATCGCGTCCGCCTGGACGGCCGTACGCTCGATGATCGTCTCGGCGGCCGAGGACGAGCGAAGCGAGCTGCGGCTGCGCGTGCGGGCCTCGCTGCTGTCGCTGGGCGCCCGGATGGCCACCGAGCCCAAGGTGCAGGCCAAGGTCGACGGCTGGGTCGAGGGCGCCGCCGTGTACGTGGTGACGACGTACCGCACGGAGATCACCTCGCTCATCACCGACACCGTCGCCGGCTGGGACGCCGAGCACACGACGAAGAAGATCGAGGCGAACATCGGCCGTGACCTGCAGTTCATCCGGATCAACGGCACGGTGGTGGGCTCCCTCGTCGGCCTGCTGATCCACACCGTGTCGCAGGCGCTGGGGGCGTAGCCGGGCGAAGATCGGGGAACCCGTGCGGCGTTCACTCGACGGAGAGGGACCCTCATGAGCGCAGCTGCCCCGCCACCCCCGACGCCCGCCGCCACGGGCACGATCACGACGAGCGTCCCCGCCCGTCTGGACCGGCTGCCGTGGTCCCGCTGGCACTGGATGATCGTCATCGGCCTCGGCACCGTCTGGATCCTGGACGGCCTGGAGGTCACCACCGTCGGCAACATCGCGGGCCGCCTCTCCGAGGACGGCAGCGGCCTGTCCATCACCTCGGCGCAGGTCACCGGCATCGCGGCGGCACTGTACGTGGCGGGCGCCTGCGCGGGCGCCCTCTTCTTCGGCTGGCTCACCGACCGCTACGGCCGCAAGAAGCTGTTCATGGTCACCCTCGCGGTCTACCTCGCCTCGACCGCCCTGACCGGACTGTCCTTCGACGCCTGGTGGTTCTTCACCTTCCGCTTCCTCACCGGCTTCGGCATCGGCGGCGAGTACGCGGCCATCAACTCCGCGATCGACGAACTGATCCCCGCCAGGTACCGCGGCCGGGTCGACCTGATCATCAACGGCAGCTACTGGCTCGGCGCCATCGGCGGCGCCTTGCTGTCGATCGTCATGCTGAACACCGACATCTTCCCCAAGGACCTCGGCTGGCGGCTCACCTTCGCCCTCGGCGTCGTCCTCGGCCTGGTGATCCTGCTGGTCCGGCGGCACGTGCCGGAGAGCCCCCGATGGCAGTTCATCCACGGCCACGGCGAGGAAGCCGACCGCCTCGTCGACTCGGTCGAAAAGGAAGTCGAGAAGGAGACGGGCACGGCGCTGCCCCCGCCCGCGGGCGAGATCACCGTCGAACAGCGCAAGAGCATCGGCTTCGGCGTCATCGCCCGCACCGTCTTCGGCCGCTACCCCAAACGCGCGGTGCTCGGCCTCGCCCTCTTCATCGGCCAGGCCTTCCTCTACAACGCCATCACCTTTGGCTTCGGCGCCATCCTGACCACGTTCTTCGACGTCCCCACGGGCGGCACCGGCTACTACTTCGCCGTCATCGCGGCCGGCAACTTCCTCGGCCCGCTGCTCCTCGGCAAACTCTTCGACACCGCCGGCCGCCGCGTCATGATCTCCTCCACGTACCTGCTCTCCGGCGCGCTCCTGTTCGTCACCGCCTGGCTCTTCGACCAGGGCTCCCTCAACGCCGTGACGATGACGGCCTGCTGGTGCGTGGTGCTGTTCTTCGCCTCCGCGGGCGCCTCCAGCGCCTACCTGACGGTCTCCGAGGTCTTCCCCATGGAGACCCGCGCCATGGCCATCGCCTTCTTCTACGCCATCGGCACCGCCGCCGGCGGCATCAGCGGCCCGCTGGTCTTCGCGGACCTCACCGAGTCCGGCGTCGTGGGCGACACGGTGCTCGCCTTCCAGATCGGCGCGGCCCTGATGTGCGCGGCCGGACTGGTCGCCGTGTTCCTCGCCGTCAACGCCGAACGCCGCTCCCTGGAGGACATCGCCGCGCCGCTGTCCACGGCGCCCGCCGCCGGTGGAGCCTCGTCCGCGGCCTCGTCCGCGGCGGCGCAGCGGGACTCCGGCCCGGGGGCCGCCGGGCCGACCTGACATCATCCCGGCGGGCGGCGCGGGCGCGGGCCGGCGCACCCTGCCGCAGGCCGGGACCCCGCCGTCGGGACCCCGCGGGCGGCGGTCCGCCGCCCGCCGCCCGCCGTCCCGGCCCGACCGCATCCGGACCAGCAGGAAGGCACCGCCCATGACCGTCCGCAGGATCGTCCCCGACCTCCGGGTCGGCTCCGAGGGTGACCTGGCGACGCACCGCGACTTCTACGGGCTGCTCGGTCTGGAGGAGGTCATGAACCAGGGCTGGATCATGACGCTCGCCTCGCCGGCCGCCCCCACCGCCCAGATCAGCTTCCTCACCGAGGAACGCACCGCCCCCGTCGTCCCCGACCTGAGCGTGGAGGTCGACGACGTCGACGCCGTGTACGCCCGGGTGCTCGCCACGGACGCGGCGATCGTGCGGGAGCTGCGGGACGAGGAGTGGGGCGTACGCCGGTTCTTCGTGCGTGATCCGAACGGGCGGGTGGTGAACGTGCTGGGGCACCGGGGCTGAGCGGTTCCCCCGCCCCTCCGCTTCCCGGCAGGGGCCCCGCGGCACCGGGCCCCGCGGCACCGGGCCCCGCGGCACCGGGCCCCGCGGCACCGGTGCCGCGGGAGGCGCCCGCGGCTCCGAGCGCCGGTGCCCCGGACCGGCCCTCCTTCCGGACCGGCCCTCCCTCGGCGTGCCGCATCGGCCCACCGCCGCCGTCCGGCCCGCCACGAGGCCAGGGCAGATGCCGGCCACCTCCCGCGTCGCCGCGCGTTCGCCTGCGGGGCTGCGGGGCTGCGGGGCTGCGGGGCTGCGGGGCTGCGGGGCTGCGGGGCTGCGGGGCTGCGGGGCTCCGGGGCTCCGGGGCTGCGGGGCTCCGGGTGTGCGGATCTGCGGGTCCGGTCCCGCGGTCCGCGGTCCGGGGCACCGTCCCGCCTCGGTGGCCTCGGTGGCCTCGGGTCCCCGGGCGCCGGCCCGGGGCGCTCGACGCTCTGTGCCACCCGGCCCGGGGCGCCCGCGCTCGGCTCCCTCTACGATCGGGGCGACGGCACGGGGGAATCAAGGGGTGGGCTGTGGGCGGAGCGGGACGGGGGCGCAGAGCGGTCCTCGCGCTGGGCGCGACGGCGCTGCTCGGCGCGTGTACTCCGACGAAGAAGAGCGACGACGGCCCCCGGGTCCGGACCGACCCGGAACCGCTGCACCGCCGGTTCCCCCAGCTCGGCCCCCTGTCCGACGCGCACTGGCTGGGAACCCCGTTGGGCGGCGACTCCCGGGTTTCCGCCCCGGGGCCCACGGACGTCCGCGTGGTCGGCACGGCCCGGATGCGAGCGGGATCGGCCGCCGCCATCACCGGGGTGCCGGAACGGCGGTTCCGCCGCGCGTCGGTGGACCGGTGCCCCGACGACATCGTGGAGTTCCTGCCCGAGGGGGCGCGGTGGGTCCGGATCACCTCCTTCGACGAGGAGGTGACGGCGTCGGCGTACTCCGGCGCGTTCTCTTTCGACCCGGACACCGACACCGTCTACTTCGACACGGTCGATCCGCGCGTCGCCACCGGCCCGGGTCCCTCCTCCACCGGCCCCGGGTCCTGATCCCGGCGGCGGCCGGACCCCGGTCGCCGCTCTCCCGGCCGGCCCTGCCCCGGCCGTACGACGACGGCGCGCCGGACAGGACCCGACCCCGCCGTCCGGCCCGCCCCGCGGAAACGCGCTGGAGCCACGGCGGTGCCGGCAGGTCGCGGAGCCGGGCAGGCGAGCCCTCGCCGACGCCTCGGCGGGCACTCTCATACCCCTGTCGTCGACCCCGGGCGGGCGATCATCAGGACGGTGACGGTGGCCCACAGCAGGTTGAAGATCCCGGTGGACATCGCGAGCCGGACCGTGGCCGCCCGCCCGTCCACCGGCATGCCCCCTCCCGGCCCCTCGGTCGCCACGGTCCCCCCGAGGGCGTCCAGGACGGCGCTCTGGCGGGGCAGCACAAGCAGGGCGAGCACGCCGGCCGCGAGCGCGGTCAGCACGATGGAGACGATCAGCCAGGTGTCGCCCAGCACACCCATGGCGTTCGCCGTGCCGAACCCGAACACCGGGACGGCGACGCCGACGACGGCGTACACGCGGCAGACACGGTGCAGCAGCCGCGCGGTGGTGCGGGCGTCGGCGTCGTCCGGCGCCCCGAGAGCGCGGCGCGCGGCGGGCGGGAACATGCTGGCGGCGACCGTCACGGGCCCGACGGCGACGATCGCGGCGATGACGTGGACGGCGAGAAGGAACGTGGTCACGGGGTGACGGTAGGCGGGGCGGCGATCAAGCAGAAGTGGCGCTTTTGCCACGACCCAACGGATTTTCGCCGCCCGTCACCTGGTGCGGGCACCCCGAAAGGGCGCGTCCGCCGCCCGAACGGCTCGGCAACCGAACGGTTCGACGCCCTGCCCGATCGTCCGCCCGCCCACCTGGTCTCCAGCCCACTTGGTCTCCCGCTCGCCGGGTCCCCCGCGCGCGCTTGCGCGGAGTCGGACCGCATCGGGGAGGCACGCGGTGGCGAGAATCCGTCGCATGCCTAGGCTTCCGCCATGCACACCGTCGCCGTCCTGGCGCTCGACCAGGTGATCCCCTTCGACCTCGCCGCCCCGATCGACACCTTCGGCTGGGCCAGACTGCCCGACGGCCGGCCCGCGTACCGCACCCGCGTCTGCTCGGTCGCGGCGGGCGACGAGGTGAACGCGGGCGCCTTCACGCTGCGCGCGCCCCACGGGCTGGAGGCGCTGGCGGAGGCCGACACGATCGTCCTTCCGGGCCGGTCGGACCCGTCGCTGCCGCTCCCGCCCGGTGTGGCGCGGGCGCTGCGCGCGGCGGCGGCGAACGGCACGCGGATCGCGTCGGTCTGCGTGGGGGCGTTCGTCCTCGCGGCCACCGGCCTGCTCGACGGGCTGCGGGCGACGACGCACTGGCGGGCGGCGGCCGAACTGGCGGCCCGCCACCCCGCGGTGACCGTCGACCCGAACGTCCTCTACGTCGACAACGGCCAGTTCCTCACCTCGGCGGGCGCGGCGGCGGCCCTGGACATGTGCCTGCACATGGTGCGCCGGGACCTCGGCTCCGCGGTCGCCGCGGACGCCGCCCGGCTCTCGGTGATGCCCCTCGAACGGGAGGGAGGGCAGGCCCAGTTCATCGTCCACCCGCAGCCCCCGGCTCCGGCCGGCACGACGATGGAACCCCTTCTGGCCTGGCTGGAGGAGAACGCGGAACGCGCCCTGACCCTGGAGGACATCGCCGCCCGGGCCGGCACCAGCACCCGCACCCTCAATCGCCGCTTCCGCGAACAGACCGGCACGACACCGCTCCAGTGGCTCCACCTGGCCCGCGTCCGCCGCGCCCAGTACCTCCTGGAGACGACCACCCACCCCGTCGAACGCATCGCCACCCAGGCCGGCTTCGGCTCCCCGACCGCGTTCCGGGAACGCTTCAAGAGGGTGGTGGGCACGAGCCCGCAGGCGTACCGGCGGGCGTTCCAGGGGGAGAGGGCGGCCTGACCGCGCCCTCGGTCCACGCCCGGTTCAGCCCTCGCCGGCCGGCGAGGGCCCAGGAGGCGAGCGGCAGGGGCCCGGCGAGACCTGGGACGGCGGGCTGCGATGCACCGCACCGGACGCCGCGAGCTGTCCGGCGCACCTTTTTGGGCACGGCGCTAGCACGGGCGGGTCGACGGGGTGCGGCGCCCCGGTGGGACGGGCCCGCGGCCGACCGTGCGCCGGGTCTACCGCCGCTCTGCCCGAACCGGGGCCGCTTCTGAGGGCACGTCAGGCTGGAGCGCCTCACCCAGAGGTGATGGCCGCGTAGGTCCACACGTCCGCCGGCAGGTCGTGCTGGAGCTTCCAGGTGATGCCCATGGGGCTGCTGCCCTTGTGCTCCCTATAGGTTGCCGGCCCCAGCAGCATCCATGGCTGCGATTTTCCTATGTCGGTGTACTTGTATCGCCGCATGAAGAGGAGCATGTGTGTGCCCTGCTGCTCGTGGTGCTGGTAGCGCAGACCTGTGCGCGACGTTTCAGCCGTCGTTCCCTGGGACTCCCAATGGAACAAGGAGGGGCTCAGGGCGTAGTCCTTGTAGCGGACGGTCGGAGAGAAGTCCTTCTCGTTCTTCTCCAAGGTGATCAGCAGTGCGTCCGTCCGGAGATCTTCGACCCACTGCACGCCCTGGGCGAATGTTCTGGGCATCTGCCCGCCGAAGCGCGCGACACCGAGTGCGGCCAGGATTTCTGATCGGTTGTAGGAGCTGTGAACCTTCAGAGGGACGTCCTTGTGCGCTCCTGACAGAGGAAGGGGGAAGTGGTCGCACTGCTGCATGACATGGGCGAGCACCTGTCGAAGCTCGTCGCGGACCACCGACTGCCCCCGCAGCGAGTCCAAGCCCTCGGCGACATCAGAGAACCCGCCCCCGTTGTCCCACAGGTTGAAGAAGAGCATGCGAGCGTACACCTGCGCGGTGGGGTCGAGGGCTGCGTAAGGCGGAGCGTCGTCTGCGAGCAGGCGCAGATAGGCGTGTGCCCGTTCGGGATCATCGACGTGGAGGAATGCGTGGACTCGCTTGAGCAGCTCTCCCTCTCCCAAGGGCGCAACGTCATTCAAGAGGCCGGACTTTCGCAGGACCGCCGTCCATGAGGTATCACCTTTGTAGACCTCTTTGATCTCTCGGCGGCTCTCGCGAAGATAGTCAGCGAGCCGCGGAGTCTCGTACGCTCTGGCTTCCTTCACCAGAGTCCTCACCGTCGCGCCCAACTGCGTGCGAATGTTGTCGAGTACGAGATCCTTGGACTTCCCCTCCAACACGATGTGGCAACCGGAGGGTAGTTGGGGAAAGCCTCGCTCGATGTGCTCGACCAGCCGGTTGCGAGAGAGGTTGGTGATGGCTCGGAACTGCTCTTCGAAGCGGAATTCCGCGCGATGCTGGCCGATGAAGTCCAATACGGTCAAGACCGGCTTGGACTCCGTGCGGCGCAGGCCCCGGCCCAGTTGCTGAAGGAAGACCGTGGCACTGCTCGTGGGACGCAGGAGGAGCAGCGTGTCGACGTCCGGTATGTCGAGCCCCTCGTTGAACAGGTCGACCGAGAAGATCACTTGCAGCTTCCCGTTGCGCAGATCGGTCAGGGCCTGTGCGCGGACGCCGGCCGAGGAGTCGCTGTCGAGCGCCACCGCCCGGAGGCCGGCGGCGCGCACGGCAGAGGCCATGAAGTGCGCGTGGGCCTTGGTGACGCAGAACCCTAGGGCCCGCATGTCCCCGGGGCGCGACACCTTGTCCTGGATCTGCCTGAGCACGATGCGTGCGCGTGCTTCGTTACCCGTGAACAGTTCGCCGAGGTCGCTGTCGGCATAGGCGCCGTTTTTCCACCCGATGCCCCGCAGGTCCGTTCCGTCCGGGATGCCGAAGTAGTGGAACGGGCAGAGCAGATCGTTCTCCAGAGCCTCCCACAGGCGCATTTCCGCGGCGATGCGTCCCTCGAAGAACTCGTCCTGGACATTGCGCCCGTCCATCCGCTCGGGCGTGGCCGTAAGTCCCAAGAGCTGCTTGGGCTGGAAGTGGTCGAGGACGCGCCGGTACGTGGCCGCTGTGGCGTGGTGGAACTCGTCGATGACGACGATGTCGAAGTGATCCGGGGCAAGACCTTCAAGTCGCTGAAGGTTGAGTGACTGCACACTGGCGAAGACGTGCCGCCCCTGCTGAGGGTTCTGCCCGCCGTGCAGCAGCTCGCCGAAAGAGGCGTCGTCGAGAACCTCCCGGTACGTACGCAGGGACTGGCTCAGGATCTCCTTGCGGTGTGCGACGAACAGCAGGGTGGGAGCCCGCCCGTCCGCTTGTTGCTTCAAGGCCCGGTAGTCCAGCGCAGCCATCACCGTCTTGCCGGTGCCGGTGGCAGCGACCAGGAGATTGCGGTGGCGATCATGGATCTCCCGCTCCACGCGGAGACGTTCGAGCATGTCGCGCTGATGCGGGAAGGGACGCACCTCAAGGCCCGACAGGCTGATCCGCACGTCATCGCTGCCATCACCGCCCCCGGCACGGGCCAGGGCCCGATCGATGCGCTCCCCGTCCCCCTCCGGGTCGTAGGTCTCGAAGGCGCTGTCATTCCAGTAGGCGTCGAAGGTCGCCTCGAACTTGTCGAGTACGGCCGGTGTGGCCACCGACGAGAGCCGGACGTTCCACTCCAGGCCGTCGAGCAGGGCGGCCCTGGACAGGTTCGAACTCCCGACGTACGCCGTATCGAAGCCACTGTTGCGTCGGAACAGCCACGCTTTGGCGTGGAGGCGTGTGGAGCGGATCTCGTAGTTGACCTTCACCTCGGCACCGAAGTCGCGTACGAGGCGGTCGAGAGCCTGGCGATCCGTCGCGCCCATGTACGTGGTCGTGATGACGCGAATCGGAACGCCTCGTGCCCGGGCCGCGTGGAGGGAGTCTTCCAGGACGCGCAAGCCGTACCACTTCACGAACGCGCACAACAGGTCGATGCGATCCGCAGTGGCCAACTCGGCCCGGATTTCGGTTCCGAGACTGGGGTCCTCCGGCGAGTTCGTGATGAGCGCCGTCTCCGAGAGCGGGGTCAGCGGTCGCACGGCGTAGACGCCGGGGGCCTCCTGTTCTGCCAGGGCCAGGAGTTGGCGGGGCCCGTCAGCTATCAGTTCGACGCTGTCCCGTGTGCTGGTGCCGGAGGGTGCGGGATCGTCGAGGCTGATGGCCTTGATGATGCGGTTCGCCACGGCCACTCGTTGGCCGGGTGGCACGTCAGCGAGGTGTCGCCCGATGGCGTGGCTGAGGTGTCGCGCGATCACATGGGGGGAGGACTCCTCACTGACGTCGGCGTCGATGGCCTTCCAGCCTGCTGCGTCCCACTCCTCCATCCGAGCCTGCATCCGCAGCGTGATCAGTTCCTCGTACACGCCCGCCACAGGCTCCGGCCGATTTCCTGGTTGAGTCACGCTGTGCCCCCCGATCACTGTTGCGGCTAGGACCCGTTGTAACAGGAGCCTGCGACACACGAGCGTGCTCAGCCGTATTGCAGCCGATGGGGCGCGCAACGCGACCGGCCCCAGTCGTGGAACAGGACGGGGGCCGCGAACACGGGCGAGTGCCTTCCCGGCCGGCTACCCCGCCCCGTGGCACTCCCCGTACGCCTCGCCCGATCCGCACCAGCACCCGGCGCTGCGCTGCGGCGGCCACGCCACCGCCAGGCCGCGGGCCGCCAGTGTCGTCGCGTACTGGGGGAGGAGGGCGGTGTCGGACGGGGACGAGGCTTCGGAGGCGGCGAAGGCCTCGTAGGAGGGGACCGTGGCCGTGACGATGCCGAGGTTGGGGGTGCCCGAGGCGGCGAGCTCGCGCAGCGAGGACTCTATGGTCGCCAGGTGCTCCTCGTGGGTCGGGTACTCCTCGGACAGGTCCGGGTAGGCGGCGACCAGTTCGGCCAGTTCGGCGGCGGACCAGTGCAGGACCGCCACGGGGAAGGGGCGGGACAGGGCCTCGCGGTAGGTGCCCAGTTCCGCCTGGAGGCGGCTGATCTCGGCCTGCAGTTCCGCCGGGTTGTCCGAGCCGAGGGACCAGACGCGCTTGGGGTCGTGGAGTTCGTCCAGGGAGACCGCGGACGAGTGCAGGGTGTCGGCGAGCGCGTCCCACTCGTCGTGCGCCGCGCCCAGCATGCGCCGCACCCGGTGCCGGCCGAACAGCAGCGGACGCGTCGCGTACGGCGGCTCCGCCACGTCCGTCAGCAGCAGCGTCGCCCCCTCGGTGAAGGTGTCCTGCGCCGCTTGCAGTTCGTCGTGGGACTCCAGGGCCTCGGCCACGATGACCCAGGGCGCCGGGTCGCGGGGCGCCGCCGTCCGGACGCCGTCGATGATCGCGCGGGCCTCCGCCTCGTGGCCGTACTCCCACAGGTTCGACGCCTTGAGCGCGCGCACCAGGTGGGGGTTGTCCAGCGGGGCCGCCGAGGACAGCAGGCGGTCGTAGAGCGCGGTCGCGGCCGGACGGTCTCCGGCGAGTTCGAGGTGGGCCGCCGCCTGGACGAGCAGGTGCTCGGCGTCCTCGGGGTACAGGCCGGCGGTCCGCTCCAGGCGTGCCGCTTCGGCGGTGTGGTCGACGTTCTCGGCGGGCGTGTCGGGGCGCATGGAGGACACCGTACTGCCGTTGACCGACAAAGAAGAGAGAGGTGCTGGCCACAGCGGCGGGAGTCACCGGGGGCATATGCGGGAGGGCGGGAAGGCCCGCGGCCCGCGCCGGACGCCGCCGGCGCGCCTCGTCCGCGCCACCCGCGCCGCCCCCGTCGCACCGTCCCGGTCGCGGATGTCGTCCCCCGTGACGCCGTCCCCGTCGCGCCACCCCCGTCGCGCCGACGCCGTCTCCCGTCGTACCGGTGAGCGGGCGTGGGCCGGTGGCGGGCATCCTGTATAACGAAAGCGAGGACCCGCACGCGTGCCACGGACCGCCGTGCGCGCCGCGGACGAGAGGAGGGGCAGCCGGTGATGCGCACGCTCTTCCCTGCCCGTCCCGCCGCCGTGCTGGTGTTCCTGCTGCTTCCGATCGCCCTGCTCGACACGGGCAGCCTCTCCGCCACCGTCGCGCTCGCCGCGACCGCCGCGGCCGGTTCCGCCTTCGCGGCCTGCTCGCTCCTCGCGTCGCGCTGCGCGTCCGCCGTGCCGCCCACCCGGGTCCGCACCGCCATCCGCGACCGCGCCCGTCGGACGGCCTTCCTGGCCCAGCGCGACCCGGACGCCAAGGGGCGCCCGCGGCCCAGGGCGCCCGGACCCGCCCTCCCGACGGCCGCGTAGGGCACCCCTCGTCATCTGCTCCACCCCCGGTGACCCCGCGTGGTCCGTCCTGCCGCTTTCCTTACTCCCGGCACGACGAGACCCCCGGAGGGCTCCTTCATGTCCACGTTCCTGTCCGCGTTCGCGCACCTGGTCGAGAACCTCGCCGACCAGCTCCAGCCGCTGTTCCACGCCTCGGCCGCCGCCGTCGCGATCGTCCTGTTCACCGCACTCGTGCGCCTCCTCGTGCACCCGCTGTCGCGGGCTTCGGCGCGCGGGCAGCGGGCGCGCGCCGCGCTCCAGCCGCGCGTCACCGAACTGCGGGCGAAGCACGGCAAGGACCGGGAGGGGTTCCAGAAGGCGCTGATGGAACTGCACGCCGAGGAGAAGGTCTCGCCGCTCTCCGGCTGCCTGCCCGGCCTGCTCCAGATGCCGGCCTTCTTCCTGCTCTACCACCTGTTCTCCAGCGCGACGATCGGCGGCGACGCGAACGCCCTGCTCGGGCACACCCTGTTCGGCGCGCCCCTCGGCGGACGCTGGGCGGGCGCACTCGCCGACGGCGGGGTCTTCGGGGCCGCCGGTCTCGTCTACCTGGGCCTGTTCGCCGTGGTCGCGGCCGTCGCCGCCTTCACCGTCCGGCGGACCCGGCGGACGAGCGCCGCCGCGGCGGCTCAGCCGGCCGCGGGCCCCGGCGGGGAGCCCGTTCCCGGCCTCGCGTCGATCGGCAGGCTGATGCCGTTCCTGTCCTTCTTCACGCTCGTCACCGTGGCCGTGGTGCCGCTGGCCGCCGCGCTCTACGTGGTGACCAGTACGACGTGGACCGCGGTGGAGCGGGCGGTGCTCTACCGGGACATGCCGGGGGCCGCTCCCGGCGCGCCCGCCCTCGTCTGAACCGCCGTCCGCACCAGGCGCCGCGGTCCGGCAGCGGTCCAGTCCGTGAACGGGGTCTTGCGGAGTGGACGGGTGGATTGGAGGATCGACCAGCCCTTCCGACGGCCGCATCCGTCGGGCGGCGCCCACGTTCGAGGAAGACGGTGATCATGAAGCTGCTGCGAGTCGGTACGGCGGGGTCGGAGCGGCCCGCGCTGCTCGACGCCCGGGGCACGCTGCGGGACCTGTCGGGGCTCGTGCCCGACATCGACGGGGGACTGCTCGCGGACGAGGCCGCGCTGGGCCGGATCCGTTCGGCCGCGGCCTCCGGCGAGCTGCCCGTCCTGGATGCGGCCGGGCTGCGCGTCGGACCGCCCGTCGCGCGGATCGGCAAGGTCGTGTGCATCGGGCTGAACTACCACGACCACGCCCGGGAGACCGGGGCGGAGCCGCCCGCCGAGCCGGTCGTGTTCCTGAAGGCGCCGGACACCGTGGTCGGCCCGGACGACACGGTGCTCGTGCCGCGCGGGTCGGTGAAGACCGACTGGGAGGTCGAGCTGGCCGTCGTCATCGGCCGTACGGCCCGCTACCTGGAGTCCGACGAGGAGGCCCTCGCGCACGTCGCCGGGTACGCGGTGGCGCACGACGTCTCCGAGCGCGAGTACCAGATCGAGCGCGGCGGCACCTGGGACAAGGGAAAGAACTGCGAGACGTTCAACCCGCTCGGGCCGTGGCTGGTGACCGCCGACGAGATCCCGGACCCCCAGTCCCTGTCGCTGCGGCTGTGGGTGAACGGCACGCTGAGGCAGGACGGGAGCACCGCGGAGCAGATCTTTCCGGTGGCCGAGGTCGTCCGGTACGTCAGCCGGTTCATGACGCTGTACCCCGGTGACGTCATCAACACCGGCACCCCGGCGGGGGTCGCCATGGGCCGGCCCGAGCCGAAGCCGTACCTGCGGGCCGGGGACGTCGTGGAGCTGGAGATCCCCGGGCTGGGAAGGCAGCGGCAGGAACTCGTCGGCGCGTAGGGCGTGTTGGGCGCCCCCCGGCGGGTCCGTCCGGGGGCGTCCCCGCTCCCGTCGCGGGCGCGGTGTGGTGGGGTGAGCCGTTCCCCGTGGCTCGGGCCGGGCCCGGTGTCCGCTCCCTGACCCGGGTGCGCCGGGCCGGCTGTTCGGCGTGGAGTTGGAGGGGGCAGCGGCAGGAACTCGTCGGCGCGTAGGGCGTGTTGGGCGCCCCACCCGGGCGGGTCCGCCCGGGTGGTGCCCCCGCTCCCGTCGCGGGCGCGGTGTGGTGGGGTGAGCCGTTCCCCGTGGCTCGGGCCGGGCCGGGCGTCCGCTCCCCGCCCAGGGTGCGCCGGGCCGCCCGACCGGGGCGGCCGTGTCCCCGCCCACCGCGCTCGCGTCGTACGGGCGTCCGCCGTTCCCCGCGCCGCCGGGGCGCGGGGAACACGGCCCGTCACACCGCTAGGAACCGCTCCAACGCCTCCACGACGAGGAGGTGGTCCTCGACCTGGGGGAGGCCGGAGACGACCACCGTGCCGATGACGCCCGCGTCCCGCACGGTGATCGGGAACGCCCCGCCGTGGGCGGCGTGGGTGCCGGGGTCGAGACGCGAGGAGTCCTCGAAGGTCGTGCCCTTCGCCCGGAAGCGTGAGCCGACCAGGAGCGAGGAGCAGCCGTAGTGCTCGACGACGCGGCGCTTGCGGTCGATCCAGGCGTCGTTGTCCGGGGTGGAGCCGGGCAGCGCGGCGTGGAACACCTGCTGGGCCCCGCGGCGGACGTCGACGGCGACCGGCGCGCCGCGCTCCCGGGCCAAGCCGACCAGGAGCGTGCCGAGGGCCCAGGCGTCGTCGTGGGTGAAGCGGGGGAACGTCAGCCGCCGCTCCTGCTCCTCCAGTTCGGCGATGTCCGGTGCGGCGGGCGCGGTCACAGCGACACCACCGCACCCTCGCGCGCGGAGCGCCGCGCCGCCTCCAGGACGTCGAGCGCGGCGGCGGCCTCGTGCGCGGTCACCGGATTCGGCGCGCCCTCGCGCAGTGCGGCGGCCACGGCCGCGTAGTACGCCGGGTAGGCGCCGGCGGCGGTGGGCCGCGGTACGCCGCCGCCGGTCAGCGGGGACTCGCCGGAGCCGACGCGGCCCCACAGCTCCTCCGGTTCGACACCCCACGGGGACGAGCCGTCCGGACGGCGGCCCTCCCGCAGGGCGGCCTCCTGCGGGTCGAGCCCGTGCTTGACGTAGCCCGCCCGCGAGCCGAGGACGCGGAAGCGCGGGCCGAGTTGGGACGTCGTCGCCGAGACGTGGAGGTGGGAGCGGACGCCGCTCGTGTGGGTGATCGCGATGAACGTGTCGTCGTCGGTCGCCGCACCGGGGCGGCGGATGTCGGTTTCCGCGTAGACGGCCGCGGCGGGGCCGAACAGGACGAGGGCCTGGTCGACGACGTGACTGCCGAGGTCGTAGAGGAGCCCTCCGATCTCCGCCGGGTCGCCGGACTCGCGCCAGCCGCCCTTCAGCTGCGGGCGCCACCGCTCGAACCGCGACTCGAAGCGGTAGACGTCGCCCAGCGCCCCCTCGGCGAGGAGTTCCCGCAGGGTGAGGAAGTCGTTGTCCCAGCGCCGGTTCTGGAAGACGGAGAGCAGCAGGCCCCGCTCGTCGGCGAGGGCGGCCAGCTCCCGTGCCTGCTCCGCCGTGCCGGCGACGGGCTTGTCGACGACGACCGGCAGGCCGGCCCGCAGGGCGGCGGTCGCGAGCGGCACGTGCGTCTTGTTCGGCGACGCGATGACGATCAGGTCGAGTTCGCCGGCGTGCGCCCACAGCTCGTCGGGGGTGGCGGCGAACCGCAGGGAGTCGCCGAACTCGGCGCGGGCCGCCCGGCGCCGCTCCGGGCTGGAGGTGACGACGGTGTCGAGGGTCAGGCCCTCGGTCGCGGCGATCAGCGGGGCGTGGAAGACGGAGCCCGCGAGGCCGTAGCCGACGAGACCCGCGCGCAGGGGCGTACCAGTCATGCCTGTCATGCGCCCCACTTTCGCAACGCTGTTGCCAAAGTGCAAGCGCGGGAGACAATGGGCCGCGTGAACAGGACGGGTGAGAGCGGGAGCGGCACGACCGGGGCGCCGGGGGGCAGCGGAGGCGCCGCGGGCCGGGGAGCCGCCGCGGGAGCGGCCGGCCCGGCGGGGGATGCCGCGCGGGGCGCGCCGGGCCCGGGCGCGGCGGTGGGGGCGGAGCGGCCCGGCGGGGGAGAGGGCGCCCGGGCCGCCGGGAACAGGACGGCGGCCCGGGGCACCGAGGCCGGCGGCGGTGCCGGGGGCCGCGCGGAGGGCCGGGGCGCCCCGGTGGGTGCGGGCGGTGCGGTCCCCGGGGGCGCCGGACCGGTCGGGTCCGCGCGGACGTCGGGGCCGGCCGGTCCCCCGGGCGTGCCCGGGGCCGCGGCGGCCGTCGGCGCGGGCGGGGGCGCCGGGGTGAACCTGCCGGCCCTGCGCAGCCACAACGCAGCCCTGGTGCTGGACCTGCTGCGCACGGCCGGGCCGTCGGGGATCAGCCGGCTCGAACTCGCCGAGCGGACGGGGCTGACCCCGCAGGCCGTCAGCAAGATCACCGCGCGGCTGCGGGCCGAGGGGGCGGCGGCGGAGGCCGGCCGGCGCGCCTCGACGGGCGGCAAGCCCCGGACGGTGCTGCGGCTCGTGCCGGAGGCCGCGCACGCCGTCGGCCTGCACCTGGACCGGGACGAACTGACCGCGGTGCTCTGCGACCTCTCCGGTGAGGTGGTGGCCGAGCGGCGCGCCCCGCTGGGTCTCGGCGCCGGGGCGCAGGCGCTGGTCGCGGGGGCCGCCGAGGCGGTCGGGGCGGTGCTGGGCGGGGTGCGCCCGCTCGGCGTGGGGGTCGCGCTGCCGGGGCCGCTCGACCACGCGCGCGGCGTGCTGCACCGGGTGACCGGCTTCCCCGCGTGGGACGGTTTCGCCCTGCGCGACGCGCTCGCCGGGCGGCTCGGACTGCCGGTGGTGGTCGACAAGGACACCAACGCGGCGGCGCTCGCGGTCGCGGTGACCGCGGGGTCCGGGGCCGGCCCGGCGGCCGGCGCCTCCTTCGCCTACCTGCACCTGGGCACGGGGCTCGGCGCGGGTCTGGTGATCGGCGGGACGGTGCACCGCGGCGTGCGCACCGGGGCCGGCGAGTTCGGGCATCAGGTCATCCAGCTGGACGGGCCGCCGTGCGCGTGCGGCGACCGGGGGTGCATCGAGGCCCTGTGCCTGGCCGCGGTGGGCCGGGGCGCGCCCGCGGAGGCGGCCCGGGTGCTCGGCGCGGGCGCGGCCAACCTGGTCGGCCTGCTCGACATCGACCTCGTCCTGCTCGGCGGGCGCACGGTCGCCGCCCACGAGGAGACCTTCGTCCGGGGCGTCGGCGCGGTCCTCGCGGAGCGGGCCCGGCGGGAGGGGGCCGGGGCGGCCGTCCCGGTCCGGATCGCTCCCGGCGGGGCGCGGGGCGTGGCGGAGGGGGCGGCCCACCTGCTGCTGGCCCCGCTGTTCGGGCGCGGGGACGGCTGATCGGCCCGGGCTGATCGGACCGGCCGCCGGGACGGACGGCCGCGTCCGCCCGGCCGGAGGGCGCGGGGCGGTGCGGGCGCGGGAGGCCGGCGCCGACCGGGGCGGCCCGGCGCGCGGTGCCGTCCGGCCGGACGGGGGGATCGCCGGGGCCGAACGGGGGGCCGGCCCGCGTGGCGTACCGGGGGAGGCCCGGGGCGCGCGTCAGGGTGGCGGCGGCATTGCCCCGTACCGCCTGACGCCTTCCACGGCTCCCGATCCCCGTCCCCCACCGATCGGCCAGAGGCTCCCATGCGACTGCGTACGTCCCGACCGTCCGTTCCGGCCGCCGCCCTGCTCGGTCCGGCCGCCCTCGCCCTGTGCGCGGGGTTCGCCCCGACGCCCGCCCACGCGGCGCGGCCGGCTCCGGACTGTGTGGCGTCCGGCATCCACGACTTCCCGGTCAGGAGCCGTATCCACGGCGGCCCGGACGACTACCGGCCCGGGGGCGGCTTCGGCACCTGGTACCTCGACCTGACCAACACCACGGCGCACGCCTGCGGGGCCATCCACCCGGTCGTCGTCCTCACGGACACCGCGCGGACACTGCGCCCGGAGCAGCTGCGGATGGAGTTCGTCGCGGGCGGGCGGACGCACCCGGTGCGCTTCGAGCGCAGTGACGAGGCCGAGAACGTGGCGCCCTTCGACGACGGGTTCCCCGGCTTCACCCTGGAGCCGGGCCGCACCCTGACGGTGACGGTACGGCTCGCGCTCGCCTCGGCCGCGACCGCTCCCAACGACGTCGTCGTGAACGCGGCGGTGGTGCAGCGGCACGGCGATGACGGCGACTGGGTGGGGGAGTCGGACGACTACCGCTTCCACGTCGGCGACGACGGCCCGGGCACCGGCCGCGAGGAGACGCCGGACGAGGACGGCACGCCGGAGCCCGCCGCCACCGCCGGGGCGGGCACCGCCGCCGCGAGTCCCGGCCCGGGCACCGCGAGCCCCGGCGCCTCCGCGGACGCGGACACGGCACTGCCGTCCCTGGAGGAGCTGGCGCGGACCGGAGGCGCGGTGTCGAACCGCCCCGTCCTGGCCGCGCTGGCGGTCGCCCTGACCGTCGTGGGGACCGGGCTGCTGGTCCTGGCGCGGAGGTCGCGCGCCCGGCGGCGCTGACACCTGGCGGCCGCGCGGCCCGTGCCGTCTGCGACGATCGTGCCCGTGGACTACCCGAACGACCAGGCTCCCGGCGCCCCCGTCCGCTCCGGCATCCCGGAGCACGGCCGCGTTCCTAAGTACTACGCGGTCAAGGCGCACATCGCCCGGCTCGTCGAGGAACTGGGCGAAGGAGGGCCGCTGCCCACCGAGCGGGACCTGTCGGAGCGCTACGAGGTCGCCCGGGAGACCGTGCGGCAGGCGCTGCGCGAGCTGCTGCTCGAAGGGAAGCTGCGGCGGCGGGGCCGCGGCACGGTCGTCGCCGGGCCCAAGCTGGAGCAGCCGCTGTCGCTGGCCAGTTACACCGAGGGCGTGCGCCGGCAGGGGCGGGTCCCGGGGCGTTCGCTGATCTCGCTCGACCGGTTCCCGTGCCCGCAGCCGCTCGCCGCCGAGACGGGGCTGGAGCGCGGCGAACCGGTCTGGCACATGGAGCGGGTGCTGCTCGCCGACGACGAACGGGTCGGCCTGGAGAGCACCTACGTGGCGGTGCGCCGGGTCCCCGGGCTGGACCGCGACTTCGATCCCGACTCCTCCTTCTACGCCTACCTGCGCGACCGTCTCGGCATCGCGTTCGGCGACGCCGACGAACGGATCGAGACGGTGCTGGCCACCCCGCGCGAGGCACTGCTGATCGGCACGCCGCCCGCCCTGCCGATGCTGCTCATCCACCGGATCTCCCGGGACACCGGCGGACGGCCGCTGGAGCGGGTGCGGACGCTGTACCGGGGGGACCGGTTCTCGTTCACCGCCCACCTGGGAGACTGATTCCGGCCAGACCGAGGCGAGCTGCGGCTCGCCTCCTTTAATCACGGGTAGATAACGGGTCTAGCCCAAACGTGATAGGCAGTTCACCATCCGGTTGCCGGCCGGACCCTTCCGATTCCCCCGTACCGAGGAGCGTGACCGCTGTGAGAGTGATAATCGTCGGAGCCGGCGTGGTGGGCACCCTGCACGCCTGGCACGCAAGGGAACGCGGCCACGAGGTCGTACAGATCGAGCGCGAGGCGGAGGCCCGCGGGGCCTCACTGCGCAATTTCGGCCAGATCTGGGTGAGTGGCCGAGCCGGTGGAGAGGAGCTCGACACCGCCCTGCGGGCCCGCGAGCTGTGGGAGGGGATCGGCGCCCGGGTGCCCGGACTCGGCTTCCGCGGCTGCGGATCACTGACCCCGCTGCGCACCCGGCGCGAGATCGCCGTCGCCGAGGCCGCCCTGGCCCGCGACGACGCGTCGGCCCGCGGCTACCGGCTGCTCACCGCCGGGCAGGCGCGTGCCCTGAACCCCGCCCTGCGCGGCGCCTTCGAGGCCGCGCTGTACTGCGAGCGCGACGGAGCCGTCGAGCCGCGCACCGCCCAGGTCGCGCTGCGCGCCGAACTCCTGAAGTCCCCGGACTACACCTTCCTGCCGGGCCGCGAGGTCCGCGAGGTGATCGGCGAGCGGGCCGTCCGCGACGACCACGGCGACGTCCACACCGGCGACGCCGTGGTGCTGTGCACCGGCGCCTGGCTCGGCGGACTCGTCCGCGAGCTGGCCGGCCCCGAACTGCCCGTGCGCCGCGTCCGGTTGCAGATGATGCAGACCGCCCCGCTGGGCGAGGCGCTCACCACCTCCGTCGCCGACGCGGACAGCTTCCGCTACTACCCCGCCTACCGCGGCGCGGCGCTCGACGCGCTCGACTCCGGCCAGCCGCAGGCGCCGACCGCCGCCGAGCACCGGATGCAGCTGCTCATGGTGCAGCGCGCGGACGGCGGGCTGACCATCGGCGACACCCACGAGTACGAGCACCCCTTCGCCTTCGACACCCTCGAAGACCCCTACGACCACCTCACCGAGGTCGTCGAGTCCTTCCTCGGGCGCCCGCTGCCGAGTATCCGGCGCCGCTGGGCCGGGGTGTACGCGCAGTGCACCGACCCCGGACGGGTCGTGCACCGCGAGCGGGTGAGGGACGGGGTGTGGCTGGTCACCGGGCCCGGTGGGCGCGGCATGACCTGCGCACCCGCGATCGCAGAGACCACCGCCGACGAGCTGGGATGGTGAACGAGATGACCGAGCCGGACGAACCGAACGACATCCGCCTGGTGGTGCTCGACATGGCCGGTACCACCGTCGCCGACGGCGGCCTCGTGGAGCAGGCCTTCGCCGCGGCCGCCGGGGAACTGGGCGTCGAGCCCGGGTCCGCGGACCACGCGCGGAAGCTCGACTACGTCCGCGCCACGATGGGCGAGTCCAAGATCTCCGTCTTCCGGCACCTGTTCGGCGAGGAGGCCCTCGCCCGGCGGGCCAACGCCGCCTTCGAGAAGGCGTACGGGGAACGCGTCGACGGCGGCGCCGTCGCGCCGGTCCCCGGGGCCCGCGAGACGATCGAGGAACTCCGGGCCGGCGGCCGGACCGTCGTCCTGAGCACCGGGTTCGCCCGCGTCACCCAGGACGCCATCCTCGCGGCCCTCGGCTGGCAGGACCTCGTGCCGCTCACGCTGTGCCCGGCGGACGCCGGCGGCCGTGGCCGCCCCTACCCCGACATGGTCCTGGAGGCGTTCCTGCGCACCAAGGCCGCCGACGGGGTCCGGCAGACCGCCGTCCTCGGCGACACCTCCTACGACATGCTCAGCGGCGTCCGCGCCGGCGCCGGACTCGTCGCCGGTGTCCTCACCGGTGCCCACGACGAGGACGCGCTGCGTGCCGCCGGGGCCGGCCACGTCCTCGCCTCGGTGGCCGAACTCCCGGCCCTGCTGCGCGAGTTCACCGGACCGGGCGGAGCCGGTCGATGAGCAGCGGGATCCGCTTCGACCGGGTGTCCGTCGCCTACGGCGGCACCACGGTCCTCGACTCCCTCGACCTGAGCGTCGGGCCCGGCGAGGTGATGGCCCTGCTCGGGCCGTCCGGCTCGGGCAAGACCACCGCGCTGCGGGCCGTCGCCGGGTTCGTCCGGCCCGCCGCCGGGCGGGTGTTCATCGGCGATCGCGACGTCACCGACCTGCCGCCGCACCGGCGCGGGATCGGCATGGTCGTCCAGCAGTACGCCCTCTTCCCGCACCTGCGCGTCGAGGACAACGTCGCCTTCGGGCTCAAGGCGCGAAAGGCCCCCAGGGCGGAGATCCGCGGGCGGGTGGCCGAGGCGCTGGAGATGACCGGGATGGCGGCGTACGCGCGGCGCCACCCGCGCGAGCTGTCCGGCGGGCAGCAGCAGCGCGTCGCCATCGCGCGGGCGCTCGCCATCCGGCCCGGCGTCCTCCTGCTGGACGAGCCGCTGTCCGCCCTCGACGCCCGGCTCCGCTCCGGGATGCTCGCCGAACTCGCCCGACTGCACCGCGAGTTGCCCGACGTGTCGATCCTCTACGTCACCCACGACCAGGTCGAGGCACTGACCCTGGCCGACCGGATCGCCGTCATGGACAAGGCCCGGCTCCAGGACGTCGGCACGCCCCGGGAGCTGTACCGGGCGCCGCGCACCGAGTTCACCGCGTCGTTCGTCGGCAACGCCAATCTGCTGCCGGTGACGGTGGGTTCGGACGGGGTCGACTTCTGCGGAACCGAACTCGCCGTGGCGACCGGGGACGCCGCCCGGGGCGCTGCGGCCACGCTGTGCGTCCGCCCGCACCTCGTCGGGCTCGGCGCCGGGCCGAACGCCCTGACCGGGGCGGTCGCGGAGGTGCAGTGGCGGGGGTCCACCCACCGGCTGTACGTCGACGTGGGGGGCCACCGGATCACGGCTGACCTGCGGGAACTGCGGCGGCCGCCCGCCCTCGGGGACACGGTCACCCTGCATTTCGCGCCCGAGGACGCGGTCCTGCTCGCCGCCGGCCTCACGCCCGAACGGGCGGCTCCCGTCACCGTCGGGCAGACCGCCGGAGCGGGCGGAGGGGTGAGCCGGGATGGCTAGCGCAGCAGTTGCCGCCCCGGCGAAGGCCGTGCCCCGGGCCGGGAGGGCGATCCCCTCCTGGGTCTGGGCCCTGCCTCCCGTGGCCGTGCTCGGGCTGGTGTTCCTCTATCCGCTCGGGCTGGTCGTCCGGCAGTCGTTCCGGCCCGACACCGGCGGGACCTCGGCGGCGGCCTACGGGGACGTGTTCGGCTCCGCCGCGTTCCGGGAGGCGCTCGGCACCACGGTGTGGCTGGCGGTCGGGTCCACGATCGGCTGCCTGGTCCTCGGGTTCGTCCTCGCCCTGGTCATCGCCTTCGTGCCGTTCCCCGGCGGCAGGGCGGTCGCCCGGTTCGTCGACGTCTTCCTGTCCTTCCCGTCCTTCCTGATCACGCTCGCGCTGCTGTTCGTCTACGGCACCGCCGGCATGGCCAACGGGCTGTGGACCGGCGCCACCGGAGCGGCCGAGGGCCCCTTCCGGTTCCTCACCACACCCTGGGGGGTGCTCCTCGCGGAGATCACCTACTTCACCCCGTTCGTGATGCGGCCGCTGCTCGCCGCCTTCTCCGGCATCGACACCGCGCAGCTGGAGGTCGCGTCCTCGCTCGGAGCACGGCCCGCGCGGATCGTGCGGCAGGTCGTCCTGCCCGAGGCGCTGCCCGCGCTCGCCGCCGGCGGCAGCCTGGTCCTGGTGCTGTGCCTGAACGAGTTCGGCATCGTCCTGTTCACCGGGGCGAAGGGGGTCACCACCCTGCCGATGCTCGTCTACGGCAAGGCGATCCTGGAGTCCGACTATCCGGGAGCCTGCGTCGTCGCCGTCGTCAACATCCTGATCTCCGTCGGTCTGTACGGCCTCTACCGGGTGGTGAGCCGCCGTGCTGGTGCATAGCCGCAAGGGGAAGTGGGCCACCTGGACCGTCTTCTTCGTCCTCTTCCTGCCCCTGTTCGCCCTGCCCCTGCTCGTCGTCCTCGCCGCGTCGTTCGCCACGAACTGGTCGAGCGCGCTCCCGTCCGGATTCACCACCGGGCACTACACCGCCGCCACCCGCGGCGCATCCCTCCAGGCCCTCACCACCAGCCTGGTCACCGCCCTCACCGCGAGCGTCCTCGCGCTGGTCGTGGGCACCTGGGCGGCGCTCGCCGGGCACGCCCTGAACAAACGCGGCAAGCGGCTGCTGGACGCGCTGTTCATGCTGCCGGTCGCGGTGCCCTCCGTCGTCGTCGGGCTCGCGATCCTGGTCGCCTTCTCCCGGCCCCCGGTGCTGCTCAACGGCACCCCGTGGATCGTCGTCCTCGCGCACGCCGTCCTCGTCACGGCGTTCGCCCACCAGTCGGTGTCGGCCGCCGTCCAGCGTCTCGACCCGGCGTACGAACAGGCCGCCGCCTCCCTCGGAGCCCGGCCCTCCACCGTGCTGTGGCGGGTGCGGCTGCCGCTGCTGCTGCCCTCGCTCACCGCCGCCGCGGGACTCTGCTTCGCCCTGTCCATGGGCGAGCTGAGCGCCACGATGATGCTCTACCCGCCCGACTGGACCCCGCTTCCCGTACGGATCTACGCCACCACCGACCGCGGCTCGCTGTTCACCGGCTCCGCCCTCGCCGTGGTCCTCATGACGGCGACCGTGCTCGTGCTGTTCGCCGTCTCCCGGATCCGCACCAGGGCCTCCTACCGCTGACGCGCTGCTCCGGCCCCACCGCCGGACACCTCCGAAAGCCCCATCCACGCAAGGAGTTCACCTCGCCATGCCCGGAATCACCCGCTCGCCCCGCCTCACCCCGCTCGCCGCCGTGACCGGCAGCCTCGTCCTCGCCGGCTCCCTCACCGCGTGCGGCGGCGACTCCGCCGCCTCCGACGCCGAGGTCGTCACCGTGTACAGCGCGGACGGCCTCAAGGGCGAGAACGGCGACGGCTGGTACGACCAGGTCTTCGAGGACTTCGAGAAGAAGACCGGCATCACGGTCCGTTACGTCGAGGGAGGCTCGGGCGAGATGGTCCAGCGGGCCGTCCGGGAGAAGAGCAACCCGCAGGCCGACGTCCTCGTCACCCTCCCGCCGTTCATCCAGCAGGCCGACGGCAAGGGGCTGCTGCAGAAGTACGCCCCCGCCGGCTCCGACCGGGTCGACGGCGCCGACAAGGCCGCCGACGCCACCTGGACCTCCGTCGTCAACAACTACTTCGGGTTCGTCTACAACAAGAAGGAGCTGAAGAAGGCGCCCACCACCTGGGACGAACTGCTCGGCGGCTCGTACAGGAACAAGCTCCAGTACTCCACCCCCGGTGTCGCCGGCGACGGAACCGCCGTGCTCATCAAGGCGATCCACGACTTCGGCGGCAAGGACGCGGCGCTCGCCTACCTGAAGAAGCTCCAGTCCAACAACGTCGGCCCGTCCGCCTCCACCGGCAAGCTGGCCCCCAAGGTGGACAAGGGCGAACTGCTGGTCGCCAACGGCGACGTGCAGATGAACTACGCGCAGTCCAAGGACATGCCGAACCTCGGCCTCTGGTTCCCGCAGGCCACCGACAAGGCCGGCGACGCGGCCGGCAAGCCCACCACCTTCGCGCTCCCGTACGCCGCCGGCCTCGTCACCAAGGCCCCGCACACCGCGAACGGCAGGAAGCTCCTCGACTTCATGCTGTCCGCCACGGCCCAGCGGCAGGTCAGCGAGATCGGCGGCGGCTTCTCCGCGCGCTCCGACGTCAAGGCCACCGACGCCAACGCCATCGCGCTGACCAGGCTCATGGACGGCGTCGAGGTCTTCGAGCCCGACTGGGCGGACATCGACAAGAACCTCACCGCGTACGTCGAGGACTGGAAGACCGTCACCGGCAGCTGAACGACCGGCAGCCGAACCATCACCGGCCGATCCGAGCCCGCCCCCAGGGCCGGCGGCCCCCGCACATCCCCCTCCCGCGCCGCCCCCGGACCCGGACCGCCGGGGGCGTCACCGTGCCCCACGCGCCTCACCCCGCTGTCCCATCCGTGCTCCACACCCTCGTCCCCCCTTCCGGAGGATCACGTGTCGTCACGCATGTCCCGTCGCTCCCTGCTGGCCTCCGCGGCCGGCCTCGCCCTCGCCGCCGGACCGCTCGCGTCCGTCGCCCGTGCCGCCGCCAAGACCCCCAAGGTCCTCGTCATCGGCCTCGACGGCACCCTGCTCGACCGCGTCAAGGACGCCGACGCCCCCCACCTCGACGCCCTGATGGCCGCGGGCCTCACCGCGCCCAGCAGCATCTACGCCAACCCCCTCGCGCCCACCCTCTCCGGCCCGGGCTGGTCCACCCTCATCACCGGCGTCTGGCCCGACAAGCACAACGTGAAGGACAACACCTTCACCGGCCAGAGGTTCGCGCGGTACCCGGACTTCCTCACCCGGATCGAGACCGCCAGGCCGTCCCTGTCCACCTACGCCGTCTCCTCCTGGGCGCCCCTGACGGACACCGTCTTCTCCGCCGAGGTCGACACCCGGGTGTCGACCCCGAGCGCCGAGTACGACGCCGGCACGACCTCGCGCGCCGTCGCCCGGCTCCGCACCGCCGACCCCGACGCGATGTTCGTCCAGCTCGACAACGTCGACCACGCGGGCCACAGCCACGGCGCCGCGAGCCGGGAGTACCTGGACGCCATCCACGGCGTGGACACCCAGGTCGGGCAGATCGTCGCCGCCGTCAAGGCCCGGGCCACGTACGCCTCCGAGGACTGGCTGATCATGGTCACCGCCGACCACGGGCACACCGACGCGGGCGGCCACGGCGGGTCGAGCTGGCCCGAACGGCAGACCTTCATGATCGCGACCGGCCCGACCCTGGCCGCCGGTTCGGTGCGCCACGACGTCAAGATGCCGGACATCGCCGCCTCCGCGCTCGCCCACCTCGGCATCGCCATCGACCCCGCCTGGGGCCTGGACGGACGGCCCGTCCAGCAGCCCGCCCCGGACGACTTCGACGCGCTGCGCCCGCTGCTCGCCACCCGCGTCGACGAGACCGGCATCGGCGCGGGCGTGCTCGGCTTCACCCACACCCCGCCGAGCGGCTGGTCCGTCGACAACTCCGCCATGGGCACCGGCGGTGTCACCGAGTGGCGCGGCTGGTCCTTCACCACGGACGAGTTCTGGACCAAGGCGCAGGCGGACCAGAGCCGTGAGGGCAATGTGCGCGCCCGCGACGTGTTCGCGGTCGCCGACGGGGACGAGTGGCAGGACAAGGGCTTCTCGGGCACCTTCGACTCCACCCTCGTCAGCCCCGCCTACCCGGTCACCCCGGGCGCCCCCGCCACCCTCACCTACACCACCTACTACCGCCAGGAGCCGCCGCAGAAGGGCGAGGTCCTCGTCTCCTACGACGGCGCGGCGCCGGTCGGCGTGAAGACGTACACCGCCGACACCTCCTCCCGGGTGGAGAAGGTGACCCTCCAGGTCCCCGCCGGGGCGCGGACCGCCCGGATCCGGTTCCGCTACACCGGCGGGAACAACTGGTACTGGGTGATCGACGGCGTCTCCGTCACGGCCGGCTGACCCGGGCGGTGTGGTCCCGGCCGGGCCCGGGACCACACCGCCCCGGCACTAGGCTGGGGCCGTCGGCACAGCGTCGTTCCGGCGCCCCCGGATCGCGAGCGTACGTACGCCACAGGACGGCAGGAGACCCAGCACATGTCAGAGCGCAAGCCCATCGAGTCCTGGCTCACCGACATGGACGGTGTCCTCATCCACGAAGGCGTGCCCATCCCCGGCGCCGACGCCTTCGTCAAGAAGCTGCGGGAATCCGGCAAGCCCTTCCTGGTCCTGACGAACAACTCCATCTACACCGCCCGCGACCTGCACGCCAGGCTGCGGCGCATGGGCCTGGACGTGCCGGTCGAGAACATCTGGACCTCCGCCCTGGCCACCGCCAAGTTCCTGGACGACCAGCGCCCCGGCGGCACCGCGTACGTCATCGGCGAGGCCGGCCTGACCACCGCGCTGCACGACATCGGCTACGTCCTGACCGACCACGAGCCGGACTACGTGGTCCTCGGCGAGACCCGCACCTACTCCTTCGAGGCCATGACCCAGGCGGTCCGGCTGATCAAGGGCGGCGCCCGCTTCATCGCGACCAACCCGGACGAGACCGGCCCCTCCACCGAGGGCCCGCTGCCCGCCACCGGCGCCGTCGCCGCCCTGATCACCAAGGCCACCGGCAAGCAGCCCTACTTCGCGGGCAAGCCCAACCCGCTGATGATGCGGACCGGGCTGAACGCCATCGGCGCGCACTCCGAGACCAGCGCGATGATCGGCGACCGCATGGACACCGACGTGCTGGCCGGTCTGGAGGCGGGGATGCAGACCTTCCTGGTGCTGACCGGGCTGACCACGCCCGACGAGATCGAGCGCCACCCCTACCGCCCGTCCCTGGTCGTCGACTCGATCGCCGACCTCGTCGACCGCGTCTGACCGCCCCGCGGGCCTCCGGGCGGGCCCGTCCCCGTACGGGCCCGCCCGGGCGCCCGCGAAACCTCCGACGCCCCGGACGGACCCGTACGGAGCAACGGCGGGCCGCTGAGGATGCGGGCCGCCGCCGCGCGGGGGAGTCTCCAGGTGTCTGGAGGTTCCACCATGCGCTCAGTGCGACTCACTCTCTGTGCGGGGGCGGTGGTCGCCGCCGTGTTCCCGCCCGTCGCCCACGCCGCCGACACCGGGCCCGCCGGCCTCTCCGTGACTCCCGCGGGCCCCGCCTCCGGCAGCGACATCCGGCTGCGGGCCACGGGCTGCGCCGGCCGGACGGGCACCGCGGTCTCGGCGGCCTTCGTCGCGGACGCGCGGCTGACCGGGGGAGCCGGCGGCGGGCTGGTCGGCGAGACCCGCGTCCGCAGCACCGTCCGCCCCGGCAGCTACCCCGTCGAGGTGACCTGCGACGGCCGCACCGACCGGGTCCGCGGCACCGTCACCGTCGCCGACCCGGCCGCGACGCCCACCGCGACCGCGCCCGCCTCGCCCGTCGCCCCGGTGCGCGCGGGCGGCGGCGCCACCGCCCACTTCGGCTCGGTGGACGCGCACGAGGCCGGCCCCGGCACCCGGCAGGCGGTGACCGGTCTGGTGCTCGCCGGTGTCGCCGCCGTCGCCGTCGCGGTCCGCAGCAGCCGCCGGGGCCAGGACGGCCGCGACTGACATGGCCGAACGGGAACGCGCCGGCGGCACCGGCCGGCTGCCGGCCGCTCTCGCCTGGCTGGTGCTCCTGCTCGGCCTCTGGCTGTGGGGGAGCGGACTGACGGAGGTCCGCACGGAGGTGTCCGCACCGGCCGCCGGGGACATCGCGGCCCTCGGGCGTCCGACCGAGGTGCGGCTGCCGCCCGCGCTCAGGCCGCTCGGCACCGCCCGCCCGCAGCGGATCGACCTCCCCGCGGCCGGGGTGCAGGCACCGGTCGTGGCACGCGGGCTCGACCGGACGGGTGCCCTCGACACGCCTCCCTACGACCAGCCGGGCGTCGTCGCCTGGTACGCCGCCGGGGTGGCGCCGGGCGCCGCGGGCACGGCGCTGATGGCCGGCCATGTCGACACCGACACCCGGCCCGCGGTCTTCCACGCGCTCGCCACCGTCCGCCCCGGCGACACCGTCCGGGTGGCGCGCGACGACGGCGCCGTCGCCGAGTTCACCGTGGACGACGTCGACGTGCTGCCCCGCGACCGCTTCGACGCCCGGCGGGCCTACGGGGCGCGGGTGCCGGGGCGGGCCGAACTGCGGCTCGTCACCTGCGGCGGGACCTTCGACCGCAGGAGCGGGAGCTACACCGCCAACGTGGTCGTCTCCGCCTACCTGACCGGTCGCACCGGATGAGCCGGCCGCCCGCGACCACGCGGACGGCGCCGCAGGGAGGGGCCCGGCGGGCCTCCGGGTGGAGCGGACGCGATGCCCGTCGCGGGGGCGGCGTGACGGCGCTGTAACAGCTCCCGGACACCCGGCCAAGACCCCTCGGCGACCCGGGTGGGTATGTCACGATTGCCTCTCAAGACGGTGCATTCGAGGGGGAGTTGGATGTACGGCAAACGGGGCGCCGGAGTGCGCGCGCCGCTGGCGGTGCTGGGGGCCGCCCTGCTGCTCGCCGGGTGCACGCACCAGGGAGCGGGCGGCGGCTCGCACGGGAAGCCGGGGACCCCGGCCGCCCGGCAGCCCGGGAACACCGGCCCGTTCTGGGTGAACCCGGACGGGAAGGCCGCCGAACAGGTCGCCGCCTACGCCGAGGCGGGCCGGAGCGCCGACGCCGGGCAGATCCGCAAGATCGCCGGCCAGCCGACCGGCGAGTGGATCGGCCCGGACGACCCCGAGGCGGAGGCGCGCGGTTTCACCGAGGCGGCGGAGCGGGCCGGCCGGTCGGCGCTCCTGGTCCTCTACAACATCCCGCACCGCGACTGCGGCCAGTTCTCCCGGGGCGGCGCCGCCGACGGCGCCGCCTACCGCCGGTGGATCGACGGCGTGGCACGGGGCATCGGGGACCGCCCGGCCACGGTGATCCTCGAACCCGACGCCCTGCTGCACCTGGTCGACCAGTGCACGCCGCGGCAGTTCCGGGAGGAGCGCTACGACCTGCTCCGGGGCGCCGTCACCCGGCTCACCGGTCTGGGGGACACGAAGGTGTACCTGGACGCGGGCAACGCCGGCTGGGGCCACCCGGATGAGATCTTCGGGCCGCTGCGCGCCGCCGGGGTGGACCGCGCCGACGGCTTCTCCGTCAACGTCTCGAACTTCTACTCCACCGAGGACTCCATCGCCTACGGCAAGCAGCTCGCGGCGAAGGTCGGCGGCAAGCACTTCGTCGTCGACACCAGCCGCAACGGCAACGGGCCGTACACGGCGGGCCGTCCCGAGGAGAACTGGTGCAATCCGCCCGGCCGCGCCCTCGGCGAGAAGCCGACGACGGCCACCGCGGACCCGCTCGTCGACGCCTACCTGTGGATCAAGCGGCCCGGCGAGTCGGACGGCACCTGCAAGGGCGGCCCGAAGGCGGGGGACTGGTGGCCCGCGTACGCGCTCCGTCTCGCCCGGGCCTCCCAGTAGGGCGCGTCGCGGACGCCGCGTCGCGCCGCACGCACTCCCGCCCCACCCGCTCCGCACGAAGGGCGCCCTCCGCCGGAGCGGAGGGCGCCCTCGCGGACCGGGGCGCCCGCCCTCAGGGCACCTTCACCCACCGGGCCTTGCTGGGCGTGCCCTGATCGTCCGTCACGAACAGCATGTACCAGCCGGACTGGACCAGGTTGCGGTTCTTCGGCACCGTCACCGAGATGCCCTTCCCGGTCCGGGTGAAGTCGAGGGCGATGGAGCGCTGGTCGACGTCGGTCACGTGGGTCGACGCGCTCGGCCGGATCAGCCGCGCGGTCCTGATCGACGAGGCGTGCGCCGAGGCGAACGTCGCCGAGCCGCCCCGGGCGATCGTCCGGGGCCCCCCGGACAGGGAGGGCCGCGCGTCCCGGTACAGGTACGGCGGCGTGTAGATCTCGATGCGCTGCTCGAACGGGGCGGGCTTGGTGTTGGCCTTGTCCGCGTAGAGCGAGTTGGAGCCGAAGAACATCACGCGGCCGTCGGGCAGCAGGATCGACCCCGAGTGGTAGTTGCGGCCCACCAGCGGATCGGCGACCCGGTCGAAGCGGCCGGTGCCCGGCGTGTAGATCCGCGCCTGGAGGATGTTGGAGTCGCTGCGCCCCCGGTAGTCCTCCGAGCCCCCGGACACCAGCACGGTGTCGTCGGGCAGGATCGAGGACTGCGGGTAGCGGGTGCCCTTGTCGAGCAGGGGGCCGTCCACGAACCGCGGATGCGGTTTCTTGAGGTCGACCAGCCGGGTCCTGCGGCTGGACAGCCTGGACTCGCCGACCCCGCCGCCCCCGATGACCAGGTACTTCTCGTCCTGCGCCGGCGGCAGCAGCACCGTGCCGGAGGTCTCCATCATGTTCGGGTCGCTCAGCCCGGGCACCTTGGTGAAGGTGTTGGCCCGCAGGTCCCACACGCCGGGGTCGCGGCCCACGTCGTCGGGGCCGTAGCCGGCGTTCGAGCCCGAGTAGAAGAGCTTGCCGTTCTGCATCAGCGAGATGGCCGGGTAGGTCGGGAACTGCCGGACGCCCTTGGTGTAGTGCCACCTGCGGGTCTCGGGGTCGAAGACCTCGTTCTTGCCGGGGACGAGCTGGCCGATCTCGTCCAGGCCGGACAGGCCGAGGACCGTGCCGTCGCCGAGGGTGGTCAGCGTCGGGTACCAGCGGGCCTCGTTCATCGGGTCGACCTTGATGTACCGCTCGGCGACCGGATCGAACTCGTAGGCGTCCCGGATGCCCTGGAAGTCCTTCTTGTCCAGGGCGAGTTTCTGGGCGATCCCGTAGGTGTTGCGGGCGTCGGCGCCGCGCAGCCCCCGGACCCGGTAGTTGTCCTGGGTGCCCGTCTCGTACCTCCGGCCGCTGCGCTGCGCCTCGACGTAGATGCGGCCGAGGCCCGGGTCGTTGCGCAGGAACGCGCCGGTCTTGCGGTCGAAGACCTTCTTGGCGCGCGGGACCAGGACCGGGTCCTTGGAGACGAACGTCCTGCCGTTCTCCTTGCCCGTGAAGGCGGTGCCCGCGGGCAGCGTCACCGGCTTGTCCGGGTTCTCGTTGTGGACCACCATCAGCCCGCCCGCCTTGGTGACGTCGCCCTTCAGCGTCTCGTACCGCTTGGTCCCGCCCGCGATCAGCAGGTTGCCGTTCGCGAGCTGGGTGTGCCCGGTGCAGAAGAGGTCGGCGGGCGTCGGGACCTTCTTGATCGTGCCCTTGACCGGGTCCCAGATCCTGGTGTCGAACTTCTTCGCGTCGAAGTTCCGCTGGTTGTTGCCGGAGCCCGCGACGAGCAGAACCCTGCCCGTGTGCAGCAGGGCCGCGTGGATCGTGTTGAGGCGGTACTCCTTCGGGAACTGCACGACGTCCCAGTGGCCGTTGGCGGCCTTGTACTCCGGTTTGTCGATCGTGTACTGGTGATACCGGTCCGTCCCGAAGCGGTACAGCCACGGTCCGTTCATCCCGGCCAGCGCGAGCACCACCACCGAGGTGATGCCGAGTCTGCGGGCGCGGCGGCGACGGGCACCGTCCTTCATTTCTTACGTCCCCCCAGGGCGATCTGCATGGTCTGGTCGCCGGCGGTCCCGTCCGCCTCGGCCCAGCGGGGCCGGTGCTGCGCCGCGTGCTCCTCCTGCTGTGCGACGGGGGCCGGGACCGGGCGCTCGGCCGCGGACGCCGCCGGCGGCCCGAGCCGCTCCCGGCGCAGGCTCCAGCGCCAGGCGAGGATCGGCGACGCGGTGATCAGCAGGGCGAGGGTGCCCCAGGTGATCATCGCGGGGTGGGCGTGCCCGAACACGAAGCCGGCCGTGATCGAGGCGCCGAAGACGAGGACGAAGAACAGATGGATGCGGAAGGTCCCGAACAGGGTGTCGGGGCTCGCCGAGTCGCCCTTGGGCGTCACCACGAACCGGCTCTTGCGGCGCAGCACGGTGTCCAGCAGCGACCGTGCGTAGACCGGCGCGGACAGCGCCGACATCACCATGCCCGCCACCCCGCCGGACCCCTCCGGCTCGTGCGGGGAGACGTTGTGCCGGCGGTTCCAGATGTAGAGGCCGATCTGGAGCGCGGAGGCGTTGCCGTAGAGCATCAGCCACACCGTCGGGTCGATGTTGACGCCGGAGGCGCCGAGCCCGAGGAACAGGGCGCAACTCAGGGCGGCGAGAATCCAGTTGAGCGCCGACATCGGGTAGAAGATGATCATCATGGTGTAGTTGAAGAGCTTGCCCGGAGGCATCGTGGCGAAGCCCTTCCAGTACTGCTTGAGGATCGTCTCGTAGGTGCCCCGCGACCAGCGCAGCTGCTGGGTGAAGAAGTCCGTCCAGGCACCCGGGCCCTCGCCGACGGCCAGCACGTCCGGCGTGTACACGGACTTCCATCTGCGGCCCGTCGCCGGGTTCTTGGCGCGGTGCATCTCGAAGCCGGTCGCCATGTCCTCGGTGATCGAGTCGTACAGCCCGCCGATCTGCCGCAGCGCCCTGATGCGCACGGCGTTGGAGGTGCCGACGAACATCGGGGAGCCGTAGAAGTTGCCGGCCCGCTGGATGAGGGCGTGGAAGAGGAACTGCTGCGACTCGGCGGCCTTGGTGATCGGGTTGTCGTAGTTGCCGTACACCTGCGGCCCGATCACGAAGCCCACGTCCGGGTCGCGGAAGAAGCCGAGCATCCGCTCCAGGTAGTTGGGCAGCGGCACGTGGTCGGTGTCGACGGAGGCGAAGTAGTCGTAGGCGTCTCCGTGCGCCTCCAGCCAGGCGTTGTAGTTGCCGTGCTTGGTCTTCGCACGGTGCGCGCCCGTGGGCCGGTTCCACCGTTCGACGCCTTTGCGGGTGAAGTGGTGCACGCCCAGGCGCGCGCAGACCTCCTTCACCTCCGGGTCGTCGCCCTCGTCGAGGAGCCAGACGTGCAGCAGGCCCCGGTGGCGCAGCCTGACGGCGGCCTCCAGGGTCTTCGTCACCATGGCGAGCGGCTCCTTGCCGGGCACGAACGAGGTGAGGAAGGCGACTCTGGTGCCGGATTCGGGCACCACCGGCACCGGGTCGCGGGCGACCAGCGTGGCGTGCGCGTTCGACAGCACGTTCATGCAGCGGAAGAACTCGATCAGGCCGATCGAGACGAGCATCACGACGTCCAGGGCCGGCAGGAAGTCGTGGGCCGGATAGTCGCGTTCGGTCCAGTGCTCGGGCCGGAGCAGCCAGCCGAGCAGGACCAGCGACAGCAGGGGGGCGGCGCCCAGCATGAGCGCCGCCCTGAGGCGGTGCGGTTCCTGCGAGAGCAGGGAGCGGTACTGCACCGTGTAGGGCCGGCCCGGGTCGGGCTCGGTGAGCGGGCCCGCGAGGCGGCTGTAGTGCTCGTAGTCGTATCTCGGCAGCGTGCTCTTGATTCTGCGGAAGCCGCCGGTCCGGTGCGACGGCGTCCTCGGCCGGGTCGTCCCGGACGGGTCGGAGTCCTTCCGGGCGCCCGTCGGTGTCGACGTCATGAGTCATCCCCCCAACACGCGCCGAGGGCGCGTGTCCGTCGTCTCTCTTCGTCCGCCGGGTCCCCCCTGGACCGTTCCGGACGTGTCATGGAAAGCCGGAGTGCCGTGTCCGCATCCCGCGGACGGCCGTCACCGGTGTTCCGGTCGCACGACGCCCCCCTCGGCGTCGGTCGTGCACGGGGCCCCCACCCCCTGGAGCCGCGACCGGCCAAACCCCCACTGCGCGCAACCGCCGTCGATCGGCAGCCGCTTGGGGGCCCAGGGTTCTACGTCTGCCTTCATGATCGCAAGGTGCGAAACGCTCTGTTAACCGGTCATACGAGCTAATCGGGACGGGTGTACGAAGATGGGACGGACAGGGACCTTCGGGAGGGGGTTCCGGGGCATGGCGAAGGGCCCCCTCGCCATGGCGAGGGGGCCCTTCGGTCGGTGCGCCGCCAGGGACTCGAACCCCGGACCCGCTGATTAAGAGTCAGCTGCTCTAACCAACTGAGCTAGCGGCGCCTGCTGACGCGAGAACTCTACCCGATCCCCCGGGGTGCTCCCGACCGCGGCGCGGGGCTCCGCACCAGGTGGGAGGGGTCCCGTACATCATTCGGACCGTCAACATGCGACACCCGGCGACAGTTGAGAAACTGACGATTGTGCAGAAATGCGGACATTTCAATCTGGAGTGTGAGGGGCATCGCATGGAGACTCCGGTATTCGAGGAACTCGATCCCGCGAGCGACTGCGACTGCCCCGGATGCGTCCACTGGCGGCGCGTCCTGCCCCCAGGGTTCCGGGCGGGCGGCCTCGCGGGCCACCCGGCGACCCTCTCCCACGTGCTCGGCCTCACCCGGGCCGGGCGGACCCCCATGGCGCTCGCGCTGGCCGCGACGGCGGGCACGCTGCTCGCGGCGGGGCAGTCGGTGCCGGCCCTCGCCGCCGCGCACGGACCCGCCCGGCCGGGCGCTCCGGCGGACGACGAACCGGACACCCCGCAGGGCACCAAGGCGCCGCTGCACGGTTCCACGAAGGACCCGGCCCCGTCCGGTCAGACCTCCCGGACGCCGGCCACCACGCGGGCGGAGATCATCAACCGGGCCAAGACCTGGATCGACGCGAAGGTGCCGTACAGCATGACCGCCTACTGGAAGGACGGCTACCGGCAGGACTGCTCCGGCTTCGTGTCCATGGCGTGGGGGCTGCCGGGCAACGAGTGGACGGGCAGCCTCGACGCCTTCGGGGTGCGGATCACCCGTGACCAGCTGCAGCCCGGGGACATGCTGCTCTTCCACAACCCGGCCAACCCGCAGAAGGGCTCCCACGTCGTCATCTTCGGCGGCTGGACCGACTACACCCACACCTACTACGTCGCCTACGAGCAGACCCCGCCGCGGACCCGGAAGCAGTCCACCCCCTACGCGTACTGGTCCAACTCCGACCACTACGTGCCCTACCGCTACAAGGGCCTGGCGGAGGGCGCGCCCGGCGCGGAGCCGACCACGCCGGAGCCGCCCGCCGTGCCGACCCCGTTCCCGGGGGCCGCGTACTTCGGGCCCGGCGCGAACAACGACCACGTCACCGAACTGGGCCGGCACCTGGTGGAGCGGGGCGGCGCCCGCTTCTACACCACCGGCCCCGGGCCCCGCTGGAGCGCCGCGGACCAGCGGGCGACCCAGGCGTTCCAGAAGGCGCAGGGCTGGACCGGTGCGGACGCCGACGGACTGCCCGGACCCACCACCTGGGCCTACCTCACCGGCGGGAAGGGCAAGGACATCCCCGCCGCCACGACGAGCCCCGGGACCCCGGGCACGGGCACCTCGCAACCCGTCCCCGCCTTCCCCGGACGCGCGATGTTCCGGCCCGGAGCGAACAACGCCCATGTCACCCGGCTGGGACAGCAGCTGGTCAAGAAGGGGTTCGGGACCTTCTACACGACAGGCCCGGGGCCCCGCTGGAGCGAGGCGGACCGCCGCAACGTCGAGGCGTTCCAGCGGGCGCAGGGCTGGCGCGGCGGTGCCGCCGACGGCTACCCCGGCCCGGAGACCTGGCGGCGGCTCTTCTCCTGAGCGGCCGGCCCGCACCCCCCGGGACGCGAAGGGTGCGCGTCCCGGGGCGCCGGCCCGCACCCCCGGACCGGCCGACTCGCCGGCCGGTCCGTTCCACGGCTCGTGAACACCCTTCCAGGCGCGGAGGCATGGAGGAAGCTATGACCACGACGACGTCCCCCACCCCGGACCACACCCCGGACCCAGAGGGCAGGGCCTCGCCCGGACCGCGGCCGGGCGGCCCCGCGGACAGCGGCCCGCGGTCCGTGCGGCTCATCCAGAACGAGGTGACCACCGAGATCCCCGTCCACCTGCTCTTCCGCGACGACCCCGAACCCGCGGCGGTGCCGCTCGCCCCGGCCGTCGTGGGGCGGCGGCGCGGCACCGGGGAACAGCCCCGGGTGCGCCGCCCCGCCCCCGGCAGGCCGGCCCGCCCGGTACCGCAGGCCGACCCCGACCTCGTGGAGCGTCCCGCCCGGGTGCTCCCCGGGCTCGCGGGCGTCCTCGCCGGCGCCTGCGGCCTGGCCGGCTGCGCGGTCACCTCGTGGTGGGCGGGTGCCCTGCCGTCCGTCGCCCTCGACGCCCTGCGCCTGCCCCCGGCCGCCGGCGCCGGGCTCGGCCCCGCGCAGTGGGCGGCGTACGCGGGGGCGGGCACCCTCGCGCTGTTCGGCTTCGGCGGTCTAGCCCGCGGCCGGACCGGGCGGGCCTGGGTGCTCGGGCTCTTCGGGCGCTACCGCGGCACGGTCCGCCGTACCGGGCTCATGTGGGTCAACCCCCTGGTGCTGCGCCGCCGGGTCGACGTCCGGCTGCGGCACTGGCGCAGCGAGCCGATGTCGGTCGTCGACGCGAACGGCGTCGCGCTGCGCGTGGTGGTGCTCGTGGTGTGGCGCGTCAAGGACACCGCGCGCGCCGCGCTCGGCGTCGACGACCACCAGACGTACCTGCGCGAGTGCGTCGAGGCGGCGCTGTCCCGGGTTCTCTCGCAGCAGCCGGCCGAACTGCCCCCCGCGGTGGTCAAGGACCTCACCCTGCGCAACACGGACGCGGTCGGGGAGGCCCTGACCCGGATGGTGGCCGCCGACACCGAGCCCGTCGGCCTGGAGGTCTTCTCCGCGCAGCCGACCCGGATCGAGTACGCGCCGGAGATCGCCGCCGTGATGCAGCGCCGCCGGATCGCGGCCCTGGACGCGCAGCACCGGGACAGCGTGCTGGGCTCGGTCGTCGACTCGGTGGAGGAGACGGTGACCCGGCTGACCGTGCGCGGCCTGGTCGAACTGGACGACTACGAGCGCAAGGCGCTGGTGAAGGACCTCACGGTGGCGTTCTGCACCGGGCGCGGGGAGGTCACCTCGTAGCCGTCCCCGCGGGCGGCCGGCGCGACCGCCGGCCGCCCGCGGGACGGGGCGCCTCGGACAGCTCCGTGATTGGTATGGACATGTTCAACGGTCGCCCATAATCTGGGACTTGGTCTAGACCTAAGCGTCGCGCGCACGGCTCAGAGAACCTCCCCCACGTCCTCCAGGAGCGTCAGCATGCGCAAACGGACGAACACGTCCCGCACCCGAGGCAAGACGAGGATGTACGCGGCGGCCGTCGGCCTCGCCACGGCGGGCACCTTCGTGCTCTCCACCGGCGGGGCCAGCGCCCACGGGTACACCGACCAGCCCCTCAGCCGGCAGAAGATGTGCGCGAGCGGCGGCAGCGTCGCCAACTGCGGCGACATCCAGTGGGAGCCGCAGAGCGTCGAGGGCCTCAAGGGCTTCCCGGCGGCGGGTCCCGCCGACGGGCACATCTGCTCGGCGGGCCACGCCAACTTCGGCCAGCTCGACCAGCCCCGCACCCCCTCGGGCGCGGCCTGGCCGACGACCAGGGTCGCGTCGGGGCAGAGCTACAGCTTCCGCTGGCAGTTCACCGCGATGCACGCGACGACCGACTTCAAGTACTTCGTCACCAAGACCGGCTGGAACCAGAACCACGCGCTGACCCGTGCGGACCTGGAGACCACCCCGTTCCTGACGGTCCCCTACAACGGGCAGCGCCCCCCGTCCACGCTCTCGCACACCGGCACCCTGCCGAGCGGCAAGAGCGGGCACCACGTCATCCTCGGGGTGTGGACGGTCGCGGACACGGCGAACGCGTTCTACTCCTGCGCGGACGTCACCTTCTGAGGCGGGCCCCGGCGCGATCCCGACCCGCTCCGGACCGCGGCGGGCAGAGAGACGCGAAGGCCCCCCACGTGCGTGGGGGGCCTTCGTCGAGGTGCGCCGCCAGGGACTCGAACCCCGGACCCGCTGATTAAGAGTCAGCTGCTCTAACCAACTGAGCTAGCGGCGCATGACTCCCGCCTCCCGCTTCCGCGGTCGGCGACGAAGGAAATACTACCTGGTCCTGCGGGGTGCTTCCGACCACCCGCCCGCCACCCCGCGGACACCCGTCCGGCACCCCGCCGGCGGCGGCCCGGCGCAGGCCCGGGGCCCCTGCCGGATCGCCTTCCGCCCGGAGCCGTGCCGGACGCCGCGCGCCGCACTGGTGCCGGTCAGGGCACTAGAGGGTGAGCGACAGCAGGACGGGCGCCGCTTCGCGGTTCAGGGTGTCCGCGGCCTCGCGGAGCCGGTGGGCGTGCTCCACGGGCAGGGAGAGGGCGAGGCAGCCCGCCGCGGAGCCCGCCGTGAGCGGGACGGCCGCGCAGACCGTGCCGATCGCGTACTCCTGGAGGTCGAGGACCGGCACGGTGGCCGGCTGGGAGTCCAGGCGGGACAGCAGCAGCCGCTCGCTGGTGATGGTCCGCGAGGTGAGCCGGGCCATCCTGTGCCGGGCGAGGTGGTCGCGCCGGCCCGCGTGGTCGAGCTGGCCCAGCAGGCTCTTGCCGACCGCGCTGGCGTGCGCGGAGGAGCGGAAGTCCACCCACTCGTTGACTGCGGGGGTGGCCGGGCTGTCCGCGTACTGCGTGACCTGCACCTCGCCGTCGATGTACCGGCTGACGTAGACGGCGGCCCCGACCGAGTCCCGGAGCCGGTCGAGGGTCTGCTGGAGGGTGTCGCGCACGGCCTGGTCGCGGCCCTCGGCCGAACCGAGGCGGCTGAGGGAGGCGCCGGTCACGTAGGCGCCGTCGGCCACCTGCTCGACGTATCCCTCCCGGCGCAGCATCCGCATCAGCGGGGTGAGCCGGTCGCCGCCCAGGCCGGTCGCCCGGGCGAGCTCGGTGCCGGTGACACCCGCGGCGTGCCGGGCCACCGTCTCCAGGACGCGCAGGGCGTCCTGGGTCGAGTGGTACGACGCGGTCGGCTCGTGCTTCAGCGCCACGGTCTCCCCCTGCGCTTCGTGGCCCGGCTCGAAAAAGACGTCGGGCCGGACGGCTGGGCTCACTCCACGATAGCCGTCAAGGAGCCGCCCGGGAGCGTCCGTTGACGAGATTCGAGGTGCGCTCCGGGCCGCCCGGCGGGAGCGCACCGTCCGGCATATGCCGAGGTCATGGCCCGGCGGGCATGGTCTAGGCGGCGGACCTCCCGCCTTCCCGTCCACACCCGCCCGCCGCGCCCCGCCCCCTCGCCGCCGTCACAGCACGGCGCTGAGGAACTCCCGGGTCCGCTCCTGCTCCGGATCGCTGAAGATCTTCTCCGGCGGGCCGGACTCGATGACGTGGCCGGAATCGAACATGAGGACCTGGTCCGAGATGTCCCGGGCGAAGTTCATCTCGTGGGTCACGCACAGCATGGTGATGTCCGTGGTGCGGGCGATGTCACGGAGGACGTCGAGGACTCCCGCGACCAGCTCCGGGTCCAGCGCCGACGTCACCTCGTCCAGGAGCAGCACCTGCGGCCGCATCGCCAGGGCGCGGGCGATCGCCACCCGCTGCTGCTGGCCGCCGGACAGCATGCCCGGCCGCGCGTCGCACTTGTCCGCGAGGCCGACGAGGTCGAGCAGCTCGCGCGCCCGGACCTCCGCCTCGTCCTTGGACATGCCGAGCACGGTCACCGGTGCCTCGGTGACGTTGCGCAGCACGCTCATGTTGGGGAACAGGTTGAACTGCTGGAAGACCATGCCGATCTTCTTGCGGACCTCGCGGACCTGCTTCTCGTCCGCGGGGAACAGCCGGTCGCCGGCCACGGTGATGGTGCCCTCGTCCGGCTTGGTCAGCGTCATCAGCAGCCGCAGGATCGTCGTCTTGCCGGAGCCGGACGGCCCGATCAGCGTGACGTGCTTGCCGGAGTCGACGCCGAAGTCGAGCCCGTCGAGGACGGTGTTGTCCCCGAAGCGCTTGGTGACCCGGTCGAAACGGATCAGCTCGCTGCCGTCGACCTTGGGGTTGGCGAGGTCCTTCGCGGGACCGGTGTCGTTGTTCGTGTCAGCGGACAAGGCGTCGCTCCAGGGCTCGCAGCAGCAGGGAAGCCGGGTAGGAAATGAGGATGAAGGCCACACCGATGACCGTGAGCGGCTCGGTGAACTGGAAGTGCTGCTGTGAGTACAGCCGCGCCTCCCCGAGCATCTCCAGCACGGTGATCGTCATCAGCAGCGGGGTGTCCTTCAGCATCGAGATGACGTAGTTGCCGAGCGCCGGCACCACACGCCGGATCGCCTGCGGCAGGATCACCGCGGTCCAGGTGCGCCGGGCGGGCAGGCTGAGCGCCGTCGCCGCCTCCCACTGGCCCGCGGGCACGCCCTCGATGCCGGCCCGGTAGACCTGCATCGTGTACGTCGAGTAGTGCAGGCCGATCGCGACCACACCGGTGGTCAGCGCGGAGAACGTGACGTTCCACTCGGGCAGCACGTAGAAGAGGAAGAACAGCTGCACCAGCAGCGGGGTGTTGCGGACGAACTCGGTGACCACCCCGACGGGCCAGCGCACCCAGCGCGACGGCGTCCGCATCAGCAGGGCCCACACCAGGCCGAGCGCGAACGAGATCACCGAGCCGAGGGCCAGCGCCTGGAGGGTGACCAGCAGCCCGTCCCAGAAGTGCGGCATGAAGTCGCCGACTGCGTTCCAGTCCCACGTCATGAGGCACCTCCGGTCGTCGTCTCCATGAGGTCCGTGGTGCTCATGAGTCACCCCCGCCCGCGGCGGTACCCGCCCCGGCGCCCACGCCGGCCGTCTCGGCCCGCTTCAGCTCCCGGGCCGGCAGGGCGTCCGGCTCCTTGCCGACGCCGGTCTTCAGCCGCTTCTCCAGCCCGCGCATCAGCCGCGTCAGCAGGAAGGCGATGACGAAGTAGACGAGCAGGACGTACGTGTAGATCTCCGCGCTCTGCTGGAGCGCCAGGCGCACCAGGTTGGCGCTGAACGTCAGGTCGCCCATGCCCATCACCGACACCAGCGCGGTGCCCTTGAGCAGTTCGACCAGCAGGTTGCTGAACGGCGGGATCATCTCCGGCACCGCCTGCGGCAGCAGGATCAGCCGCATCCGCTGCCAGGGCGTGAAGCTGAGCGCGATACCGCCCTCACGCTGGGCCGGGTCGACCGCGTTCAGCGCGCCGCGCACGATCTCCGAGCCGTACGCGCCGTACGTCAGCCCGAGCGCCAGGGTGCCCGCCCACAGCGGGACGAGCTGCCAGCCGAAGGCCAGCGGCAGCACGAAGTACACCCAGAAGATCATGATCAGGGCGGAGGTGCCGCGGAACACCTCGGTGTAGAAGCCCGCGAGGAAGCGGACGATCCACAGCCGCGAGGTGCGCGCGATGCCGACGGCGAAGGACACGGCCCCCGCCAGCAGGGCGCTGCAGAACAGCAGTTGGACCGTGACCCAGATGCCTTTGAGTACGAGTTCCCAGAGTCCCGATGTCATCCGCGGCACAGCTCCTTCGCGGTCATGTCGGTCATCTCGTCCTCGGTGAACCCGAACGGCTTGAGGATGCGGAAGACGTCGCCGCTCGCTTTCATCTTGCGCAGTTCGGCGTTGAAGGCGTCCCGCAGCCTGGTCTCCGAGGAGCGGAAGGCGAAGCCGCCGCCGTCGACGTGCGGCTTGCCCTTGACCAGCGGGGCGAACGCCTTGGTGCTCTCCGCCTTGGCGGACTTCTTCACGACCTCGCGGACGGTCAGCGCGGTCCCGGCGAAGACGTCGGCGCGGCCGGCCTCGACCGCGTTCAGCCCGGCCACCTGGTCGGGCACGATCAGGATCTCGCTCTGCTTGTACCCGGCCTCGACCGCGTACTGGATCTCGGCGTAGCCGGTACCCGTGGCGAACTTGGCCTTCTTCTCCACGACGTCCTTGTAGTCGTGGAGACCCTTCGGATTGCCCTTGCGCACGATGAACGCGTCGAGCATCTGGTAGTCGGGGTCGGCGAAGATGACCTGCTCGCACCGCTCGGGGTTGATGTACATCCCGGCGGACACGACGTCGAACTGCTGGGAGTTGAGCCCGGGTATGAGGGAGCCGAACTCGGTCGGCACGGGCTGGACGTTGTCCACTCCCAGCCGTTTGAAGACCGCTTTGGCCAGCTCCGGCGCCTCCCCGGTCAGGTCGCCGTTCTTGTCGATGTAGCCGAACGGCACCTCGCCGGCGATGCCGAGGCGGACGATGCCCTGGGCCCTCAGCCGGTCGAGGAGTTCGCCGCCGCTCGTCGAGGACGCCGTGGCCACACGGCTGCACCCCGCCGCGCCGAGCGCGCCGAGCGCGGCGACCCCGGCGAGCAGCGACCGGCGTGTGGTGCCTGACGGTTGTCTGTCGTCTTCACGGTCATTTCCACGTCTTTTCCCAAGTGGTGGAGCCATGGCGGCGCGGCTACCCGAGACCATGCGAAGTATTCGGATCGATTTCGGTCGTGTGTGATCGGACGCGCTCTTGACCGGAGGGGGACCATGGAACGCATGGCTGATCGATTCATCGACGTCTCCCTGGTCAAGCGCGATGTGCACTGCACCGCGAAACTCCTGGACGACCGCGCGCCGATCACCTGCGCGGCGGTGTGGGACGCCCTCCCGCTGAGCGGCGACGTCTACCACGCGAAATACGCGCGCAACGAGATCTACGCTCTTTTCCCCCCTTTCGCGAAATCAGAGCCGCCGCTGGAAAATCCGACAGTTACCCCCATTCCGGGAGACCTCTGCTATTTCGCTTTCGCGGGAACGGAACTCGGCACCAAGGCATACGGCTACGGCGCCGACGTCCGCCCCGGTACCACCGTGGTCGACCTCGCGCTCTTCTACGAGCGCAACAACCTGCTCCTGAACGGGGACGTGGGCTGGGTCCCGGGCATCGTGTGGGGCCGGCTGGTGGACGGGCTCGACGAGATGGCCGCGGCCTGCAACGACCTGTGGCGGACCGGCGCCGCCGGCGAGACGCTCAGCTTCCGCCGGGCCTGACGGCGCCGGGGCGGGGCCCCGCCGCGCGGTCCGGGCCGGATGCGCGCCGGCGCCCGGCCCGGCCGGGCGTCAGGGGAGCGGCGGCGCCGGCGGGGCGACCCCGGCGGCCCCCGCCGCGTACAGGGCGTGCGCCGTGCGCAGGACGAGATCGTCCCGGTGCCGGGCGGCGATGATCTGAAGCCCGGCCGGCAGCCCCTGCCCGTCCGTCCCGACGGGGACGGTCGCGGCGGGCTGCTGCGTCAGGTTGAAGGGGTACGTGAACGGGGTCCACCCCGTCCAGCGGCGCCGGCCGGAACCGGCGGGCGCCTCGGCGCCCGCCTCGAACGCCGTCAGCGGCAGAGTCGGCGTGACCAGCACGTCGTACCTCGTGTGGAACAGCCCCATCCGGCGGCCCAGCGCCATCCGGACGTCGGTCGCGGCGAGGTACTCCAGCGCGCTGTACCGGGCGCCCCGCTCGCAGATCTCCCGCAGCCCCGGATCGAGCAGCGCCCGCCGCTCGGGGCCCAGTCCCTGCGTGACCCGGGCCGCACCGCTGAACCACAGGGTGTGGAACGCCTCCACCGGATCGGCGAAGTCGGGGTCGGCCTCGGTGACATGGGCGCCGAGACCGGCCAGCCGTTCCACCGCACGGCGGACCGCCGCGGCGATCCCCGGGGCGACCGCCACCTGCCCGCCGAGGGACGGCGAGAACGCGACGCGCAGCCCGCGCACCCCGGCGTCCAGGCAGGTGGCGAAGGAGTCGCCGGGCGGGCCGAGCGCGGACCAGTCGCGGGCGTCCGGCGCGCCGATCACGTCGAGCATCAGCGCCGCGTCGGCGGCGTCCCGGGCCATCGGGCCCACGTGCGCGAGCGTCCCGAAGGCGCTGGCCGGATACAGCGGCACCCTGCCGTACGTGGGTTTCAGCCCGAAGACGCCGCAGAAGGCGGCGGGGATGCGCACACTGCCGCCGCCGTCGGTGCCGAGCGACAGCGGGCCCGCGCCGAGCGCGACGGCCGCCGCGCTGCCCCCGCTGGAGCCGCCCGCGGTGCGCGCGAGGTCGTAGGGGTTGCGGGTCACGCCGGACGCCGGCGAGTCGGTGACGCCCTTCCAGCCGAACTCGGGTGTCGTCGTCTTGCCGAGGAACACCGCGCCGTGCTCGCGCAGCCGGGCCACCGACGGCGCGTCCTCGTCCCAGGGGCCCCGCTCGCTCACGGTTCTCGATCCGCGCAGCGTCGGATGCCCGCGCAGCAGCAGGATGTCCTTCACCGTCACGGGCACGCCGTCCAGCAGGCCCGCGGGCTCCCCGCGTCGCCACCGGTCCGCCGACGCGCGGGCCCGCGCCAGGGCGTCGTCCGCGAGCAGCCGGACGAAGGCGTTCACGGCCGGCTGCACCCGCTCGGCCCGTTCCAGGGCCGCGCGGGTCACCTCCTCGGGTCCGAATTCGCCCTTGCGGTAGCCGTCGACGAGTTGTACGGCGGTCAGCTCGGTGAGTTCCGACATCGGCCCCTCCACGGCGGTTCAGTGTCCGGGTACGTACCCGCGCTTCTTGTCGACCACGTTCCGCAGGGGCCTACCCGCCTCCCAGCACTCGTACAACTCCACGAACTGGGCGCCCAGTTCGTCCCGCCAGCCGATCGTGTCCCCGCTCATGTGCGGTGACACGATCAGGCCCGGGAGGCGCCACAACGGGCTGTCGGGGTCCAGCGGTTCGTCCGCGAAGACGTCGAGGGCGGCGCCCGCGATCCAGTGCTTGGACAGCGCCTCGGCGAGCGCCTCCTCCACGACGAGCTGACCGCGGCCGACGTTGACGAACCGGGCGGAGGGCTGCATCGTCCCGAAGCGCCGGGCGTCGAACATGCCGTGCGTCTCGGCGGTGAGCGGCGCCGCGCACACCACCCAGTCGGCGCGGGCCACCAGCCGGTCCAGCTCCTCGGGCCCGTGGACGCCGGTGCGGGCCGTCCTGCCGACCAGGGCGGTCGTGATGCCGAGTGCCTTGAGGGTGCGGGCGACGGCCCGCCCGATCGGCCCGGAGCCCACCACGCAGGCCCGGGTGCCCGCCACCCGCTGGGACTCGCGGTGGTGCCACGCGTGCTCGCGCTGGAGGTCCCAGGTCCGCGGCAGGTCCTTCGCCATGGCGAGCACCAGCGCCGCCACGTACTCCGCGATGGGCTGGTCGAACACGCCGCGCGCGTTCGTCACCACCGTGTCGGAGGCGGCCAGTTCGGGGCACATCAGATGATCCACGCCGGCGCTCGCGGTGTGCACCCAGCGGGGGCGCGGCCCCTCGCCCGGCCACGCCCGGCGCACCGCGTGCGAGGTGAAGTCCCACACGAGCAGCGCGTCCGCGTGCGGCAGCTTCCGGGCGAGGCTCGACTCGTCGGCGTGCTCGATCCGCACGCGTCCGGTGAGCCGGCCGAGGCGGGGGAGGGGCTCGGCGTCCAGCACGAGCAGTGTGGCGGGAGAGGACGGAGGGGAGGACGGGGCGGGGGACATACGGGCGTTCATCGGGCGAAACCGTTTCGCAATGCGAGTCCGCTTCTCTGGAGTGGTCCGGGGCGGGATGGCCGGGAGACGTGCGGGCGTACAGGGGTCGAAGTCGTCTGAGATGCGCGGATTGACCACGCTCGCACCCGAACCTACCTTCGTCAACACGGGCCCGAACACGGTCCGTTGCGTGCCTGTTTCCCTTCGTGAGGCCGGTGTCAGCATGGACGTTTCCTTTCTCGGCGGTCCACAGCCGCAGCGCGGGGTCGGCGTCGTCGCCCCGTTCGACTTCGCCCTCGACCGCGAACTGTGGCGCTGGGTCCCGGACGAGGTCTCCCTGCATCTCACGCGGACCCCGTTCGTGCCGGTCGAGGTCAGCCTGGACCTGGCCCGGCTGGTCTCCGAGCACGAGACGCTCGGGGACGCGGTGCGCGCCCTGAACGCCGTCTCGCCCGAGGTCGTCGCCTACGCGTGCACCTCGGGCAGCTTCGTCGGCGGGGTCGCCGGGGAGAAGGCCATGTGCGAGGCGATGACCCGGGCGGGCGCGCTCCCCTCGCTCACCACCTCCGGAGCCCTCCTCGACGCCCTGGCGGAACTCGGCGCCCGCCGGATCGCCCTGGTCACCCCGTACACCGTCTCCGTCACCCAGTCCCTGGAGGAGTACCTCGCCGAGGCCGGCATCGTCGTCACCGACCGCGCCTTCATGGGGCTGACCCGGCACATCTGGAAGGTCCCGTACCGCGACGTCGCCGACATGGCCCGCCGGGCCGTCGGGGGGCAGGCCGACGCCCTCTTCATCAGCTGCACCAACCTTGCGACCTACGACGTCATCCCGCAGCTGGAGGCCGAGCTGCGGATTCCGGTGATCTCGGCCAACCAGGTGACGATGTGGGCGGCACTGCGCCAACTGGGTACCCGAGCCGTGGGCCCCTATCAGCGTCTGGTCGATCCGGCCGCCCGCCGGGGTCCGGTACTGCCGGAAGAACAGGAAGGTTGGGCATGACCGCACTCGGATTCCTCTACCCCGGCCACTCGGCCGAGGACGACTACCCGCGCATGGAGCAGCTGCTCGGCAGCGACGTCCGCCTGACCGTCGTCCACACCGACATCGGGGAGGACGCCCACCGGGTCGACGCCCTGCACGAGATGGGGTCCGCGGAGCGCCTGGAGGCGGGCGTCGAGGAGCTGCGCCGGTCCGGAGCGGAGGCCGTGGTCTGGGCCTGCACCAGCGGCAGCTTCGTCCGCGGCTGGCAGGGCGCCCACGACCAGGTGCGCGGCCTCGCCCGGGCGGCGGGTATCCCGGCGTCCTCGACGTCCTTCGCCTTCGCGCACGCCGTCCAGGAGATCGGGGCGCACCGCGTGGCGGTCGGGGCCACCTACCCCGACGACGTGGCCGCCCTCTTCGCCGCGTTCCTCAAGGAGGCGGGGGTCGAGGTGACGGCCGTGACCGCCTCCGGGATCGTCACCGCCGCCGAGGTCGGCACCTGGGAGTACGACCGGGTGCTCGCCCTGGCCCGCGCGGTGGACGGTCCGGACGCCGAGGCGGTGCTGCTGCCCGACACGGCCCTGCACACGGCGTCCCACCTCGCCGACCTGGAGCGGGAGCTGGGCAAGCCCGTCCTCACGGCCAACCAGGTGTCGGTCTGGGAGGCCCTGCGCCTCACCGACCGCCGCGTGCACGCCCCGCAGCTGGGAGCCCTCTTCACCCGGGAGCCGGTGGTCCAGGCGTAACGGCCCTCCGCCGTGCGCGGCGCGGCCTCGCGCGCGGTCCCGCCGGAGCGGGGTGGGGAGCCGGGGGCCGGCCCCCCGTGCCCCGCCCGGCGGCCGGAAGGCGTCCCGCGGGGGCCGGAGGAATAAACGGAGCCGGCCTCCTGTTGGCAGCCGCGAGGAAACGATCGCGCAGTGACAGGAGGCACCCCCGGTGGACGAGACGGCCGAGACGGGCGAGATCCGCGGTACGGCACGGGGTGCCGCCCCGGTCCCGCTCTCCGTACTGGACCTGGTCACCGTGGGAGCGGGCCGCACCGCGAGCGAGGCGCTGCGCACCAGCGTGCAGATCGCCCGCCTCGCGGAGTCCCGCGGCTTCCACCGCTACTGGGTGGCCGAGCACCACTCGATGCCGGGCGTGGCCAGCTCCTCGCCCGCCGTGATCCTCGCCCACCTGGCCGCGCACACGGACCGCATCCGGTTGGGCTCCGGCGGCGTGATGCTCCCCAACCACGCCCCCCTGGTCATCGCCGAGCAGTTCGGCACCCTGGAGGCCCTGGCCCCCGGGCGCGTGGACCTCGGGCTCGGGCGGGCGCCGGGCACGGACGGGGCCACGGCCGCAGCCCTGCGCCGCACCGAGCGGCTGAACGAGGGCGCCGACGACTTCCCCGAGCAACTCGCCGAGCTCACCCGCTTCCTGGACGACGACTTCCCCGACGGGCACCCTTACGCGCGCATCCACGCCGTACCCGGCCCCGTCCAGTCCACTTCGCCCGGCGGGGTGCAGTCCCCGCACCGCCCGCCGGTCTGGCTGCTCGGCTCGTCCGGCTTCAGCGCTCGCCTGGCCGGAGTGCTCGGCCTGCCGTTCGCCTTCGCCCACCACTTCTCGGCGCAGAACACCCTCCCGGCACTCGACCTCTACCGCGAGTCCTTCCGGCCGAGTGCGGTCCTGGACGCCCCCTACGCCCTCATCGGGGTCTCGGCGCTCGCCGCCGACGAGGAGCGCGAGGCCCGCCGCCAGGTGCTGGCCGCCGCCCTGAGCATGGTCCGGCTGCGTACCGGCCGTCCGGGGCTCGTCCCCACGCCGGAGGAGGCGGAGGGCTACGCGTTCAGCGCGATGGAGCGGGAGTTCGTCGACTCCTGGAACGCGAACGTGCTCCACGGCACCGCCGACGAGGTGCGCGCCGGCCTCGACGACCTCCACAAGCGCACCGGTGCCGACGAGTTGATGATCACCGGCAACGCGCACAGCGGCGACGTCCGCCTGCGTTCCTACGAACTCATCGCCGACGCCTACGGGTTGCCCGAGGCGGCCGCGGGGGCCTGAGCGCGGGGCCGCCTCGGGGGAGCGGATCAGGCCAGCGGGCAGGCGCCCGAGGTCAGCAGCTCCGCGATGAGGTGCGGTGCCACCGGCCGGGAGTACAGCCACCCCTGGCCGGTGTCGCAGCCGATCCCACGCAGCCGGGAGGCCTGCGAGGCCGTCTCCACGCACTCGGCGGTGACGGTCAGCCCCAGCCGGTGCGCGAGCTGGATGAGCGCCTCGACGATGACCTCGTCCGCGGGGTTGGGGTGGGCGGAGGTCCCGTCGGCGTTCTCGTACTGGAAGCCCCGGACGAAGGAGCCGTCCAGCTTCAGCACCGACACCGGGAGCCGGCTGAGGTAGGCGAGGTTGGAGTACCCGGTGCCGAAGTCGTCGATCGCGATGCGCACCCCCATGTCGCTGAGCGCCTGGAGGGCCTGGAGCGGCCGGCCCGCCGAGCCCATCACCGCCGACTCCGTCAGCTCCAACTGGAGCAGATGCGGGGCGAGTCGGGTCTCCGCCAGAATCTCCGCCACGTCCGCGACCAGATCGGAGTCCCAGACCTGCCGCACGGCGACGTTGACGCTGACGAACAGCGGCGGCGCGTCCGGGTGGTCCAGCTGCCAGCGGCGCGCCTGCCGGCAGGCCGTGGCCAGCACCCAGCGGCCGAGCTGCACGATCGAGCCGTCCTCCTCCGCCAGTCCGATGAACCGATTCGGCGTCAGCATGCCGAAGCGCGGGTGGTTCCAGCGGACCAGCGCCTCCACCCCGTGCACACCGCCGTCCTCCATGCCCACCAACGGCTGGTACTCCAGGGCGAATTCACCGCGGTCGACGGCGGCGCGCAGGGTGGACGACAGGGCCTGGCGTGTCATGCGGTGCGCGTTGCGCTCCGGGTCGAACAGCGTCCACCGGCCCTTGCCGTCGGCCTTCGCCCAGTACAGCGTCGTGTCGGCGGCCTGCATGAGCCCCGTGGCGCTCGTCCCGGCGGCGCGCCGCTCGACGACGCCGATGGACGCCGACAGCGACAGCCGCTGCCCCGACAGGTCGAACGGCGCCCGGAGCGCGGTGAGGACCGCCTGGGCGAGGTCGGCCACCTGCTCGGTGCCGGTCGAGTCCTCGACGAGCAGCGCGAACTCGTCACCGCCGAGCCGGGCCACCAGCGGGGCCGCGGCCCGCGCCTGCCCCGCCTCGTCCGCGCAGCGGGTCAGCCGTTCGGCGACCGCCGCGAGCAGCCGGTCCCCGACCCGGTGCCCGAGGGTGTCGTTGACGGCCTTGAAACCGTCGAGGTCCAGATAGCACAGCCCGATCCGGCCGGTGCCGCCCTCCTCGTGCGCCTCGGCCTCCAGGGCCGCCGTCAGGCGTTCGAAGAACAGGGTGCGGTTGGGCAGCCGGGTCACCGGGTCGTGCATCTGCAAGTGCCGCAGCCGGGCCTGGAGTTCACGCCGGGGGCCGATGTCGGCGACGGACACCAGGACGGCCTGCTCCTGCGGGGGGAGCGGGGTGACGGTGATCTGCACCCACAGCGAGTGGCCGTCGGGGTGCTTCAGGCGGCGGGTGCAGCGCAGCCGGCCCTGCCCGCCGCCCAGGACCTCGCGGTAGGCCTGCCAGGTGCGGGCGTCGGAGGCGAGGTCCACCAGGTCGGAGGCGGAGCGGCCGGCGATCGCCGCCGCCTCGACGCCCAGCAGTACCGCCAGCGACGCGTTCGCCGTGACGACGGTGCCCTCGCGGTCGACGACGGCCATCGCGAGCGGCGCGGTGGCGAAGGCGGCCTGGAAGGCGCGCGGCGACGCCGCGTCCCCCGCCGGGGCGTCCGCCGGCCCGGCCGGCAGCGCCGGTGCCGCGGGCGGCGCGCAGGCCGCGGGAGGGGCGGACGGGCCGGGGGAGGACCCGGCGGGCACACGAGAAGACGTGTCGACGTGACGCTCTGTGACGGTCGGCCGGGCGAGGTCTCCCGCGGTTGCCGGCCCTTCGGACGTTCCGCTCACCGCTCGCTCCCGCAGTGCAGTCGTTCTTCGTATGGGTCTCTCGCGTGGTCGGCCGGACGGGGCGGCCGCACAAGCCGTGTCGGTGCAGGAAAGTGTGCCGATCATAGAGGCTGCCCTCGGCGCGGTGCAGCCCGTGTCCAGTGTCCCGGAACAACCACCCGTTCTGACAGATCGTTTCTGCCTGCATCTGGACGGGTTCCTTCTCCCGCCGACCGCATGTGACGTTCCGTGAGCTGTCGGGGGTGTCGGCCCGGGAGTGCCCTCACCCTTCTGGTGCAGACAAACAGGGCGAAGTAATACAAATCAACACAGGCTGGGTGCGGTGTCCCGAAATCCGCATCCGGAGGTCGACGTGCCGCGTCCGCTGCCCCTTCTCACGCGCCGGCCCCTGCGCGGCCTCGCCCGTGACGGAGTGCCGCGCTGGCGCAGCACGGCGGCCGCGTTCACCTCGATGACGGCCCTCGCGGCGACCTCACTGCTCCCCGGCCCCGCCCTCGCCGAACCGCTGGCCGACCCCTGCGCCCTGACCCGCACCGGGGCGCACCACTCGGAGGGCGTCGACACCTGGAACCCCTCCTACGTGCGGCCCACCCGTCCGCTGGACGCCGTGATGGTGTTCCTGTCCTTTCCCGACTCCGTCCCGCGCACCAGTCCGGCGGAGCTGACCGGCGACTACTTCCCCGCCACCAGCCGCTTCTTCGAACGCGCCTCCTACGGCAGGTTCACGGTCCGCCCGCATCCCCGGCGCTCCTGGATCCGGATGCCGCACCCCTCCACCTCGTACGCCATACGGCGCGACTGGAACGCCGCCGACCGGGGCGCGTACCTGCGGGACGCCCTCGCTGCGGCCGACCCGCAGGTGGACTTCTCGCGCTACGACGTCGTCTACTTCGTCGCCGACCCGGACGCGCCGGGTGTCGACTCCGACGCCACCAAGGTCGTCAACCTGGCCACACCGCTGCGCGCGGACGGCACGGACATCCGCCGGGTCGTGACGGTCTTCGAGAAGCATCCGCCGGACCGCCTCGTCCTCGCCCACGAGACGGGCCACGTCTTCGACCTGCCCGATCTGTACCACCGCCCCGAGAACGGCGAGGGCGACTGGGACACCTACGTCGGCGACTGGGACCTCATGGGCAGCCAGTTCGGCCTCGCGCCCGACCTGTTCGGCTGGCACAAGTGGCGGCTGGGCTGGCTGGACCGCCGTCAGGTGGCGTGCGTACGGGGCGCCGGGTCCACCCGCCTCACCCTGGAGCCGCTGGGGCTGGGCCCGGCGGGCTCCGCCGGGCCGGCCGGCGCGGACGTCCGCGCCGGGGCGTCCGGGGTAGGGCCGGCAACTCCCGGCGCCGCCGACCCCGGGGCCCTCGGGGTCGCCGCGCCGCCGGGTACGCCGGCGTTCGGCGCGGGGCGCGGCACGAAACTGGCGGTCGTTCCCACGGGCCCGGGCACCGCCCTCGCCTTCGAGGCCCGCGGCACGTCCGGCAACGACGGCTCGACCTGCACGCAGGGGGTGCTCGTCTACCGGGTCCGCAGCGGCACCGAGTCCGGCGGCGGGCCCATCCAGGTCCTCGACGCCCACCCGCACACCGAGGCGTGCTGGGAGGACTCCGTCTACCCGCCGCTCGCGGACGCGCCGGTGGGCGCCGGCGAGAGCTTCACGGTCCCCGGCGACCACGTCCGCGTCGACGTCGAGGACCGCACCGCGTCGGGCTCGTGGACGGTGCGGATCACGACGGGCTGAACCGCCGGTCCGGACGGCCTGCCGAGGCGGTGCGGGCGGCCCGGGCGGCCCGGGCGGTGACGGAGGCGGGGCGCGGGCGGCCGGAAGCGCTGCGATGTGGCGAGGAGGGGGGCGGGGGGGAGAGAGGGACGGCGTGCCGGGAGGGCGAACGACGAGAGCGGGATGCTCGCGTTTCCGCGATCATCCCGCTCTCGTTGGCGTGCGCCGCCAGGGACTCGAACCCCGGACCCGCTGATTAAGAGTCAGCTGCTCTAACCAACTGAGCTAGCGGCGCCTGCTGACGTCGTAGACCTTAGCACCCTGATCGGCGGGAGGAAAAATCGATATCCGCACCGCCGCCGACGCCGCCGCGCGGGCCGCCCGCACGGCCGCCCAGAGCAGGATCTCCGGCCCCGGGAGCCAGGGCCGGCGGGTGTCCGGGGCGACCAGCCACCGCGCGTCGGCACGGCCCGGTTCCGCCGTCGACCCGGGCGCGTCGAGCGCCGGGACGGTCACCGCGTCGCCCGTGCCGTGGCACAGCAGGGGCGGCACCTCGCGGCAGCGCCCCACTCCGCGCCCGCGGGCCCCCGCGCCGGTCGCCTCCCCGGCGCCGTCCGCGCCCCACTCCTCCCAGCGCATCAGCGAGGGCAGCCGCTGGGCGGTACCGGGCGCGGCGAACAGCAGCACCCGCCCGCGGTACACCGCCACCGGGCCGGAGCCGGGGCCGTCCTCCCAGAGCCGGTCGAGCATCCGGCGGCCGAACAGCGCGGGTGCGCTGACGACGTCGAAGGCGCTGCCGCAGGGCAGCACGACCGGGGCGTCGGGCCGTTCCGCCCAGAGGGTGAGGGTGCTCCGCGGATACGTTCCTGCCGAGGCGAGCCAGGCGGCTCCCTCGGGGGTGACCCCCGAGGCGTCCCGCCACTCGGGCAACGGTGTTCCGGGGCGCTGGGGCGTGCTGCTGGCCGGGTTCCGTGTGCTGCTCATGCCGGATACATCTACCGGGGGTGAGGAAGTGCTTCCGGAGGGTTGCGGAAAACCGGGACAGGGGTGGGCCGAGTGGAGTATCTTGCCCGCCTGGCATATGCCAGTACGGCGGAAGGGTGCTCGCGGCCCCCGTGCACGGCCCCTGCGCGGCCTGGCCCGAACGGGTGAGGCGGGCGCTCCGGCCGCCGCACCGGCGCCCGGTCCGGCGGGCGAGTCCGGCGACGGCCCGACGCGGCGGACGCCGGCGGCCCGGCGCTCGTCCACGCGAAGCCCCCTTGGTCCTGACCGGGCGGTTCGGCCGGGGCCGCGGGGCGGGCTCGGGGAGGCGGCCCGAGCTGTGCGAGGGGACCCGTTCCCGCAGGGGAGTCAGAGGGTGTCGGCCACGCCGTGGCCGTGGCCGGTCCCCTCGGCGCCCGACAGCAGGTCGCGGCCGAACTCGACCATCTTCTTCGCGTAGTCCTCGGTCCACTCGGCCCGCTCGGCGATCTCGGCGGGCGTCAGCCGGTCGAAGCGGCGCGGATCGGCGAGCTGAGCGGCGGCGATGGCCTGGAACTCGACCGCGCGGTCGGCCGCGGCCCGGAACGCCCGGGTCAGCTCCGTCGCCCGGTCCAGCAGGGCGCGCGGGTCGTCGGTCGACTCCAGGTCGAAGAAGTGCTCCGGGTCCCCGGCGGCCACCGCCGGCTCGAAGAGCAGGGGCGCGGGGCGTAGCCGCGGTTCGTTCCGACGCGGCGTGGGCTCCGCCATGTCTGGTCCTCCTCGTGCGGTTCGGGTGTCCCTCGCGCGGGAGGGCCACCGTCCATTGTCCCCCGGCGGCGCAAGGGGATGCCGGGGGCCGACGCGCCCCCCGTGCCGAGGACCGGTCCGGGGGGATGCGTTTGGGCGGGCCGGGACGGACGCGGCCCGCCGGGGCCGGGACCGGTTCAGGGGCGCCACGCCACCCGGTGCTCCTCCAGGTGGGACAGCACCGAGTGGTTGGCCTCCCAGCCGTCCGGGAACTTCACCGTGACGCCCAACTGGACGGGTTCGGTCGAGGGGTGGTCGTCCAGCAGCTCGCCCACGCCCTCCCGGCACACCACGATGCAGGCGTGCCGGTGCCGGGAGGCCAGCACGCACAGCCGGCCCGTCTCCAGGTGGAACGCCGTGGCGTCCGGCCGTCCCGACAGCGGATGCAGCACCACCGTGACGTCGAACTCCCGTCCCTGGAGCCGGTTCGCCGTGTCGACGGTGACGCCCGCCGCCCCCAGGTCCCCGAGCGCCGCCCGCACGGCCGCGGCCTGGTCGCGGTGCGCGGTGCCGACGGCGATCCGGTCGGCGGTCAGCGGCACCGGGTCCGGCGCCCGCTCCGAGGTGGCGGCGCCACCGCGGTCCAGCAGCCGCCGTACCACCGCGGCCACCGCCCGGACCGCCTCGGGATCGGTGCGCGGGGTGTGCCGGGCGGGCAGCTGGAGCAGGCCCCAACCGGACTCCGCGGCCTCGTCGATGACCCGGTCGGGCCCCGAACCGTCCGACGGGACGCCGAAGCGCAGCCGCCGGTCGCCGTGACCGGTGCCGCTGCGGAACGGCGTGTACGGGTAGAACGCGTCCGAGACGAGCGGGGCCGCCGACGCGGGCAGCCGCCAGGAGACCGGCAACCGGTGCTGCGGCAGCTGCGGGTTGTGCGCCAGCAGGGTGGTCACCGCGGACGCGGACGGATCGTAGGAGAGGCCGGCCCACTGCTCCGACCCCACGATCGCGAACGGGTCCAACTGGCCCGGGTCGCCCACGAACAGCGCCCGCTCGAACAGGCCCGCGACGGCGAGCAGCGCGTCCGAGCGCATCTGGTACGCCTCGTCCACGATGGCGTGCCGCCAGGGCTCGACGCCCTTGACGTGGGCCCACTTGGCCGCCGTCGACAGGACGACGTCCAGCCCCGCCAGGTCGGCCGCCTTCGTGGACGTGCGGACCTGGTCCAGACCGTCCAGGGCCTTGTCGTACGGATCGGAGTCGCTGCTGTGCAGCCGGCCCACGGGCAGGTCGGGGGCCTTCTCGGCGATCCGCAGCACCAGGTCGTCGACCTGCGCGTTCGTCTGCGCGATCACCATCAGCGGGCGCCCCGCCGCGGCCAGTTCGAGCGCGGCGCGGACCACCAGGGTCGACTTCCCGGCGCCGGGCGGCGAGTCGACCACGACACCGCGGTCGCCGCCGTGCAGCGTGTCGTGCAGGATCGCGTCGGTCGCGCGGGTGGCCGCGGCACCCGGGTCGAAGACGGCGGTCACAGGACGTCCTCCTCGGTCACCGGGTCCGGCACCGGCAGGGCCTCCGGCTCACCCGGCGGCCCGCCGTGCGTCCACGGCGTCTGCTCGGGGTCGGGCAGTCCCGCGCCGCCGCGCTGCTCGTGCTCGAAGAGGGTGAAGCAGACGAGGTCCCCCTTCTCCGGCACCGACCCGGCCTCGGGCTCCTTGCCCCGGCCCATCTTGTCGGTGATCCGCAGCACCACCGCGGCACCCTCGTCGGCGTACCCCGCGAACTCCGCGGACTGCGGCTTCCCGCGCAGCGAGCGGTACACCTTCGCCCGCTCACCCAGGTGCGGGCGGTCGTCGGTGCGGACGGTGACCAGCGGGCGGGGGCTGGGCCGCTTGCTCTCGCTGTACGCCATCACCACATCGGTCACCTCGCCCGCGAACGCCTCCCCCGCCAGCCGCCGGCCCGCCATGACCAGCGGGTCGTCCAGCGCCTCCTGGGCCTCCAGGCGGGCCTGCTCCCGCTCGCGCGTGGCCAGTTTGTTCGCCGCCGTGACCGCGTCGTCCCGGCGCGGCTGCGGCGGCTCGCCCGCCGCCACCCGGTCCCGGTGCCCGGTGAACGACCAGCGGTCGCGGGTCCACCGGTCGGCGGCGTGCGCACCCTCCGGCAGCGCCCGCAGCAGGTCGAGACCCCGCCACACCGCGTCCCAGGTGGGCCGGGTGACGCTCGCGACCAGGTCGCGGACGCGCCGCTCGGCGGCGGTCAGTTCGCCGAGCCGGTCGTCCGCCTCGACGCCGTCCTGCGCGGCGGCGAACGCCGTCCGCGCGCGGTCGTAGGCCTCGATGGCGGGAGCCAGCAGTTGGTTGTCGAACGCGGGGTCGGTGGCGGGGCCGGCGGGCGGCCACACGAGCTGGCCCCGGGCGTCCCGCCGGAGTTCGGCCCGTACCGCCGCTTCGGCGCCGGACGCGTCCCCGGGCGGATCGATCCAGGCCAGCAGCGCTCCGAGATGCTGGTCCTCCAGGCTGCTCTGGCCGGTGGCCCAGTGCCGGGACAGCACGTCGGTGAGGGCGAGCAGCAGGGCGGAGCCGGGTACCCGGGCCCGCTCCCCGAAGTGGGTGAACCAGCGCCCGCACAGCGGCACCTTCGGCGGCGCCGGATGCGGTGCCTCGGGATCCTGCTCCGCGGTGCGCCGGAACCGGGTGGAACGCCCCAGGAGGCGGACGAAGTCGATGCCCGCCCGGCCCGGCACGATCAACTGTGGTGCGTCCGCGCACAGTTCGACCTCGACCTTGACCCGCTTCCCGGTCTCCGGGTCGGTCTCGCTGCGCTCGGCGGCCTCGACCGCGCCGGCGTGGGAGTCGATGTGGGGCAGGACGACGTCGGCCAGCTCGGCGAGGAAGGCGAACCGCAGGTCGCGGTCCCGGGGCTGCGGTACGACGAGCAGGCGCGGGGCGTCCCGGTCGGTGCCCACGAGGGCGCCCAGCGGCGCCCCCGCCTCGCCCGCGGTGGTCAACGGCACGAACACCAGGGGGCGCTCGACGAGATGGCGGTGCAGCACGGTGGCGGTGGGCTGGGCCCGGCCGCTCCGCACGGCCTCCAGCCGGGCCAGTGCGGAGATCAGCGACATGCGCCCGCCTCCCGGTCGCCGCCCGGCAGGTCGGCCGACGGCACGCGTGCCGCCGCCGCGCGGGCACCGGCGTCCAGCGCCTCGGCGCGCAGCCGGGCCGCTCTGCGCAGCGCGGCGACGGCCGGATCCGCCGGGTCGCCCGCCTCGCCGTGCGCCGCCGCCAGGACGTCGGTGACCGTCGTCAGGCCGCCCAGCTCGGCGCGCAGGGAGCGGCCCAGGGACGTCACCGCCCCCTGCTCCCGGGAGCGGGCCCGGCAGTGGAAGGCGAGTTCGCAGGCGGACAGGCACTCCGGCGCGTAGCTCGCGGGCACCGCCTCGACGGCGGTGACCAGCTCCTCGGCCGGGAGGCCGGGGGAGAAGCAGCTGCCCTCGGGGAGGGCCGCCGCGATGTCCTCGACCCGGGTGAGGCGGGCGAGCTGCCGCCGGGTGACGGCGCGCTGCTTGCGCACGTCGACCGCCGAGCCGGTGGGGAGGTTGGAGAAGTCCTTCGGGCACACCAGCAGAACGCGGTGCCGGACCCGGGCGGCGGGCGTGAGCCGGGCGGCGACCTCCTCCAGCGCCAGGACGTACACCGCGGACTGCCGGGCGGCGGCGCCCACCTTCGCCGGGTCGGCCGAACCGTCCAGCATCGGGAACGACTTGATCTCGACGACCGTCCAGCCGCCGTCGGGGTGCACGACCACCGCGTCCGGCTCCAGGAAGGCGGCGGAGCCCGCCACGTCCAGGGTCAGCATCGGATGGTCCAGCAGCGTCCAGCCGCCGGCCCCGGTGGCCTCGCGCAGGGCCAGCGCGGTGCGGGCCGCGCGGCCCTCGGGGCCGATCGCGTCCAGGTCGGGCACGGCGCCTGCGCCGGGCGGCTCGGCACCCGGGTCGATCTTCTCGTGCACCAGCCGCAGCAGTTCCGCTCCGCCGTCGGCCTTGACCCGTGCCTCGAAGGCGTTGCCCCGCATGAACGCGAACTGTGACTGGCCGAACGCCGAGGGCGCGCCGAGCGCCCCCGCCAGCTTGGCCTTGTCGACGCCCGCGCCGTCCAGCAGGGCGCGCCGGTCGCAGCCGGGGTTGGCGGCGAGCGCCGCGAGGGCGCGCGCGTCCAGCGCCTTGGGCGGGACGTCCGGACCGCGCAGCTCAGCGAGCTGCCGCCGCAGCGCCGTCCCCGGCGCCCGCGGGGGTGGCACCGGGCTCGGCCGCCGGTCCGGATCGGGACTCGCGCTGTCGGGGAATGCGTTCACCCGGGGAAGTCTGGCACTCCGCACCGACAATCGCGGAACCCTCGCCCCGCGCGACGCCCGCGACCCACCGGGCACGGCCGCGGAGGACCGACCACAGCCGGTCGGCGGCGCGCATCACGTACGGGGTCAGCAGCAGCCCGAGGCCCATCACGGCGGCACCCGCGACGGCGTCCAGGAAGTAGTGGTTGGCGGTGCCCATGACGACGAGCGTGGTCACCAGCGGGTAGACGACGCCGGCGACCTTCGCGGCCGGGGTGCGGCCGTGCCGCCACAGCATCACACCGCACCACAGTGCCCAGCCCACGTGCAGGCTCGGCATCGCCGCGTACTGGTTGGTCATCCCGCCCATGCCGCGCGGGGCGCTGGCCTCGCCGCCCCACCAGCCGTAGTCGCTGTAGCGGGCCATGGTGTCGACGAAGCCGTACCCCGGCGCCAGCAGGCGGGGCGGGCAGGTCGGCAGCAGCGTGAAGCCGATCAGGCCGATGAACGTGGAGGTCATCAGCCAGGTGCGGGCCGCGCGGTACCGCACCGCCCGGGACCGGAAGAGCCAGACGAGGATCGCGGGCGTCACCACGTAGTGCAGCGAGGCGTACCAGAAGTCGGCGGGCACGCCCAGCCACGCCTCGCGCGTGAACAGCCGGTTCAGCGGGTGCTCGGCGTTGAGGTGCAGGACCTTCTCCAGGCGCAGGATCTGCAGGCCGTGGTCGACGGCGCCGGAGGTGTCCCCCCGCGCCAGCAGCCGGCCCGCCGAGTAGCACCCGTACACCAGCAGGATCAGCGGGAGCTCGGTCCACCAGCGCAGACGGGACCGCGGGTCTGCGGACGCGCGCGGTCCGGTCCCGCGGGCGCCTGGTGCCGCCTCCGTACGCGGTGCATCGGTCTGCGGCATCCGATCGCCCTCCCCCATCTGCTCGTGGTCCAGCCGTTCCCCGTGACCCGACAGTCTGCAGTCTGCCGACGCCGATCCGTGGCCACACGGGATTTTACGGGGCGGGCCCCCGCCCCGAGGGGGCGCCCCCGGCCCTCGAAGACGCCGGGATCGCCCCCCGGGTTGCCTCGCGCGCCGGTGCGCGATGATGGAAGGACCGACTCGTCGGCGGTAGCGGGTGCCCTCCCCTCGCACCGCCCGTTCCGGAAAGGCTCCCCTCCATGGCACCGCGCATCCTGCTGGCCCGGCACGGACAGACGCAGTGGTCGCTGTCCGGCAAGCACACCGGCAGGACCGACGTCCCGCTCCTCGACGAGGGGCGGCGCGGCGCGAAACTGCTCGGGGAGCGGCTGCACCGGGAGCCGTTCGCGGGGCTCCCCGGCGCGCAGGTGCGCACCAGCCCGCTCGTGCGCGCGCGCGAGACCTGCGAGCTGGCCGGGTTCGGCGACCGCGCGGAGACCTGGGACGCGCTCGTGGAGTGGGACTACGGCGCCTACGAGGGCATGACCCCGGCCGGCATCCAGGAGGCCAGGCCCGGCTGGCTGATCTGGCGTGACGGGGTCCCCGAGGGCGAGACCCTGGAGCAGGTCACCGCGCGTGCCGACGAGGTGGTCGGCTGGGCCCGCTCCGCCGACCGCGACGTGCTGGTCTTCGCCCACGGGCACATCCTGCGGTCCATCGGCGCCCGCTGGCTCGGACTCCCGCTGGACTTCGCGGCCCGCGTCCGGCTGAACCCGACGTCGCTGTCCGTGCTCGGCTGGGCCTACGGCGAGCCCGCGATCGAGACGTGGAACGACTGCGGGCACCTGAGCGGCTGACCGGCGCGGTCGCGGGGCGCCGCGCCGGGCCGGTTCACGCGGTGCGCGGCAGGCCCGCGTGCCGGTCCAGGAACGCCGAGACCCCCGAGGCCCTGCGGTGCGGCAGCAGGACGCGGGCCGTGCCCGCGAGCATGGTCTGGATGCGGGACGACTGCACCTCGCCCAGCAGTTCCAGGACGCGCAGCCCGGCGACGGCGGCCTCGTCGGGGCGCCCGCCGCGGGCCAGGTCGTCGGCCAGCTCCGCGGTGTAGAGGGCGATGTTGCGGGTGAAGTGCGGGTCCTGGAGCTCGGCCGCGCGGCGGGCGTGCCGGGCCGCGCGCGGCCAGTCGCCCAGCGCCGACCAGCACTGCGCCTCCAGGCCCTCCAGTTCGGCCTCCCCGTAGAAGGTCATCCACTCGGGGTCCGTCTCGGCGGGCCCCCGTGCGTAGAGGGCGTGCGCGCGGGCCAGTGCCTGCTCGCAGCCCCTGCGGTCGGCGAGCCCCGCCCAGCCGCCGGCCTCGCGCAGCGCGAGCAGCGACAGCAGGCGCGGCGAGCCGAGGGGGCGGGCGGCGCGCTGGGCCGCCTGGGCCGCGCGGACCGCCTCGCGCGGACGTCCCGCGTCGCGCGCGAGGAAGGCGGTGTTGCAGAAGGCGTGGGCCTCCAGGCCCCCGTCGTCGGCCATCCGCGCGGTCGCGAGCGCCTCCGCGTAGTGCGAGCGGGCGTCGTCGTATCGCCCCGAGTCGTGGGCGAGCCAGCCCACCGAGATGGCCAGTTCGCCGGCGCCCGCGTAGAGCCGGTCGGCGGTGGCCCGCCGGGCGGTTCCGGCGTCGAGGAGTTCGTAGGCGGTGCGCAGCGGTGCCGCCGCGCGCCGGTACAGGCCGTCGGCCCCGTGCCGGTCGTCGAGCAGCCTGATCCTGCGGACCGCCTCCTCCAGGGCGCCGGCCTCGGAGCTTCCCGCGCGGTGGACGCGCCGTCCGGCGGTGTCGCAGCCGGCCGTGAAGGGTCCCAGTGAGGCCGCCGCCACGGTGGCGGTGCCTCCCGTCATGAATGCGCGACGCCGCACGTCGCTCTCCTCGTGGTTCTGGTCGTGTTCCTCGTACGGGGCGTACGGATCGCGCGTCCCGTACGGGGTCCGGGGTTCGTGGGGGGTGGACCGGCGGGGATTCGGCATCTCGTACGTCTCACACGTCTCGTACGTCTCGCCGGTCCCGTCCGTCTCATACGTGCTCGGCGAGGGGCTCGTGAGGTGCTCCGGGGGCGCCTCGTCCGCGCTCCGCGCCCCGCGTCCGCGCACCCATGAGCGGGGTGTGAATCCGAGGTCGGTCAGCGTGCGGCCGGGGAACATGTGCAGGAACACCCGCTCGTACGCGTAGTTGGGGCAGCGGATCTCGCCCGCCTCGACGCGCCCGATGTAGCGCGCGTCGCAGCTCACCCGCTCGCCGATCTCGCGCGCGGCCCGCCGGACCAGCGCGGCGAACTCGCCGGGGGAGCGCGGGCCGCGCAACCGCCGGAAGGCGAGATTCGGCCGAGGTGGCCGGGGGGACGGGGACGAGGTCACCGTTGACGACGCCATGGCCGGGCCCTCTCGTGCGAACCGAACCGTCGAACCGTGCCGGAACCGTGCCGAGCGCCCGGGTGGTGCCCCGTGCGCGCTCTGTGCCCGGCGGGGCAAGAACGTACCTGCTGTGACGAGTCGATCACGCAGGGTTTGGCTACAAAACGGATATCTCATCCACGATCCGCCATGAACTGCCATCCTTCGCGGCGGAGTTTCGCCGTAGCCGTTGACGTCCCCACGCGTTGAACCCGATGGACCGGGAGCCGCCCGAACTCCCGACCCGCTCGTCACGAGGAGGGGTTCCGTCGATGGCCGGGATGCAGATCAGGCAGAGCACCGAGGCGCGTACACCGGCGTCGGCGGTCCGGCACGGACCGCCCCCGCAGTACGCGGCCCACGGCAGCCCGGTCGCCGAGTGCGACCTGGTGACCGTCCCGGCGCGGCAGGGACTGGAGGCGGTGGACATCCTGCGCCGCGGCACGGGCGACGGCGTGGGCCCCGTCCTGCACGACGACGACTGCGACACCCTGGGCTTCCTGGTCCCGCCGGGCACCGCGGACGCCTGGGACGTGCCGGGAAGCACCTGCACCCAGACCGACGGCCGCGGCCTGCGCCTGGCCCCCGAGCCCCCGGTCGAGGGCTCGGACTGGCTCCTCCCGCCCGGCGACGCCGACCTCGCGACCGACCCCGCCGTGCTGCGTGCCGCGCTGGGCGAGGCGGCCCGGCTGATCGAGGCCGCGGACGGCTGCCGCTGACCACCCCGCGTGCGGGCCGCGCGGCCCGCACGGACCACCGCTGGGCCGGGCCGGCCGCGCCCCCGGATAATGGCGGGATGGCACGGGCGAGGAACCAGCGGTCGGACGACTCCCGCGACACGGCGCGCGGCGCGCGGCGCGGCCGGGCGGCCGAGGCGGTCGTGGAGAGCGTCGACGGCGGGCTCGCGGAGCTGCTGCCCGACCGGGACCGGCCGCGGGCCTGGACGCTGCTCGTCGACGGTGCCCCGCAGTCCCACGTGGACCTCGACGACCCGTCCCGTCTCGCCTTCGAGTACCAGCGCCGGCTCGGCCACGTGATCGACCTCGGCGCGCCGCCGGGCCGGCCCGTCCAGGCCGTGCACCTCGGCGGCGGGGCGCTGACCCTCGCCCGCTACACCGCCGCCACCCGCCCCCGGTCCACCCAGCAGGTCGTCGAGCGGGACGCGGCCCTCGTCCGACTCGTCCGCCGGGAACTGCCGCTGGACCCCAACGCCCGCATCAGGGTGCGGTCCGCCGACGCCCGCGCGGGACTCGCCAAAGTGGCCGACGGCTGGGCCGACCTCCTCGTCGCGGACGTGTTCAGCGGCGCGCGCACCCCGGCGCACCTCACCTCCGTCGAGTTCGTCACCGACGTGCGCCGCGCCCTGAAGGACTCGGGGGTATACGCGGCCAACCTCGCCGACGGACCGCCGCTCGCCCATCTGCGGGGCCAGATCGCCACCGTGGCGGCCGTCTTCCCCCACCTCGCCCTGGTGGCCGACCCGGCGGTGCTGCGCGGCAGGCGCTTCGGCAACCTCGTCCTCGTCGCCTCCGGCCGGCCGCTGCCCGTCGCCGAACTCACCCGGCGCGCCGCCTGTGACCCCCACCCCGCGCGCGTGCAGCACGGCAGGGAACTCGCGGACTTCACCGGAGGCGCGGTCCCCGTCACCGACGCGGTCGCCGTGGCGTCACCGGCCCCGCCGCCCTCGGTCTTCCGCTGACCCGCCGCGGCCCGCGGCCGTCTCCCGGCGTCAGTACGTGCCGATCTCCACGTGCGGCGGCCCGTCGTGCCAGGTGCAGAACACCGACACCCGGTCCGCCCCCGCGGTGTACTCCACGCGGATCCACGACTCGGTCTTCCACACCTGCATCGACCAACCGGCCTTCGGCGTCGCGGAGACCAGCGTCGCGTCGGCCGGCCCGACGTCGAACACCGCCCGGCCGCCGTCGGTGTCGTAGCTCTTCACCCGCCCCGACGCGCTCGGCGACGCCGGGGGACGGCCGGCGCTCCCGGACGGCGACGCCGAGCGGGTCGCGCTCGGCCGGGGCGTCGCCGACGGCGTGCGGGACGCCGTCCTCGACGGCTCCGGCCGGCTGGTGGAGGAGGCGGCGGGCGCGGAGTCCCGGGCCGCCCGGCCCACCGCCGTGATCGGCAGCGCGCGCGGCGGGTCGTACGCCGTCCCCGCCATCACCGTGTGCACGCCCCACCACGACAGCGTGACCGCCGCGCCCGTGGCGAGCGACCATGCGAGTACGTGTACGAGTCCTCTGCGCATCGCGGCCATACTGCACCACCCGCCCCACGGGTGTCCCGGGGACCCGGTCTCCCGGGCGGTGGCCGCAGCGGTCCGGGCGGGATTGTCCCCCGGTGCCCGGAAGGCGTTGTCCACAGGCACCGTGCCGTCCCGCCCGCATGGCGTACGGTGCCGCCCATGGCACGTGTGCTCGTGGTCGAGGACGACCAGTTCGTACGCTCGGCCCTCATCCGGCATCTGACCGACGCCGCGCACACCGTGCGCAGCGTCGGCACCGCCCTGGAGGCGCTGCGCGAGGTCGCCCATTTCTCCTTCGACGTGGTGATCCTCGACCTCGGACTGCCCGACCTGGACGGCGCCGAGGCGCTGAAGATGCTGCGCGGCATCACGGACGTGCCCGTCATCATCGCGACCGCGCGGGACGACGAGGCGGAGATCGTCCGCCTGCTGAACGACGGCGCGGACGACTACCTGACCAAGCCCTTCTCGGTCGAGCACCTGTCCGCGCGCATGACGGCCGTGCTGCGCCGCTCGCGCGCCGGCACCGCCGAGGCCGCTCCGTCCACGGTCATCCGCGTCGGCGGCCTGGCCATCGACCCGTTGCGCCGCCAGGCCGAGCTGGACGGGGTCCGACTCGACCTGACCCGGCGCGAGTTCGACCTGCTCGCCTTCCTCGCCGGCCGCCCCGGCGTCGTCGTCCCGCGCCGCGAACTGCTCGCCGAGGTGTGGCAGCAGGCGTACGGCGACGACCAGACCATCGACGTCCATCTGTCCTGGCTGCGCCGCAAGCTGGGCGAGACGGCGGCCCGGCCGCGCTATCTGCACACGCTGCGCGGTGTCGGCGTGAAGCTGGAGCCGCCGAGAGCGGAGCGACCGCTGTGAGGTGGGCCCTGGTCAAGGTCTGCGTGGCGGTGACGACGATGGTCGTGGTGGCCTTCGCCGTCCCGCTCGGCCTGGTGATCAAGGAGATGGCGCGCGACCGGGCGTTCTCGAACGCCGAGCGCGAGGCCGCCGCCATCGCGCCCGCCCTCTCCATCACCACCGACCGGGACGAACTGGAGCGCGTCGTCGCCTCGGCCGGCTCCGACGCGGGCATCGCCGTGCACATACCCGCCGCGGACCGCGCGCCCGCCGTGGAGATCGGCAAGCGGCGCGCCGCCGCCGAGGACATCGCCATGACCCGCAGGATCGGCCGGGCCTCCACCGCGGAGGTGGCGGGCGGGTCCACCCTGCTCCAGCCGATCGCCCTCAGCTCCGGCGAGATCGCGGTCGTCGAGGTGTACGTCCCCGAGGCCGAGGTCAGCAACGGCGTGGGCACCGCCTGGGCGGTGCTGGCCGCGGTGGGCGCCGCGCTCGTCGTCGGCTCCGTCGCGGTCGCCGACCGGCTCGGCATCCGGATGGTCCGGCCCGCGCAGCGCCTGGTCGAGGGCGCCCACGAACTGGGGGAGGGCAAGCTGGGCGCCCGGGTGCCCGAAGAGGGGCCGACCGAACTGCGGCTGGCGGCCGTCGCGTTCAACTCCATGGCCGACCAGGTCGTCCAGCTCCTGGCCAACGAGCGGGAACTCGCCGCCGACCTCTCGCACCGGCTGCGTACCCCGCTGACCGTGCTCCGCCTCAACACCGCCTCGCTCGGCGACGGCGCGGCGGCGGAGCAGACCCGGGCCGCCGTCGAGCAGTTGGAGCGCGAGGTCGACACCATCATCCGCACGGCCCGCGACGCCAAGCCGCAGACCGCGGCGATCGGCGCGGGCGCCGGGTGCGACGCGGCCGAAGTGGTGCGTGAGCGGATGGACTTCTGGTCCGCGCTCGCCGAGGACGAGGGCCGCAAGGTGCGGGTGGCCGGTGTCGACCGGCCGGTCCGCATCCCCGTGGCGCGCGCCGACCTGGCGGCGGCGCTCGACGCCCTGCTCGGCAACGTCTTCCGGCACACCGCCGAGGGCACGGCGTTCGCGGTCGACGTGCACAACGGCGAGGACGCCGTGATCGTGCTGGTGTCGGACGCCGGACCGGGCATCGTGGACCCGGAGGCCGCGATGGCCCGCGGCAGGGGCTCCGGCAGCGACGGATCGACCGGCCTCGGCCTGGACATCGTCCGCCGGCTCGCGGAGTCGACCGGCGGCGACGTGGCGATCGGCTCCTCCGTGCTCGGCGGGACCGAGGTGCGCATCTGGATCCAGCTCGACGGACGGGCGCCGGTCCGCCGCGGGCACCGGGGAGCGGTCCGCCGCCGCAGACGCGGCGCCGGGGTGGGCTGAGCACGGCGGGCGACCGGACGCCCCGGGGTGGCCGGGCCGCCCCGGCCGCTCCCCGGCCCGCCGCCGTGCGACCTTCCCACCCCCGTCCCACCGCCCGAAGTGGTCTCGACCTTTAACCGTCTCCGATGCCTTCCTTAAGCGGACCCTAAGATCCTCAACCGCCGCCCGGATGAACCGGTTTGACCGATTCCGGATCGCTAGCGTGATGCCGCACCCCCACGGGACACCCCCGTGGCCCCCCGTGAAACCGCGAAGGCAGGCACGCGATGAGCAGTACGCACCGGCGCAGGGTCAGTGGCAGGAACAAGGCGATAGGCGGCGTCGTCGCGGCGGCCGTGGTCGGCGGCGGCGCGCTCCTGTTCACCGGCAGCGCGCACGCGGCGGGCGTCGGCGCGGCGTACACCCGGACCAGCGACTGGTCGACCGGCTACACCGCGCAGTACGTCGTCACCAACGACAGCGCCCAGCCGAAGAAGGACTGGAGGCTGGAGTTCGACCTGCCCTCCGGCGGCACGCTCGGCTCGCTCTGGAACGCCACCTCGACGGTGAGCGGCCGGCACGTCACCGTGGGCCCGGCCTCCTGGGACAAGGACGGCATCGCGCCCGGCGCGTCCGTCACCGTCGGCTTCGTCGTGAACGGCACCGCGGACCCCACGGGCTGCCTCATCGACGACGCGTCGTGCTCGGTGGACGGCGGCGCGACGCCCGAGCCGAGCGGGCGTCCCACGCAGTCCGCGAGCCCGGAGCCCACCGCCACCGCCTCCCCGAGCCAGTCCACCGAACCGACGGCGACGGCGACCACCCCGGCCCCCACCCAGAGCACCGGCACCGGCAACGGCACGACGGCCGGGTTCGCGCCCTACGTCGACACCTCGCTCTACCCGGCCTTCGACCTGGTGAAGGCCGCCGAGGCCACCGGGGTCAAGAACTACAACCTCGCCTTCATCACCGACGGCGGCGGCTGCACCCCCAAGTGGGGTGGCGTCAGCGACCTCGCGAGCGACGCGGTGGCCGCGCAGATCGGCGCCCTGCGGGCCAAGGGCGGCGACGTCCGGGTCTCCTTCGGCGGCGCCTCCGGCTCCGAGCTGGCCACCACCTGCTCCTCGGCCGACGCCCTCGCGACGGCGTACGGCAAGGCCGTCGACGCCTACCGGCTCACCAAGGTCGACTTCGACATCGAGGGCGGAGCGCTGCCGAACAAGGCGGCCAACACCATCCGCGCGAAGGCCATCGCCAAGCTCCAGCAGCAGCACCCCGGCCTGGACGTGTCGTTCACCCTGCCGGTCATGCCCGAGGGCCTCACCCAGGACGGCGTGAACCTGCTCGCCGACGCCAAGGCGAACGGCGTCGACATCGCCACCGTGAACATCATGGCGATGGACTACGGCGCCTCGTACAGCGGTGACATGGGCACCTACGCAGAGCAGGCCGCCACGGCCACCCAGGCGCAGGTCAAGAGCGTCCTTGGCCTCTCCGACAGCGCCGCGTGGAAGGCCGTCGCGATCACGCCGATGATCGGGGTCAACGACGTCTCGTCCGAGGTCTTCACGGTCGACGACGCCACGCAGCTCGTGTCGTTCGCGCGGTCGAAGGGCCTCGGCTCGCTCTCGATGTGGTCCGCGACCCGCGACAAGCAGTGCGCCGGCGGGGCCAAGAACTCCGCCGACCCGGTGTGCAGCTCCGTCGTGCAGAGCGACGGCGCGTTCTCCAAGGCCTTCGGCGCCTTCAAGTAGCCATCCCGCAACGGGGGCCACGGTGCCCCGGCCGGACTCCGCACCCCCCACCCGGCCGGGGCACCGTGGCGTCCGCGCGCGGACGGCGGGGCGCGGCACCCTCTCGGTACCGCGCCCCGCCCCGCCTGTTCCACGCCCGAGCCCTCAGGTCTCAGCCCTCAGGCCCGAGCCCTCAGGTACGAGCCTTCCGGCTTGTTACCGGGCCGCGTGCCGCGTGCCCGCCTTCCCCACCGGGCCCGGTTACTCGGCCGGTACCGCGGGCACCGCCGGCTCCAGCGTCCCGGTGCGCGCCGCCCGCCCGTACCAGTGGGCGCTCGACTTCGGGGTGCGGGCCTGGGTCGCGTAGTCGACGTAGACCGCGCCGAACCGCTTGCCGTAGCCGTACGCCCACTCGAAGTTGTCCATCAGCGACCAGAGGTAGTAGCCGCGGACGTCCGCGCCGTCGGCGATCGCGCGGTGCACGGCCGACAGGTGGCCGTGCAGGTACGCGATGCGCTCGGGGTCGTGGACGCGGCCCTCCGGGTCCGGCTTGTCGTCGTAGGCGGCGCCGTTCTCCGTCACGTACAGCGGCAGCCCCGGCACCTCTCGGGTGTAGCGCATGATCAGGTCGTACAGGCCGGTCGGGTCGATCGTCCAGCCCATCTCCGTGCGCTCGCCCGGCGTCTGGTGGAACGCCACGTCGTCCGCGCCCGGCCAGGGGGAGTGCGCGCTGGCGCCGTGGCCGTCCGCCCGCGGGCCGTCGGTGGGCGCCTCGGCGGCCGAGACCAGGGCGGGCGTGTAGTAGTTGAGCCCCAGCGCGTCCAGCGGCTGCCGGATCGTCCGCAGGTCGCCCTCCTGGACGAAGGACCAGTCGGTGACGGACCGGGTGGCGGCGAACAGGGTCTGCGGGTAGGCGCCGTGCAGCATCGGGCCGTGGAAGACGCCGTTGGCCAGGTCGTCGATCCGCCGCACCGCCTCCAGGTCGGCCGGGTCCTGCGAGACCGGGCGGACCACCGAGGAGTTGAGGCTCACCGCGACCGAGTTGCGTGCGGGCATCACCGAGCGCAGCGCCGACGTTCCCAGTCCGTGTGCCAGGTTGAGGTGGTGCGCCGCCCGCAGCGAGGCCACCGGGTCGGTCCGGCCCGGGGCGTGCACACCGGAACCGTATCCGAGGAACGCGCTGCACCAGGGCTCGTTGAGGGTGATCCACTGCTCGACGCGGTCGCCGAGCGCCTCGCCGACGATCTGCGCGTACTCCGCGAACCGCAGCGCGGTCTCCCGCTCGGGCCAGCCGCCCGCGTCCTCCAGCTCCTGCGGCAGGTCCCAGTGGTACAGGGTGACGGCGGGCTTGATGCCGTGCGCGAGCAGCTCGTCGACGAGCCGCCGGTAGAAGTCGAGGCCGCGCTGGACGGCGGGGCCCCGCCCGGTGGGCTGCACCCGCGGCCAGGACACCGAGAAGCGGTAGGCGCTCAGGCCCAGGTCCGCCATCAGGGCCACGTCGTCGCGGTAGCGGTGGTAGTGGTCGACAGCGATGTCACCGTGCTCGCCACCGGCCGTCCTGCCCGGCGTATGGCTGAAGGTGTCCCAGATCGAGGGGGTGCGGCCGTCCTCGCGCACCGCTCCCTCGATCTGGTACGCGGAGGTCGCCGCGCCCCACAGGAAGGCCGGGGGAAAGGTCAGGGGCGTTGTGGACTCAGGCATGGAAGCGCTCCCAGAGGGGTCGTCAAGACCGACGGGTCGGAGGGGGAAGGACGGGCAGGAGGGCGGGAGGGGGCCGAGGCGGCGGTGGCCCGGCCCCCGGGCGAGCGTCAGCCCTTGATCGCGCCCTGCATGATCCCGCCCACGATCTGCTTGCCGAACAGCAGGAAGGCGATGAGCAGCGGCAGGGTGCCGAGCAGCGCGCCCGCCATGATGACGGCCTGGTCGGGGATGTAGCCGGTGCCCAGCGAGTTCAGGGCGACCTGCACGGTCGGGTTCTGCTGGTTGAGGGCGATGATCGGCCAGAGGAAGTCGTTCCAGGCCATCACGAACGTCAGCAGGCCGAGGACCGCCATCGCCGGCCGGGCCGCCGGGAAGACGACGTGCCAGACGACCCGCAGACTGCTCGCGCCGTCGACCCTCGCCGCCTCGATCAGTTCGGAGGGCAGCGCCTGCACCAGGTACTGCCGCATGAAGAACGTGCCGAAGGCGCTCACCAGGGTGGGCAGGATGACCGTCTGGAGCTGGTTCGACCAGCCCAGGTCGCTCATCCACAGGTACAGCGGTACGACGGCCAGCTGCGGCGGGATCATCATCGTGCCGATGGTCAGCAGCAGCAGGAAGCCGGAGAACCGGAACCGCAGTTTGGCGAAGGCGAATCCGGCGAGCGTGGAGAACACCACCGTGCCGACGGTGATGGTGCCGGCGACGATCGTGGAGTTCACCATCGCGGTGCCGAGCCCGGCCTGCTCCCACGCGGCCTGGAGGTTCTTGAACAGGTTCCCGCCGAACCACAGCGGCGGCGGCGCCTGCGCCAGCCGCGTGTTGTTCCGCGAGGCCGCGATCGCCGTCCAGACCAGCGGGGCGAGCGAGACCAGCGCGAACAGGGCCAGCACGACGTAGGTGACCGGACCCGCGTGCAGCTGCTTGCCCGCGCCGAGCACCCTGCGGCGTCCGCCGCCCCGGCCGGCGGGGCCCGTCTTCGCCTCCGTCTGCGGGGCGGTCAGTTCAGTGGTGGTCATTGGGACTTCCTCAACCGTCGGGTGACCAGCAGGTTGATCGCGGCGATGATCAGCAGGATCAGGAACATCGTCCACGCGATCGCCGACGCCTTGCCGAGGTTGCCGATGCCCCAGCCCTGGTCGTACATGTAGAGGCCGAGCGTCTGGTACTGGTGGGCGGAGCCGCCCTTGGAGCCGCTGACCCCGCCGAACAGCAGCGGTTCACCGAACAGCTGCGTCGCGCCGATGGTGGAGACGACCACGGTGAACAGGATCGTCGGCCGCAGCATGGGGACCGTCACGTGGCGGAACTGCTGCCAGCGCCCCGCCCCGTCGAGTGCGGCCGACTCGTAGAGGTCGGCGGGGATCGCCTGCATGGCGGCGAGGTAGATCAGCGCGTTGTAGCCGGTCCACCGCCAGATCACGATGGAGGAGACCGCGAACTGGCCGCCCCAGTCGGACTCGCGCCAGTTGATCGGGTCGATCCCGACGAAGTGCAGCAGCCAGTTGACCATGCCGCCGTCCCACGAGTACAGCAGCGTGAAGACCAGCGTCGCCGCCGCGACCGAGGTGGCGTACGGGGTGAGCATCACGACCCGCCACACCGTCGAGCCGCGCAGCCGGTAGTTGAGCAGGTGGGCGATCCCGAGGGCCATGACCAGCTGCGGGACCGTGGAGATCACGCCGATGGTGAAGGTGTTCTCCAGCGCGTTCCAGAAGAACTCCGAGGAGAGCAGGTTCTTGTAGTTGTCCAGACCGGCCCAGGTCTGGTGGTCCAGGCCGGACAGCTGCACGTTGTGCAGCGAGTACCAGGCCGTGTAGAGCAGCGGCACGAGCCCGAAGGCGCCGAAGACGATGAAGAAGGGGGCGATGAACGCGTACGGCGACGCCTTCATGTCCCAGCGGTACAGCCGGCTGCGCCAGGAGTCGGGGCCCGGCGGCGGTGTACCGCGACCCTGAGCGCCCCGGGCCGCGCCCGGCTGGGAGCCGGGCGCGGCGTCGGCGCTCGTCGCGGGATGCGCGAGAGCCTGCTTGGAGCCGGTCACTGGCCGAGCACGTCCTTGATCTCGGCCTTGGCCGCGCTCCAGCCCTGCGCGGGGGACTTGCCCTTCTGCTCGACCTGGAGGATGCCGACGTCGGTGATCGCGGTGCCGATCGGCTGGTCCTTGGCGCCGAAGTTCTGCACCGGGATCGTCTTCGCGGAGTCGGCGAAGATCTCGGTGATCGGCGCGTCGGAGAAGTACGACGTGGTCGCGGAGGCCGGCTTCAGGCTGTCGTAGGCCGCCGGGGTCGAGGGGAAGCTGGCCTGCTTGGCGAAGACCTTCGCCTGCTGCTCGGGCGCGGTCAGCCACTTGGCCAGCGCGACGGCCTCCTTCTGGTGCTTGGACGCGGTCGGCACGCCGATGAACGAACCGCCCCAGTTGGCCGCGGTCGGCGCCGCCGCCACGTCCCACTTGCCCTTGCCCGCGTCACCGGACTTCTCCTGGATGTAGCCCATCATCCAGGCGGGGCACGCCACCGTCGCGAACGACCCCTTGGCGAAGCCCTGGTCCCAGGTCGGGTCGAACTGCTTCAGCTTCGCCGACATGTCACTGGTGGCCACCGTCATCGCCGCGTTCCAGGACTTCTTCACGCCCGAGGACTTGTCCCAGATGACGTTGCCGTCCTTGTCGTAGTACCGCTCGCTCTCGCCGCCGAGCGCGGCGTTGTAGACCGAGGAGGCGGAGTCCACGAACTTGGTGCCGCTCGGCGCCTTCTTCATGTACTGCTTGCCGAGGTCGACGTACTTGGCCCAGTCGCCCTTCCACTGCGCGGCGAGCTTGGTGCGGTCGGTCTCCAGGCCGGCCTTCTCGAACAGGTCCTTGCGGTAGCAGATGGCCATCGGGCCGATGTCCGTGCCGAGGCCGATGGTCTTGCCGTCCTTGGTGGTGGCCTGGGCGAGCTTCCAGTCCAGCCACTGCGACTTGTCGACCTCCTTGCCGAGGTCGACGAACTTGTTGGCCTGGGTCTGGACGGCCTCGGTGATGTTGCCGACCTCGATCGCCTGGATGTCGTCGGTGCCGGAGCCGGCCTGCAGACGGGTGAGCGTCTTGGGCCAGTACACGTCCGTGCGGGTGGTGACGTTCTCCTTGATCGAGATGTTCGGGTGCTGCTTCATGTACTCGTCGTAGAGACCGGCCTGCTTGTAGCCGAAGACGCCGAAGGTGCCGACGGTCAGGGTCGTCTTGCCCTTGGCGTCCCCACCGTTGTTCGCGTCCGACGAGTCGCTGTCCGGATCGCTGGAACAGCCGGCCAGCAGCCCCGCGGCGAGCGCGGCGACGGCCGCGGCGGCCCCCAGCCTGCGGGATCGGCGGATACTCGTGCGCATTGCGTCCTCCTGTTGCCTGACGTGCCGACCCCCCGGCCAACTGCATTGGTGGCGCCCGTTGTTACTCGCTGCGGCTCGGGCGGGGAACGTGCGGGTTGTGTATGTGTCAGGTACTGTGGGAGCGCTCCCACCAGTGATGTGTTGAAGAGTCGTCGGTTCCCGCGGGGGTGTCAAGGGTGGGGGAGCGGAGAGATGCGTTCAGTTATCGGCCTGTTAGCTGAAGATGTCATTCCGGTACATGGCCCGAGGTGACTTATAGCCCCTTCGGGGCCCGAAGGCGAGTGGCCGGCGCGGGAAAGCGCCCGTCGCCCGCGTGAGCGGCGGCGACCTCGGCGGACGGGGCTGTTAGATTCCAGGCCACCTGGTGTCGACGGGAGGGCGGAGCCCATGGCAGTCCACGGAGCGCGGGGCCGCGGCGGCGGCCGGCCGACCCTCGAAGAGGTGGCCGCACGCGCCGGCGTGGGCCGCGGCACGGTCTCCCGGGTCATCAACGGCTCCCCGCGCGTCAGCGACGCGACGCGGGCCGCGGTCGAGGCGGCCGTCGCCGAACTCGGGTACGTCCCCAACACGGCGGCCCGCGCGCTGGCCGCCAACCGTACGGACGCCATCGCCCTGGTCGTCCCCGAACCGGAGACCCGGTTCTTCGCGGAGCCGTACTTCTCGGACATGCTGCGCGGCGTCGGGGCCGAACTCTCCGACACGGAGATGCAGCTGCTGCTGATCTTCGCGGGGAGCGACCGGGAGCGGCGGCGGCTCGCCCAGTACCTGGCGGCGCACCGCGTGGACGGCGTCCTGCTCGTCTCCGTGCACGCGGACGACCCGCTGCCCGACCTGCTCTCCCAGCTGGAGATCCCGGCCGTGATCAGCGGCCGGCGCTCCGCCGAGGAGACCCTGCCGTCGGTGGACTCCGACAACTACGGCGGGGGCCGCGCGGCCGTGGAGCACCTGGTGGCCCGCGGGCGCCGCTCGATCGTCCATCTGGCCGGCCGCCTGGACGTCTACGGAGCCCAGCAGCGCGTCGCCGGCTACCGCCGGGGACTGCTCGACGCGGGCCGCCCGGTCGACGACCGGCTCATCGTGCCGGGCGACTTCACCGAGGAGGGGGGCCGCCGCGCGATGACCCTGCTGCTGGAGCGCTGCCCGGACCTCGACGCGGTGTTCGCCGGCTCCGACGTCATGGCGGCGGGCGCCCGGCAGGTCCTGCGCGAGAGCGGCCGGCGCATCCCGGACGACGTCGCCCTGATCGGCTACGACGACTCGGCCATAGCCCGCCACATGGAGCCGCCGCTCACCAGCGTCCGCCAGCCCATCGAGGACATGGGCCGCGCGATGACGGACCTGCTCCTCGGCGAGATAGCGGACCGCCGCCCCGCCGCCTCCCGGACGCTGGAGCAGCGTCAGCTGGTGCTGCCGGCGGAGCTGGTGGTGCGGGCCTCCTCGTGAGGTGGTCCGGGCGCCGGCGTCGGGGACGCCGCCGGGCCGGGTGCCCGGTCGCGCGGCGACGCGCCCGAAATGGGTGGCCTGCGGTTTCCGTCCTCTTCGGGGTCCCGGTAAGGCAGGCTGGGGGCATGGTTCTGCATCCCTTGCTCGGAGTCGACGAAGTGACGTCCGTGGAGACGTACTTGGGCCGGGTGGGTGAGGTGTTCACGGTGTTCCGCGAGCAGGACTCCGGATGCGTGTCCTACGGGGTGCGCCTGCTGGACGGCGCCCGCTGGTTCGTGAAGGAGGCGGACGGCGAACGCGGCCGGCGTTCGCTCGACCGGGCCTGGGCGTTCCACCGGGCCGTCCGGCACACCGCGATCGTGCCGCAGGTCCACCGGATCGCGGTGCGGGACGGATGGGCGTCCGTCATGCCCTGGCGGAAGGGCGAGGTGCTGTACCACCCCGCGGCCGGCGGGTCCGGGGACCGCCAGGCGCCGGGCGGGGCGATGGCCCGCTTCCGGGCGCTGCCCGTCCCCGAGGTCCTCCGCGCCCTCGACCGGATCCTCGACGCGCACCTCGCGGTCGAGGCCGCCGGCCACGTGGCCGTCGACTTCTACGACGGCGCGCTGCTCTACGACTTCGGCCCGGGCGCCGTGCACCTCGTCGACCTCGACGAGTACCGGCCCGGTCCCTTCGTCCTGGAGGAGGAGCGGCTGCCGGGATCACGGCGGTTCATGGCGCCCGAGGCGTTCGAGCGCGGGGCCGTCATCGACACCCGGACGACCGTCTTCACCCTCGGCCGGGCGGCCCGGCTGCTGCTCGACGCGGGGGACGAGGAGCGTGCCTGGCGCGGCACCCCGGAACTGCTGGCCGTCCTGGAACGGGCCACCTTCCCCGCGCCGGACGACCGCTTCCCCGACGTGCGGCGCTTCGTGGAGGCCTGGCGTACCGCGGGCGGGGCGCCGCGCCGCTGACCTCGCGGGCGCGCGGTCGGCTCCCGGCGGCATCACGCCGGGCGGCGCATCCCCGCGGCGGCGGAGGCGCGGTGGACGGGTGGCCGCGGGAGGCCGCGGCGAGGGCGGCCATCGCGTCGCTCGGCGGAGGCGCCGGCACCGGCGCCCGCGGCGCCCCCGTGTTCGCGAGTGTTCCCGAAGACCCCGAGCATGACGAAGGGCTGACCTGTTTCCACAGGTCAGCCCTTGATCAATCAGGGTGAGTGACGGGACTTGAACCCGCGGCCACCTGGACCACAACCAGGTGCTCTACCAACTGAGCTACACCCACCATGTCCGGTCCTGTGCACTTCTCCGACCGGCCGAGAAAAAGTGTACAGGGTCGGAAGGGGTGCTCGCGCACGCCTTTTCGCGGGGCCCGCCGGGGCCCCGCCGCAGCCCTATTCGGTGGGGACGACGTGCCGTGCCGCGATGGTGCGGGCGGTGTCCGAGTCGGGCCCGGGCTGCGGGACGAAGATCGCCTCGCGGTAGTAGCGGAGTTCGGCGATGGACTCGCGGATGTCGGCGAGCGCGCGGTGGTTGCCGTTCTTGTCCGGGCTGTTGAAGTAGGCCCGGGGGTACCAGCGGCGGGCCAGTTCCTTCACCGAGGAGACGTCGACGATGCGGTAGTGGAGATAGTCCTCCAGCGTCGGCATGTCGCGCAGCAGGAAACCGCGGTCGGTGCCGACGGAGTTCCCGCACAGCGGCGCCTTGCCGGGCTCCTTCACGTGCTCCCGCACGTAGGCGAGGACCTGCTCCTCCGCCTCCGCCAGGGTGGTGCCCCCCGCGAGCTCCTCCAGCAGGCCGGAGGCCGTGTGCATCCGGCGCACCACGTCCGGCATCGTCTCCAGGGCCGCGTCCGGGGGACGGATCACGATGTCCACTCCGTCGCCGAGCACGTTCAGCTCCGAGTCGGTGACCAGTGCGGCCACCTCGATGAGCGCGTCATCCGACAGCGAGAGCCCGGTCATCTCGCAGTCGATCCACACCATGCGATCGTTCATGTGTCTCACCCTACGGCCCGCCCCCGCCGGGCGGACCCGCCCGTGCGCCCGCCCGTGTGCCGGGGCACCGCCCGGCACACGTGAGGGGCCCGCACCGGTGGGTGCGGGCCCCTCACGCGTGCGGCGTCCGGATCAGGGCGCGCTGCGCTGGCCGGGCAGGCTCGGCCGGCCCGCCACGTACAGCTCCGGCCGCTCCCGCAGCGCGTCGGCGGAGAGCGCCGCCGCGCCGAGCGCGCCGGCCGCGGCGGTGCGGCGGGTCTGCATCGGCAGCGGACCCGGATGCTCCGGGTGCATCTGCGGCGGCGGCCCGACCGGACCCGGCGCGCTGTCCGTGTCCACGGCCCGCTCGGCCTGAGGCCGGCGGGCGCGGTACGCCGCCCGGTAGGCGGCCGGGGACGAGCCGAGCTGGCGGCGGAAGTGCCCGCGCAGCGCGACCGGCGAGCGGAAGCCGCAGCGCCCCGCGACCTCGTCGACGGAGTAGTCGGAGGTCTCCAGCAGGCGCTGCGCCTGGAGCACCCGCTGGGTGATCAGCCACTGCAGCGGAGCGCTGCCGGTCAGCGAACGGAATCGGCGGTCGAAGGTGCGGCGGCTCATGTAGGCGCGCGCCGCCAGCGTCTCGACGTCGAACTGCTCGTGCAGGTGCTCCAGCGCCCAGGCGACGACCTCGGCCAGCGGGTCGGCGCCGATCTCCTCCGGCAGCGACCGGTCGAGGTAGCGCTCCTGTCCGCCGCTGCGCCGCGGCGGCACGACGAGCCGCCGGGCGAGTGCCCCGGCCGCCTCGTTGCCGTGGTCCGTGCGCACGATGTGCAGGCAGAGATCGATTCCGGCCGCCGTCCCCGCGGAGGTCAGCACGTCGCCGTCGTCCACGAAGAGTTCGCGCGGGTCGACGTGCACCGACGGGTAGCGCTTGGCCAGCGTCGGCGCGTACATCCAGTGGGTGGTCGCCGGACGGCCGTCCAGTAAACCGGCCGCGGCCAGCACGAACGCGCCGGTGCACAGCCCGACGATGCGGGCACCCTCCTCGTGGGCGCGGCGCAGCGCGTCGAGCGCCTCCTCGGGCGGTGGCGAGGTGATCGAACGCCAGGCGGGCACGACCACCGTGCCCGCTCTGGAGATCGCTTCCAGGCCATGCGGTGCGGTGAGTTCCAGGCCCCCTGTGGTCCGCAGCGGGCCGTCCTCGCCGGCACACACCAGAAGGCGGTAGCGCGGCACGCCGGCGTCCTGGCGGTCAATCCCGAACACCGACAGCGGTATGGAACTCTCGAAGATGGGCCCGCCGCTGAACAGCAGCACCGCGACGATCTCCTTGCGGCGGCGCCCGGACAGCTTCCGGGCCGCGGCATCCGGCGCGGCAGTGGAGTCGTGGCTCATCCGGCTAAGCCCCCCTCGGTGGTCGCGGCGCCCTCAACCTTTCGGGTCTGTCGCTCCAACACGTTTCCCCTCGGTCCTGCACGAGTCCCCCGCCGTAAGACAAGATCGAATCTACTGTGTCCCGTGGCGCCAAGGTGACCAGATCGGTACTCCGTGGAATGTCGACATGGCAACTTGGCGTGAAGCATTCGATCACGAAGCGTTGCACTCGGGGGCCGTGCAGGGAAGTGCGCCTCGTGGCGGTGGCCAATCCGCGTAGGGTGCGAACGCCCCTCGGACCCCTGTCGGTGCAGGTGGAACGGGGGTTGAGGGGTCGTTCGGACAAGGGATGAGCCATCACGAGAAGTTGGCTGAAAAGAGGTGCAGGAGTGCGTGCAAACCGGTCAGTCGACCGGCTGGTTTCCCGCTCCGTGGCGCCCTCCGCGACGTGCCCCCGCGCCGCTCCTGCCGCGCTGGACGCCCCCCGCCCCGGCGGCCGCCCCCCGCCCCGTGCCGGGCGCGGGCACCGGCCCGGTCCGGCCGTGCCGGCCCCGCTGGTGCGGCGTCCGGTGGGGCGCCGCCGCCCGCGCCGCGTCGAGCTGCTGCTCGCGCAGCACCGCGGCGCCCCGCTCGGACCGGCGCAGCAGCAGCATGCAGGCGCCCGTCACGGCCGCGAGGCCGAGGGCGGTGCCCGTCGCGCCGGCCGCCGAGGTGCCGTACCAGAAGAGCACCACCGGGACTAGGACGCAGCTGAACGCCGCCCAGCGCACCACGTCGCTCACGGTGTCCGCCGAGCCCGCCGCGGCGGGGCGGCGGGCGGCGGGCGTACCGGGGTGGGCGCCGGGGCGTGATCCGGACGCGGGCGCCGCGGGAGATGCGGGCGGGGTCGAGCGAGGACGGGCGGTGTCGGGTCCGGGCACGTGGCGCTCCCTCGTACTCCTGTGTGCTCCATGCTCTCCATGGCGGTGGCTGTACGGGGTTCAACGCGTGGCCGCGCCGCCGGTCACTGCCCGGACCGCGGTGTCCGCCGTCCGGAAGCGGGGCCCCGTCACCGGCCGTCGCGGCCCGGCGCCGGCGGCCCGCCGCCGTCCCTCGGCCGGGCGCCGCGCAAACCGCCTGTACAGGGCAGCAACCGTTGCGTTACGGGCGCCTCTCGTGCATGCTCCCTGGAATGCCGCGCACGGCGCGCGGAATCTGGGCAGCGGAGGCGTGCCGCCGTACCCTTGGGGGTAGGGGGTCGGGAAGATGCTTCCCGGACACAGCTCCGCCGATCGTTGTCGTCCCACCACGAGGATCCAGACGCCGAGACAATCATGGCCGGTCACGAATTCTTCGATCCTGCGGACCGCAGGCGCCCCCTCGCCGAGCCCGCGGCGGACGAGCCGCTGGCGGCGCGGGCGCCGCGCGAGTCCTGTGATCCCGCCTTCCGGCACGGCGTCGTCGTCGGCTTCGACGGCTCGACGTCAAGTGAGCGCGCCCTCGCCTACGCGATCGGCATGGCGCACCGCTCCGGCTCGGGACTCATCATCGTGCACGTGGCCAACCGGCTGCCCACCACGGTGTGGGCGGGCTGCGAGCCCCCCGTCTTCGTCGACGTCCCCGACCACCGCACCGAGGTGCTCGGCCTGGAGCTCGCCTGCGCCGAGTACCTCGCCGAGGTGCCGTGGATCCTGGTCGAGCGCGGCGGGGACATCTGCCACGAACTCGAAGAGGTCGGGCAGGAGTACGAGGCGGACGCGATCGTCGTCGGCTCCACGCACGGCATCGTCGGGCGCCTCTTCGGTTCGGTGGCCGGCCGGCTCGCCAAGCGCGCCAAGCGCCCCGTGATCGTCATTCCCTGACGCCCCGCCACCCTGACGCCCCGCCACCCTGACGTCCCGTCCGCGCGGAGGCCGTCGGGCCCCGGGCCCGGAAGCCGCCCGCGCGGCCCCGTAGGCGGCCCGACCTCGCGCGTCGCCAACCTACCGGCGCGTAGCGGGTGTTCACGCCCCGGTGGCGGGAATGTACCGGGCATCGGTCCCGGCGGCGGCGACCGCCGGGCCGCGGCAGGCGACCGCCCTCCCCATCGCGGGGTTCCCGACGCCGCCCCGGACCGCCGCGACGCGCCGCGGCCGGGGTGTGACGGCCACCGGCTGAGACCGGCGCGGGCCGGGGTGACGGGGCGCCCCCGGCCCTTCGGGAGCGGTCCCCGTGCACGGGTGGCGCGCACGGGGACCGCTCATCGTCCGTCTGCCGTCGGCGATCTGACGGAGCGTCCTACTCGACGGTGACCGACTTGGCCAGGTTGCGCGGCTTGTCGATGTCCCGGCCCAGCGCCAACGCGGTGTGGTAGGCCAGCAGTTGGAGCGGAATGCCCATCAGGATCGGGTCCAGCTCGTCCTCGTTCTTCGGGACGACGATCGTCTGGTCGGCCTTCTCCTGCTCCTGGTGCGCGACGGCGAGGATGCGGCCGCTGCGCGCCTTGATCTCCTCCAGGGCCGCGCGGTTCTTCTCCAGCAGGTCGTCGTCGGGGACGATCGCGACCGTGGGCAGGGCGGGCTCGATCAGGGCCAGCGGTCCGTGCTTCAGCTCCGAGGCGGGATAGGCCTCGGCGTGGATGTACGAGACCTCCTTGAGCTTCAGGGAGGCCTCCCGGGCCACCGGGTAGCCGCGGACGCGGCCGATGAAGAGCATCGAGCGGGCCTCGGCGTACTGCTCGGCCAGCTTCTTGATCTCCTCCTCCTGCTCCAGGATCTCGGTGATCTGGCCGGGCAGCCGGCGCAGGCCCTCGATGATCCGCTTGCCGTCGCGGACCGACAGGTCGCGGGTGCGGCCGAGGTGCAGGGCGAGCAGCGCGAACGCCACGGTGGTGTTGGTGAAGCACTTCGTCGAGACGACGCAGACCTCCGGGCCGGCGTGCACGTACATGCCGCCGTCCGCCTCGCGGGCGATCGCCGAGCCGACGACGTTGACCACGCCGAGCACCCGGGCGCCCTTGCGCTTCAGCTCCTGCACGGCGGCCAGCACGTCATAGGTCTCGCCCGACTGGGAGACGGCGACGTAGAGGGTGTCGGGGTCGACGACCGCGTTGCGGTAGCGGAACTCGGAGGCCGGCTCGGCGTCCGCGGGGATGCGGGCCAGCTCCTCGATCATCTGGGCGCCGATCATGCCCGCGTGGTAGGAGGTGCCGCAGCCGAGGATCTTCACGCGGCGGATCTGGCGCGCCTCGCGGGCGTCCAGGTTCAGGCCGCCGAGGTGGACGGTCGAGAAGCGGTCGTCGATCCGGCCGCGCAGCACCCGGTCCACGGCCTCGGCCTGCTCGTGGATCTCCTTGTGCATGTACGTGTCGTGGCCGCCCATGTCGTAGGAGGCGGCCTCCCACTCCACCGTGGTCGGCTCGGACGTGGTCCGGGTGCCCTCGGTGGTGTAGGTGCGGAAGTCGTCGGCCTTCAGCGTGGCCATCTCGCCGTCGTCGAGCGTGACGATCTGCCGGGTGTGGGTGACCAGCGCGGCGATGTCCGAGGCGACGAACATCTCCTTCTCGCCGATGCCGAGCACGACGGGGGAGCCGTTGCGCGCCACCACGATGCGGTCGGGGAAGTCGGCGTGCATGACGGCGATGCCGTAGGTCCCCTCGATGACCCGCAGGGTCTCGCGGACCTTGTCCTCCAGCTTCTCCTGCTGGGAGCGCGCGATGAGGTGGGTGAGCACCTCGGTGTCCGTCTCGGAGAGGAACTCGACGCCGTCCGCCTCCAGCTTCCGGCGCAGGTCGGCGGCGTTGTCGATGATGCCGTTGTGGACCACGGCGACGGACTGGTCGGCCGACATGTGGGGGTGGGCGTTCACGTCGGAGGGGGCGCCGTGGGTGGCCCAGCGGGTGTGGGCGATGCCGGTGGTGCCGGCGAACCGCTTGGGGACCTTGGCCTCCAGGTCGCGGACCCGGCCCTTGGCCTTGACCATCCTCAGGCCGGCGGTCTTGGGCGAGGTCACGACGATGCCCGCCGAGTCGTAGCCGCGGTACTCCAGGCGCTGCAGGCCCTCCAGGAGCAGCGGCGCCACGTCACGCCTGCCGATGTATCCGACGATTCCGCACATATATACGTATTCCTCAGCCGTAGACGATGCGGCGCAGCTGCCGGAGGCTCAGCTCGGGCGGCGCGACCGCGCGGTACTTCAGGTCCGCCTCGATCCGTTCGAAGATCGTCGCGTTCACCAGGCCCTGGGCCTGGAGTTCGCGGTGGCGGCGACGGACGTACTCCTCGGTCGTCTCGTCGAACCAGGCGAGCACGTCCTGGACCACGCGCAGCGCCTCGCCCCGGCTCAGGGGCGTGGACCGCGTCAGGTGATCAACAAGTTCGTCGTGCACCCGTCGATCCTGGGGTAACGGAGAGCGATGTGCAAGAATCCTGCCCGATTTCGGGCAGGGTCTTGCGGGAGGGGGTGCGGACCGCTACGCCTCCTCCTCCGGAACGGCACGGGGAGGCGGGGGTGGGCGCCGGCCGGGACCGGTCCGGTCCGGTGCGCCGCCTCCCCGCGGCCGACGGGTGTCATCCCTGGGGCCGGGCCGTCTGCTCGGCCCCCACGATGCGCTCCACCGCGGCCGTCGCCAGCCGGTCGCGCTCCTCCTCGGAGAACACGTCCGGCAGGGTGAGCTGCTCGACGATCAGCCAGTTCAGCGTCAGCATGAGCAGCTTGACGGCCATGGCGTCGCCCGGGAGGCCGGAGGTCTCGTGGTAGGCGACGTTGGCGTCGACGTCCGCCCGGACCCGCTCGGTGAGGACCCTGCGCAGTTCCGGGCGGCGGGTGGCCTCCAGGCGGAGTTCCAGCAGGGCGAGGTAGCCGGCGCGGAAGGAGGCGACGCGGCCGACGAGCTCGCGCATCAGTTCGGCGTAGGTCTCCCGGTCGCGGTCGGCCGCCCGCTGGCGGGCGATCGTGGCCTCGTCCGGCTGGAGCCGCTCGTAGATCCGGGCGCCGGCCTGGGTGAACAGGTCGTCGCGGCTGCCGAAGTAGTTCGATGCCGTGCCGGTGGGGACGGCGGCCTCGGTGTCGACGGCCCGGAAGGTCAGGCCGCGTGCGCCGTCCCGGGCCAGCACCTCGATCGCCGCGTCGACCAGGGCCGCGCGCCGCCGGTCGTTCCGTCTCGCCATTGACACCACTCCATGTGTAGTACTACGTTCAGACCACTACAGGCAGAGTACTACGTAGGGGGATCCTGGTGCGCAAGCTCGTGTACTACGTCGGCGTCTCGCTCGACGGCCGCATCGCCGGCCCCGGAGGCGAGTTCGACTTCTTTCCGCAGGGCGACGAGCGGCAGGCAGCCGCCTACGCGACCTGGGTGAGCACGCTGTACCCGGAGACCGTCCCGACCGCCCACCGGGCCGCCGCCGGCGTCGACGGCGCGCCCAACCGGCGTTTCGACACCGTCGTCATGGGTCTCGGCACCTACCGCCCGGCCCTCGACCTCGGGATCACCAGCCCGTACGCGCACCTGCGCCAGTACGTGGTGTCCAGCACCCTCGAACCGGACACCGACTCGGCCGTCACCGTCGTGCCGAAGGACCCGCTCGCCCTGGTCCGCGACCTCAAAGGCGAGGCGGACGCCGAGCTGGACGTCTGGCTCTGCGGGGGCGGCCGGCTCGCGGGCACCCTGCTGCCCGAGATCGACGAGCTGCTGATCAAGACCTACCCGGTCGTCGCCGGCACGGGCGTCCCGGTGGTCGAGGGGGCCTTCGACCCCGCCGTCTTCGACGTCGCCGAGCGCACCGCCTTCCCCAACGGGGTCACGCTCACCCGCCTCGCCCGCCGCTAGTGCCCTGACCGGAAGGGCCACCGGCTCGCGACGCCCGGCACGGCACCGCGCCGCGTCGTCGCATCACCCGAGTTACATCCCGTACGCGGGAGACGCTCCGCCTCGCGATGCACCGCACCGGACGCCGCGAGCCGTCCGGCGAACCCTTCCGGTCACGGCACCGGGCGTGCCGGGCGGCGCGGTGCGGGCGGGCGGTCCGCGTGCCCGCACACGGTGTGGGCCGCCGCACGCGGACCGGGGCCCGACGTCACAGGCGCCGCAGGACCGCCTGCTTGGCCAGCGCGAACTCCTCGTCCGTCAGGACGCCGTCCCGGTGCAGCTCGCCCAGCTCCCGCAGCCTGCGCAGCAGGGCGTCGTGATCGGCCCCGGACGGCTGTGCGGGGATCGCCACCCCGTCCGGTTCCTTGGCCGGCGCGGTGGCGGGCCCGGGCGCGGACGCCGCCGGGTGCGGCAGCCGCGCCTGCACCGCCGCCGCGACCAGCGCCATCAGTGGGTCCTTCTTGAAGCCCCACAGCTCCACCGCGTGGGGGTCGTACTTCGCCGGTGCCTTCGTCTCGGCGCCGCGCACGCCGAACCGCAGGCAGCCGTTCTCCAGGCCGGCCGCGGGGTGCCACTCCACGGCCGTGATGTCGTCCAGGGCCAGGACGCGCGGGCCGCCGGCCGACTTCGCCTCCTCCGTCTTCCAGTTCCAGTCCAGGCGCACGCACTCGCCGTCGAAGGCCGCCGTCCCGTCCCCGGCGGAGGCGGACAGCGGCACCGCCGGGCCGGGGAGCAGGTACTCCTGGACCGGCCCCGCCGGCACCTCGTCGAGCAGCAGGGCGTTGCGCACCTCGTCCACGACGTACTCGGCGACGCCGAACCGGTCCGCCTCGACCGTCAGCCGATAGGGGTCGTGCGGCTCGCCGAGCCGGCCCCCGGTCGCCTGGAGCAGGGGGTCCGCGCCGTCGCGCAGCCGCAGCCGCAGCCGCCCGGACCTCTTTCCCTGCTCCAGCGATATGCCCGCCAACGCGCGCAGGGGAACGGTCAGTTCACCCAGCTCCCGGCGCAGCAGACCGACGTTCCTGTCCCGCCCCGGAGTCAGCCGCAGCGCGTCGCCGTCGAGGACCCAGGTGCCGTCCCGCTGGATGATTTCCGCCATGCTCGGGATTGTTCCACCGCCGCCCCGGGAGCGTGGCCCCGACCGGTACGGCGGCCGGTGCGCGTCCGGGGTGCCGCCCGCGCACCGGCCGGGCGCGCCGACGGGCGCCCCGCAGGACCGCCTCCGGGGCGCCCGTCGGCCGCGGCGCCCGCGCGCCGCGCGCTCAGAACCCGGCGATCGGGTTCCGCAGCGTGCCGACCAGCTGGAGTGCGCCCGAGGGGTCCGCCAGGTCCACCATCTGCCGGTTGTCGCGCAGCTGGAGCCGGTTCAGGCAGGACAGCGCGAACTCGGGGGCGAACAGGTCGTACCGGCGGAACCGGTCCTCCAGTTCGGGCACCGCCTCCTGGTAGGCGCGCACGCTGTCGGCGACCGTGCGCCAGAAGTCGTCCTCGCCGAGGACGCCCTCGGACGCCAGCTGTGCGGCGAGGAAGCGGAAGAAGCAGTCGAAGACGTCCGTGAAGACGGACAGGAGCCTGTGCTCCTCGGGCACCTCGACCCGGATGCGCTCGACCGCCGGGGGCAGCACCGCCTGCGGGTCCATCACCGCGATCTCCTCGGCGATGTCCTTGTATATCGCCCGCCGCACCGCCCCGTCCCGCAGGACCAGGATGACGTTCTCGCCGTGCGGCATGTAGACGAGGTCGTAGGCGTAGAAGCTGTGCAGCAGCGGGGTGAGGTAGGCGTGCAGGTAGTCGCGCAGCCACTCCACCGGTGTCTGCCCCGACCGCTCGATCAGCGCGCCCGCGAACGAGGCGCCCTCGTGGTCGACGTGCAGGAGCGACGCCATCGTGGCGAGGCTCTCGCCCTCCCGGAGCGAGGGCACCGGGCTCTCCCGCCACAGCGCGGCCAGCATCTTGCGGTACGGGGAGTGCCGGTCGGTGGCGGCCTCGTACTCCGGGTGCCGGTAGCCGACGGCGGCGCGCTCGCGGATGATCGACAGACCCGTCGACCTCAGCACCGGGTCGCCGTCGACGAGCCGCGCCAGCCAGTCGTTGACGGCCGGGGTCGCCTCCATGTAGGCGGCGGACAGCCCGCGCATGAAGCCCATGTTGAGCACGCTGAGCGCGGTCTTCACGTAGTGCTTCGCGGGGTCCGTCGTGTTGAAGAACGTCCGGATCGACTGCTGGGCGAGGTACGTGTCGTCACCCTCGCCGAGGCAGACCAGGTGCCGGCGGGCGATCTCGGAGGCGAAGGTCACCGACAGCTTGTTCCACCACTGCCAGGGGTGGACCGGGACGAGCAGGTAGTCGTCCGGGTCCAGGCCCTGCCCGGACAGCGTCGCGGCGAACCGCTCGACGGCCGCGGCGCCCAGCTCCTCGCGCAGGAAGGACGCGTAGGCGATGCCCTCCCCGGCGGTGAACACCGCGCGGGAGCGGTGCGCGGCCAGCCACACCAGCCGGACCGGGGCCGCGGTCTCGGGGGCGTAGGCGTGGTACTCGTGCACCCCGAAGCCGAGCCGTCCGTTGTTGGCGACGAAGCAGGGGTGGCCCTCGGTCATCCCCGTCTCGATCGCCTGGAACCCGGCGTCGACCAGGTCGCGGACCGGCAGGGGCGGCTTGGCCAGTTTGTAGCAGGTGCCGGAGAGCGTGGAGGAGATCTCCTCCAGGTAGACCGGCAGCACCTCCTCGCCGAGCCCCAGCGACCGGCGCAGCTCGATGAGGAAGTCCGGTGCGGACAGGGGGAGTTCGGCGCCGTCGCGGAGCCGGGTGATGGAGTCGGCGTCCACCTGCCAGTGGTCGAGGGCGCGCCGCACCGCGGTGTAGCGGTAGCGGGTGGCGCCGTCGTCGGAGCGGACCTCGTAGCGGCCGTCCGGCAGCCGCAGCGGGGTGATCAGCCGTTCGTGGGCGAACTCGGCGAGCGCCTTGCGGACGAGGAGGCGGTTGGCGGTCGCCCAGCGCTCGGGGGAGAGGTGGGCGACGCCGTCGGCGAGGTTCATGCCGCCACCGCCTTCGCGAACTGCTCCCGGGTGCAGAAGCTCAGCAGGGCCCGCTTCTCCGGCTTGCGGATCTCCCGTTCGGGCACGAAGCCGACGGCCTCGTTCAGCGCGTGCACCGCCGTGTTGCCCACGTCCGGCTCCACGACCACGCGCCGGGTCGCCGGGTCGGCGAAGAGGTGCTCCATCACGGCGGTGATCACGGCGCGGGTGAATCCGTGCACGGGGGTGTCGGTCGGCGCGACCAGGAAGTGCATCCCGACGTCGCCGGGTTCCGGGTCGTAGAGCCCGACCAGTTCGACGTGGCGCGGGTCGTAGCGCTCCATGAGGAAGACGGGCTCCCCGTCGAGCAGCCCGATCCGGGCGTGGTGGTGCTCGTCGGCCGCGATGGCGGTGTACTCGCGTTCCACGTCGGCCTGGCTCGCCTCCTGCATCATCCAGAAGGCCGCCTTCGGGTGCGTCACCCAGCGGTGCAGCAGGGGGGCGTCCGCGGCCGGGTCGAGGGGGCGGAGGCGGAAGGTGCCGAGTGCGGTGGTGGTGCTCATGCGGAGAACTCCTGGAACGCGATGGTCTTCTCGACCGGGTAGTACTCGGTGCCGAGCAGCTCGCGGATGATGTACGCGTTGCGGTACGCGCCCATCCCGAGGTCCGGCGAGGTGATCGAGTGGGTGTGGACGCCGCCGTTCTGCAGGAAGATCCCGCGTCCGGTGGTGTCGACGGCGTAGTTGCGGGCCACGTCGAGGTTGCCGCGGCCGTCGTAGCGCAGGCGGTCGCGGACGGGGGCGAGGAACGCGGGCTCGGTGTAGCGGTAGCCGGTCGCCAGGATCAGCCCCGCCGAGCGCAGTTCGTACTCCTTGTCCTGCTCCTGCTGGCGCAGCCCCAGGGTGTACGTCCCGTTCTCGTGGCGGGCCGACTCCAGGGAGGAGTTGGTGAGCAGGCGGGCCGGAACCGGGCCGTCCAGGTTCTTCTGGTACAGCAGGTCGAAGATGCCGTTGATCAGGTCGCCGTCGATGCCCTTGAACAGGCCCTTCTGCTCGTCCTGGAGGCGGTAGCGGGTCGGCTCGGGCAGCGCGTGGAAGTAGTCGATGTACTCCGGGGAGGTCATCTCCAGGGTGAGCTTGGTGTATTCGAGGGGGAAGAAGCGCGGCGAGCGGGTCACCCAGGTCAGCCGGTAGCCGTGGACGTCGATCTCGCCCAGCAGGTCGTGGAAGATCTCCGCGGCGGACTGGCCGCTGCCCACCAGGGTGATCGACTCCTTGGACTGCAGCTCCCGCTTGTGGTCCATGTAGCGTGAGGTGTGGACGAAGTCGCCGCCGAGGCCGGCGCAGGCCGGCGGCACGTGGGGCTGCGTGCCGGTGCCGAGGACCAGGTGGCGGGCGCGGTAGACCTCGCCGCCCGCCGTGCGCACGGCGTACACCTCGTCCTCGCAGGTCACCTCCACGACCGTGGTGCCGAAGCGGACGGTGCGGAGCCTGTTCGCGGCCCAGCGGCAGTAGGCGTCGTACTCCACGCGCAGCGGGTAGAAGTTCTCGCGGATGTAGAACGAGTACAGGCGGCCGGACTCCTTCAGGTAGTTGAGGAAGGAGTACGGGGACGTCGGGTCGGCGAGGGTGACCAGGTCCGACAGGAAGGGCGTCTGGAGGTGGGCGCCCTCCAGGAACATCCCGGAGTGCCACGAGAAGGCGGGCTTCGACTCCAGGAAGACGCCGTCGAGTTCGGCGATCGGTTCGGTGAGGCAGGCGAGGCCGAGGTTGAAGGGCCCCAGCCCGATCCCCACGAAGTCGTGGGTCGTGTCCGTGGTGTCAGCTGGCGCGGTCAAGGGAGTCTCCCAGGTACTGCTCGGCGTGGCCGGCGATCAGGTCGAGGACGGCGGCGATGTCGTCCACCGTCGTCTCCGGGTTGAGCAGGGTGAACTTCAGGTGGTGGCGTCCGCGGACCTTGGTGCCCGCCACGACGGCGTCACCGGAGGCGAACAGGGCCTTGCGGGCGTACAGGTTGGCGCGGTCGATCGCGCCGGGGTCGGTGACGCCGGGCGGGACGAAGCGGAAGACGAGGGTGGACAGCGAGGGCTCCACGACGACGTCGAACCGCGGGTCGGCGGCCAGCAGTTCCCAGCCTCGGGCCGCCAGGTCGCACACCTCGTCGAAGAGGTCGCCGACGGCGTCGGCGCCCATCACCCGCAGGGTCATCCAGAGTTTCAGGGCGTCGAACCGGCGGGTGGTCTGGAGGGACTTGTCGACCTGGTTGGGGATGCGCTCCTCGGCCATCCGGCGCGGGTTGAGGTACTCCGCGTGATAGGTCGCGTGCCGCAGCGTGCCGCCGTCGCGGACCAGCAGGGCCGAGGAACTCACCGGCTGGAAGAAGGACTTGTGGTAGTCGACCGTGACGGAGTCGGCGCGCTCGATGCCGTGGAGGCGGTCGCGGTTCCTCCGGGAGGCGAGCAGGCCGCAGCCGTAGGCGGCGTCCACGTGCATCCAGGCGCCGGACCGCGCGCAGAGCGCCGCGATCTCGGGGAGCGGGTCGATGGAACCGAAGTCGGTGGTGCCCGCGGTGGCGACGACGGCCATGGGGACGAGGCCGGCCTCCTCGCAGCGCTCCAGTTCCCGGGCGAGGGCCACGGTCTGCATGCGCTGGTCGTGGTCGACGGGGACGGTCACGACGGCGTCGGGGCCGAGTCCGAGGAGTGTGGCCGACTTCCTGACGCTGAAGTGGCCGGCCTCCGAGACGAGGATCCGCAGGTCGCCGAGGTCCGCCGGCGCGGCCTCCTCGCGGGCCAGCAGCAGCGCCTGGAGGTTGGACTGGCTGCCGCCGCTGGTGAAGACGCCGTCGGCGCGCGGTCCGAGGCCGACGCGCTCGCAGGTCCAGTCGACGAGCCTGCGCTCGATGAGGGTGCCGCCGGCCGACTGGTCCCAGGTGTCCAGGGAGGAGTTGACGGCGGAGAGCACCGCCTCGCCGAGCACCGCCGGGATGACGACCGGGCAGTTGAGGTGGGCGAGGTAGCGGGGGTGGTGGAAGTAGACCGCGTCCCGGAGGTAGACCTCCTCCAGTTCGTCGAGGGCGGCGGTGCTGTCGTGCAGGGGCTTGTCGAGGTCGATGCCCGCGATGCGGGGGGCGAGGTCGTCGACCGCGACGCCCGTGAACGGGCCGGTGGTGGTGGCGAGTTTGGCCGCCACCCGCTCGACGCCTTCGGTCACGGAGCGGCGGTACCGGTCCGCGGTGGTGTCGTTGAGCAGGTGCGAGCGCATGTGGGGGTCCTCCGTGCGGGGGAGAGTCCGAGCGGGACGGGGAAAGGGCGGGCCGCGAAGCATTGCTTAGGTTAGCCTAACCTAAGTTGAACGCCACGACCTGCCCTTCGGCAGGTTCCCCGGCCCGGGACCGCACCTCCCGCCGGTCGTCGCCGGATGGGGCCGGCCGGCGCTGAGCCAGGGCGAGTTGCGCATGTCCCGTCGTTCGCCCGGAGGGCGGGCCGCGGGGCGTCGCGCGCGTGCTCTCGGCGTGCCGGCGGGGAGGTGCGGGGGCTTCCGCCCGGTGCGGCGGGCGGGCGGGGCGTCCCGCGGCGGACGGGCCGGGAGGGTTCGTCGGACGGCTCGCGGTGCCCGGTGCGGTGCATCGCGGGTGGAGCGTCGCCCGTGTACGGGATGTATGCGGGTGGTGCGACGGCGCGGCGAGGAGCGGTGCCGGACGCCGCGAGCCGGACGCCGCGCGTCGGTGAACCCGTCCGGTCGGCGCGCTAGGCGCCGCTCTGGTGGAGCTGCTCCTCCGTCAGACCCTGCCGCCAGTAGCCGACGAAGGTGACCCGCCGCCGGTCCAGTCCCCGCTCGCGCACCAGGTGCCTGCGGACGTCCCTGACGCGTCCGGCCTCACCCGCGACCCAGGCGTACGGCGCCGTCGCAGCCGGCAGCCGGGCGGCCCGCAGGGCGTCGAGCGTCGCGGCGGAGTCCGGGCCGGCGCGGCCGTCCCGGACCCGCCAGGTGATCCGGGCGTCCGCCGCCGTCACCGGTTCCCGGACGTCGCCGGGGTGGCCGACCTCCAGCCAGGCGTGGACGGGCAGTCCGGCGGGCAGCGAGGACAGGATGGCGCAGACCGCGGGCAGGGCCGTCTCGTCGCCCCACAGGACGACGAGATCGGTGCCGGACGGCGGCCGGAACCGGATCGCCCGGTTGTCCGCGACGGCGGGGCCGAGCAGGACGACCCGGTCGCCGGGCCGCGCCCGCGAGGCCCAGCGCGAGGCGGGCCCGGCCGGGACGGCGGACCCCGGCTCCGTGCCGTGCAGCACGAAGTCGATGTCGATCTCGGTGGGCCCGCCCGGTGTGCGGCGCAGTGCGCGCAGGGTGTACGAGCGCATCACGGCCCGTACGTCGTCGGGGAGTTCGCGCCACGCCTGCCACCACCCGTCTCCCCGGTCGACGGGCACCGCCGGTTCGCTCTGGCCGGGGTGTGGCAGGAACAGCGACAGCGACTGGTCGCGCCCCTCGGAGCGGAACCGGTCCAGGTCGGGCCCGCCGAAGGTTACCCGGACCAGGGACGGGCCGAGCCGCCGCGTGGTCACGACCCGGAGGGAGAAGAAGCGGAACGGGGCGGCCACGGCCGTCGTCATGAGTGCTCCCGGAGAGGTGTCGGGGTTCACGTGGGCGTGCGGGTGTCAGGCGACCTTCCTGGCGTTCTCGATGGCCTCGGCGAGCCGGTCGAGGATCGGGGCGCACTTGTCGTACGACAGGATCGGCTCCGGGGTGCGCGCGACGACCTGGCCGGCCTTGACGGCGGGCAGCTTTTTCCAGGTGGCCTCGGTGATGTCGGCCGGCTGGATGGTCGAGGTGCGGTCGTCCATCATGATGACGTCGGCCGGGTAGGTGTCGACGTTCTCCCAGCTCAGGTTCTCGAACCAGCCGCCACTGGCCTTCAGGGCCTTGGCCGAGGGCTCGACGATGTTCACGCCGAGCGCCTTGAAGTACTCCAGGTCGATGGAGAGGTTGGAGCCGGACACGTAGAAGATGTCCTGGCTCGCGCTGCCCGCGAGGACCTTGATCTCCGGGCGGGCCTTCGCGGCCGCGCGCAGCCGCTCGGCCGCCTTCTCGAACTTCTTCTTCGACGCGACGATCCGGGCCGACGTCACGTCGGCGCCGAGCGACTTCGCCAGGGCGAGCATGCGCTGGAGCGGCTGCGGCATCTGCACGTCGTACACCGACAGGCCGACGCTCGGGGCCAGCTTGAGGATCTTGTCCTTGGACTCCTCGGGCACGTACCAGAGGGTGCCGGAGGAGTCGAACATCGTCGAGACGAGCACGTCGGGTGCGAGGCCCGCGTACTTCTCGATGTTGAACTGGCCCCACTCGTTGCCGAGTACGGTCACCTTGCTGACGTCCATGTCGCCGGCCTGGACGTCGGCCGAGCCGTCCTTGGTCCGGGTCGGGCCGAAGACCCCCTTGACCTCGATGCCGTAGTCGAAGAGGGCGGCGGCGACGCCGGTGAAGGCGACGATGTTCGCCGGGGTCTTGTCCAGCTCGACCGTGGTGCCGCGGTCGTCCTCGAAGCTCCAGGGCCCGGAGGCGGCGCCGGATTTCCCCGTGTCCGAACCACCGTTCTTCGAGGCGTCTTCGTCGCCGCAGGCGGCGAGGGCGACACCGAGGCCGAGGGCGCCGCCCGCGGCGAGGACGCCGCGACGGGTGAGGTGGGTGGCACGGGCGTTGGGCATGAGGGGGCCGCTTTCGGCACGGGGCGCGCGACGGCGCCCGCCGGACAGGTTCGAAGGTAGGTTAGCCTAACCTTGGTAGTTGTCCAGGGGGTGGGGGTGCCGGGGGCCCGCCCGCCGTGCCGCGGACGCAGACCGGCCGCGCCCCCCGTGCAGGGAGGCGCGGCCGGTCGGGATCGGTGCCGGCGGAGGTCAGCCGGAGAGGCCCAACTCCCGCGCGATGAGCATGCGCTGGACCTCGCTGGTGCCCTCGCCGATCTCCAGGATCTTGGAGTCGCGCCACATCCGGGCCACCGGGTACTCGTTCATGAAGCCGTAGCCGCCGTGCACCTGGGTGGCGTCGCGGGCGTTGTCCACGGCGATCGTGGAGGAGTAGAGCTTCGCGATCGCCGCCTCCTTCTTGAACGGTTCGCCCGCCACCAGGCGGGAGGCCGCGTCGCGCCAGCCGACGCGGGCCATGTGCGCCTTCGCCTCCATGTCGGCGATCTTGAACTGGATGGCCTGGTTGGCGCCGATCGGCCGCCCGAACGCGTGCCGCTCCTTGGCGTACCGCACCGACTCGTCCACACAGCCCTGCGCCAGCCCGGTGGCGAGCGCGGCGATGGCGATGCGGCCCTCGTCCAGGATGCGCAGGAACTGGGCGTAGCCGCGGCCCTCCTCGCCGAGCAGGTTCGCGGCCGGCACCCGGACGTCGACGAAGGACAGTTCGCGGGTGTCCGAGGCGTTCCAGCCGACCTTCGAGTACGGGGCGGCGACCGTGAAGCCCGGGGTGCCCGAGGGCACGATGATCGCCGAGATCTGCGGCCTGCCGTCGGGCTTGCGGCCGGTGACCGCGGTGACGGTCACCAGGCCGGTGATGTCCGTGCCGGAGTTGGTGATGAAGCACTTGCTGCCGTTGATGACCCACTCGTCGGTGTCCGGGTCCAGCCGTGCCGTCGTCCGGGTGGCGCCCGCGTCCGATCCGCCGTCCGGCTCGGTCAGGCCGAACGCGCCGAGGATCTCACCGGAGCAGAGCCGGGGCAGCCACCGAGCCTTCTGCGCCTCGGTGCCGAACAGGTGGAGGGGCATGGCGCCGAGCGAGACGCCCGCCTCCAGGGTGATGGCCACGGACGAGTCGACCCGGGCCAGCTCCTCCAGGGCGATGCCGAGGGCGAGGTAGTCGCCGCCCATGCCGCCGTACTCCTCCGGGAACGGCAGCCCGAACAGGCCCATGCGGCCCATCTCGCGCACGATCTCGTAGGGGAACTCGTGCCGCTCGTAGAAGTCGCCGATCTTCGGGGCGACCACGTCGTGCGCGAAGGCCTCCACCGTGCGGCGGAGCTCCTCCAGTTCGGGGGACAGGCGGTGGTCCAGGGACATGCGGTTCACTCCTGGTGGGAGAGGGCTTTGACGGTGCGGGACGGGCTGGGTCGGCCCAGTTGTCCGGCCATCCACACGCTGGTGGCGGTGAGGCGGCCGAGGTCGACCCCGGTGTCGATACCGAGGCCCTGGAGCATCCACACGAGGTCCTCGGTGGCGAGGTTGCCGGTCGCGGACTTCGCGTACGGGCAGCCGCCGAGGCCGCCCGCGGAGGCGTCGACGATGCCGACGCCGTGCTGGAGAGCGGCCAGGGTGTTGGACAGCGCCTGGCCGTAGGTGTCGTGGAAGTGCACGGCGATCGACCCGGTCGGCACACCCCGCCCGTTCAGCTCCGTGAGCAGGGAGCGGACATGGCCGGGGGTCGCCACGCCGATCGTGTCGCCGAGGCTCAGCTCGTCGGCTCCCATGTCCATGAGCGCCGTGCAGACCCGCGCGACCTGGTGGACCGGGACGGCTCCCTCCCACGGGTCGCCGAAGCACATCGAGACGTAGGCGCGGACGGTCAGGCCCGCGTCCTTCGCCCGGCGCACCACCGGATCGAACGCGGCGAGCGCCTCGTCGAGCCCCCGGTTCAGGTTGGCCCGGGCGAACGACTCCGTCGCGCTGGCGAAGACGGCCACCTGGCGGGCGCCGAGCGCGAGTGCCCGGTCCAGGCCACGCTCGTTCGGCACGAGGACCGGGAGGGCGACCGGGAGGCCGGACACCTGGGGGAACAGCGCTTCGGCGTCGGCCAGTTGGGGCACCCACTTGGGGTGCACGAAGCTGGTCGCCTCGATCGTGGTCAGACCCGCGTCGGCGAGACGCCGGATGAACTCCGCCTTGACCTCGGTCGGCACGGTCGCCTTCTCGTTCTGCAGGCCGTCGCGCGCACCCACCTCGTGGATGCGCACCCGGGCGGGCAGGTCCGGCGCGGGCACGGTCATCGGCAGGGCCCGTTCGGTGGCGCTCATGCGGTCTCCGCCTCCTCCGCGGGGGTGACGACCGCGAGGACCTGGTCCATCGCGACCGTGGTGCCCGGTGTGACGTCCAGTTCGCTGACCGTCCCGGCGTGCGGCGCGGAGATGACGTGCTCCATCTTCATCGCCTCGACCACCAGCAGGCTCTGGCCGGCGGCCACCTCGTCGCCGACGGAGACCTTCACCACGGTCACCGTGCCCGGCATGGGGGCGGTCAGCGAGTCGGCGCCGGCGTGCGCGGCGCCGGTGAGCGACGCCGCCACCGGGTCGTGGTCGCGCACGTGCCAGGCGTCGCCGTCGCGGCCGATCCAGTCGCCGGCGCGGTGGAAGGTGTGCCGTACTCCGTCGAGCGTGACCGCGACCTTGTCCGCGCCGACCGAGTGGGTGCCGCGCGGGGTGTACTCGACGGGCTCCAGGACCCGCAGCGGGAAGCTCACCGGCCGCGGTACGCCGCCGAGCCGCCAGCCGCTCGGCACCGAGAACGGATCGGTCCAGCCGCCGCCCGCCGGGGCCAGAGCAGCGAGCCGCACCGCCGCCGCCGCCTCGTACACCTCCTCCGGCACGCCCTCCGGGACCAGTCCGGGCGCCTCGCGCTCGACCAGGCCGGTGTCCAGGTCGCCGGCCACCACGTCCGGATGGGCCAGCAGCCGGCGCAGGAAGCCGGCGTTGGTCTGGACGCCGAGGGTGACCGTGTCGGCGAGGGCGGCCCGCAGCCGGCGCAGCGCGGTGGGCCGGTCCGGGCCGTAGGCGATGACCTTGGAGAGCATCGGGTCGTACAGGCTGCCGACCTCCGTGCCCTCCGAGAGGCCCGAGTCGGTGCGCACCCCCTCGCCCCGGGGCTCGTGCAGGGCGAGGACGGTGCCGCCGGAGGGGAGGAATCCGCGGGCGGGGTCCTCGGCGCAGATCCGGGCCTCCACGGCGTGCCCGGTGAGGGTGATGTCGTCCTGCGCGAGGGGGAGCGGCTCGCCCGCGGCCACCCGCAGCTGCCACTCGACCAGGTCGAGGCCGGTGACCAGTTCGGTGACCGGGTGCTCCACCTGGAGCCGGGTGTTCATCTCCATGAAGTAGTACGAGGAGGCGTCGCCGCCGGAGACGATGAACTCGACCGTGCCCGCTCCCCGGTAGCCGCAGGAGCGGGCCGCCTGGACGGCGGCCTCGCCCATCGCGGCCCGGGTGGCGGAGTCGAGGAAGACGCTCGGCGCCTCCTCGATGATCTTCTGGTGGCGGCGCTGGAGGGAGCACTCGCGCTCGCCGAGGTGCACGACGTTGCCGTGGGCGTCGGCGAGGACCTGGATCTCGATGTGCCGGGGGCGGTCCACCCACCGCTCGACCAGCAGGGTGTCGTCGCCGAAGGAGGCGCGGGCCTCCCGGCGCGCGGCGGCGATCTCGTCGGCGAGGGCGTCGGCGTCGCGGACCAGGCGCATGCCCTTGCCGCCGCCGCCGGCGCTCGGCTTCAGCAGCACCGGCACGCCGATCTCCCGTGCCGCCCCGATCAGCTCGGCGTCCGTCAGGCCGCTGCCCGAGGAGCCGGGGACGACCGGTACGCCGGCCTCCCGGACCGTCTCCTTGGCGCGGATCTTGTCGCCCATCAGGGAGATCGCCTCGGGGGACGGTCCGATGAAGACGAGTCCGGCGTCCGCGCAGGCCCGCGCGAAGACGGCGTTCTCGGCCAGGAAGCCGTACCCCGGGTGGACGGCCTGGGCTCCGCTGCGGGCCGCCGCCTCCAGCAGCCGCTCCACCGACAGATAGCTCTCGGACGCGGGCGCCGGCCCGATCCGTACGGCCGTGTCGGCCTCCCGGACGTGCCGCGCGTCCGCGTCGGCGTCCGAGAAGACGGCCACCGAGCGCACGCCGAGCGCGCGCAGCGTGCGGATGACGCGTACGGCGATCTCGCCCCGGTTGGCCACAAGCACCGTGTCGAACATGGGTCCCCTCACATCCGGAAGACGCCGAACTGGGGGTCACCCAGGGGCGCGTTGGCACAGGCGGTCAGGGCGAGTCCGAGGACCTGCCGGGTCTCCGCCGGGTCGATGACCCCGTCGTCCCAGAGCCGGGCGGTCGCGTAGTACGCGCTGCCCTGGCGCTCGTACTGCCCGCGGATCGGCGCCTTGAACTCCTCCTCGTCCTCGGCGGACCAGGACTCCCCGCGCGCCTCCAACTGGTCGCGCTTGACGGTCGCGAGGACCGAGGAGGCCTGCTCGCCGCCCATCACGGAGATCTTCGCCCCGGGCCACATCCACAGGAAGCGCGGCGAGTACGCCCGGCCGCACATCGAGTAGTTGCCCGCGCCGTACGATCCGCCGATCACGACGGTCAGCTTCGGCACGCGCGTGCAGGCCACCGCCGTGACCATCTTCGCGCCGTGCTTGGCGATGCCGCCCGCCTCGTACTGGCGGCCGACCATGAAGCCCGAGATGTTCTGGAGGAACACCAGCGGGATGCCGCGCTGGTCGCACAGCTCGATGAAGTGCGCGCCCTTCTGGGCCGACTCGGAGAAGAGGATGCCGTTGTTCGCGACGATGCCGACCGGGTGGCCCTCGATCCGGGCGAACCCGGTGACCAGGGTCTGCCCGAACTCGGCCTTGAACTCGGCGAACCGCGAGCCGTCGACCACGCGCGCGATGACCTCGCGGACGTCGTAGGGGGTGCGGGAGTCGACCGGCACCGCGCCGTACAGCCCGGCCGGGTCCGCCTTGGGCTCCACGGACGGTTCCACCGACCACGGGAGTGCCCCGCGCGCGGGGAGGGTGGCGACGATGTTCCGGACGATCCGCAGCGCGTGCGCGTCGTCCTCCGCGAGGTGGTCGGTCACGCCCGACACGCGGGCGTGGACCTCGCCGCCGCCCAGTTCCTCCGCCGTCACGACCTCGCCGGTGGCGGCCTTCACCAGCGGCGGGCCGCCGAGGAAGATCGTGCCCTGGCCGCGGACGATCACGGCCTCGTCGCTCATCGCCGGCACGTAGGCGCCGCCGGCGGTGCAGGAGCCGAGGACCGCGGCGATCTGCGGGATGCCCGCGCCCGACATCCGGGCCTGGTTGTAGAAGATCCGCCCGAAGTGGTCGCGGTCGGGGAAGACCTCGTCCTGCATGGGCAGGAAGGCACCCCCGGAGTCGACGAGGTAGACGCAGGGCAGGCGGTTCTCCAGCGCGACCTCCTGGGCGCGCAGGTGCTTCTTCACCGTCATCGGGTAGTACGTGCCGCCCTTGACCGTGGCGTCGTTGGCGACGATCACGCACTCGCGGCCGCTGACCCGGCCGATGCCCGCGACGACGCCGGCGGCCGGGGCCTGCCCGTCGTACATCCCGTCGGCGGCGAGCGGCGCCAGCTCCAGGAACGGCGAGCCGGGGTCGAGGAGGGTGTCCACGCGGTCGCGGGGCAGCAGCTTGCCGCGCGCGGTGTGCCGGGCGCGCGCCTTCTCGCCGCCGCCGAGCCGGGCCGCGGCCAGCTTGGCCCGCAGCTCCTCGCCCAGCGCGCGGTGCGCCGCCTCGTTGGCCCGCCAGGCGTCCGACGCGGGATCGGCCGCGCTCGTCAGCTCCGGTGCCTCGTGCATTCTTGCGGTCCCCTCACCAGTGGTCGACCAGTTAATGAGCGTTAACGCATTTCCTTCAGGTTAACGACCGCTAACCTCCCTGTCTAGAATCACTTCCATGGCCACCAGAACCGACGCCCCCACCCGCCGTGAGCAGATCCTCAGGGAAGCGGCGCGGCTCTTCGCCGAGCGCGGCTTCCACGGTGTGGGCGTGGACGAGATAGGGGCGGCGGTCGGCATCAGCGGCCCCGGGCTGTACCGGCACTTCCCCGGCAAGGACGCGATGCTCGCCGAACTGCTGGTGGGTATCAGCGGGCAGCTCCTCGCGGGGGGCAGGCGCCGGGTGGCCGAGGCGGACGGGGGCGCCGAGGCGCTCCTGGACTCGCTCATCGAGGGGCACATCGACTTCGCGCTGGACGACCGCCCCCTGATCACCCTGCACGACCGGGAGCTGGATCGCCTGCGGGACAGCGACCGCAAGCTGGTGCGCCAGCTCCAGCGGCAGTACGTCGAGCTGTGGGTGGAGGTGGTCCGCGAGGTGTACCCGGAGCTGGCCGAGCCCGTCGCCCGGTCGGCCGTGCACTCGGTCTTCGGCCTGCTGAACTCCACCCCGCACCTCGGGCGCCCCGGAGCCCTGCCGGGACGCGCGGCGACGGCCGGGCTGCTGCACCGGATGGCCCGCGGGGCCTTCGGGGCGGCGGGTGCGGCCGGGGCGTGACGAGCGTCTCGGGCGGTGGCCTCTGGACGGCTGTCGTGACCGACGGGTAACCTCGTATCTGAGCAAGCGCTTAGACATGCCCAGGTATCCAGGTGGAGGTGGCGGCGGTGCGCCGTACTGTGTTCAACGAGGACCACGAGGCGTTCCGGGAGACCCTGCGCGCCTTCATCGAGGCCGAGGTCGTCCCGGTCTACGACGAGTGGTTCGCCGCCGGCCAGGCGCCGCGCGACTTCTACTACAAGCTCGCCGAGCTGGGCGTCTTCGGTATCCGCGTCGACGAGGAGTTCGGCGGTGCGGGCATCGACTCGTACAAGTTCGAGGCCGTGATGTACGAGGAGACCGCGCGCGCCGGTGTCCAGTTCGGCGGATCGGGCGTGCACGTCCTGCTCGGCCTGCCCTACATCAAGATGCTCGCCACCGACGAGCAGAAGAAGCGCTTCCTGCCCAAGTTCGTCAGCGGCGAGGAGATGTGGGCCCTGGCGATGACCGAGCCGGGCACCGGCTCCGACCTCGCGGGCATGAAGACCACCGCCAAGCTCTCCGAGGACGGCACGCACTACGTCCTCAACGGCGCCAAGACCTTCATCACCGGCGGTGTGCACGCCGACCGGGTGATCGTCTGCGCCCGCACCTCCGCGCCCACCGCGGAGGACCGCCGCTTCGGCATCTCCCTGTTCGCGGTGGACACCACCTCCGAGGGCTACTCCGTCGGCCGCAAGCTCGACAAGCTCGGCCTGAAGACGTCCGACACCGCCGAGCTGGCGTTCGTCGACGTCAAGGTGCCCGTCGAGGACCTGCTCGGCGAGGAGAACAAGGGCTTCTACTACCTCGGCCACAACCTCGCCTCCGAGCGCTGGGGCATCGCCTTCGGCGCCTACGCCCAGGCCAAGGCCGCCGTGCGGTTCGCCAAGGAGTACGTCCAGGAGCGGACCGTCTTCGGCAAGTCCGTCGCGTCCTTCCAGAACACCAAGTTCGAGCTGGCCGCCTGCCAGGCCGAGGTGGACGCGGCCGAGGCCGTCGCCGACCGCGCCCTGGAAGCCCTCGACGCGGGCGAGCTGACCCCCGCCGAGGCCGCCAGCGCCAAGCTGTTCTGCACCGAGGTCGCGCACCGCGTCATCGACCGCTGCCTCCAGCTGCACGGCGGCTACGGCTTCATGAACGAGTACCCGATTGCCCGCCTGTACGCGGACAACCGGGTCAACCGCATCTACGGCGGCACCAGCGAGATCATGAAGTCGATCATCGCCAAGAACATGGGCCTGTAAGGCCGGCGAAACGACTGCACGGTACGACTGCCCCATGAGCGAGGCACTCCAGTCCCTCCTCGATCTGCTCGACCTGGAGCGGATCGAGGAGGACATCTTCCGCGGCCGGTCCCGTTCCGCCGTCGTCCCCCGCGTCTTCGGCGGGCAGGTGGCGGCGCAGGCCCTGGTCGCCGCCGGGCGCACGGTCCCGCCCGACCGGCACGCCCACTCCCTGCACGCCTACTTCCTGCGCGCCGGCGACCCGGGGGCGCCCATCGTGTACACGGTCGACCGCATCCGCGACGGCCGCTCCTTCACCACGCGCCGCGTGGTCGCCGTCCAGCACGGACAGCCGATCTTCCACCTCTCCGCGTCCTTCCAGACGGACGAGGAGGGCATGGAGCACCAGGCGGAGATGCCGTCCGCGCCCGACCCCGAGACGCTGCCCACGGCCGCCGAACTGCTGCCCCGGTACGCCGACGCCTTCTCCGGCACCGACGTCCTCGAACGCGTCCTGGAGGCCCGCGAGGCGGTCGACCTGCGCTACGTCGACGCCCCGCCCTACGGCACCGTCGGCGAGGTCCGCGAACCGCGCTCCCAGGTGTGGTTCCGCACCAACGGCAAGCTCGACGGAGCGGTCGACCGGCCACTGCTGCACGTCGTCCTCGCCACCTACGTCTCCGACATGACCCTGCTGGACTCGATCCTCCTCGCGCACGGCCGCGGCGGCTGGGTGACCGGGGACGTCGTCGGGGCGTCCCTGGACCACGCGATGTGGTTCCACCGCCCCTTCCGCGCCGACGAGTGGCTGCTGTACGACCAGGAGTCGCCGTCCGCGTCCGGCGGCCGCGGCCTGGGCCAGGCCCGGATCTACACACGGGACGGCCGGCTGGCCATCTCGGTCATCCAGGAGGGCGTGGTCCGCGTCCCCCGGTAGCGCTCCGCCGGTAAGACTGGGGCATGACACCAGCAGAGCGGGACCCGGCGGCGGGCCGGGACGGCGGGGGCGAGTCCGTCGCCACGGTGATCGTCGCCGCCGCCGCCAACCTCGGCATCGCGCTCGCCAAGGCGGTCGCGGGCATCATCAGCGGGTCCAGCGCGATGCTGTCGGAGGCGGCGCACTCCGTCGCCGACACCGTCACCGAACTCCTGCTGCTGACCGCCCTCAAACGCAGCACGCGGCCGGCCGACGAGGAGCACCCCCTGGGCTACGGCCCCGAACGCTACATCTGGGCCCTGCTCGCCGCCGTCGCCACCTTCGTCGGCGGCGCGGTCTTCTCGATCTACGACGGCGTCCACACCCTGGTCGCGGGCGAGGAGCTCGGCAGCCCGCTCGTCTCCTACGTCGTGCTCGGCGTCGCCTTCCTGCTGGAGGGCTACTCCCTGCGCACGGGGCTGCGCCAGGCCCGCGGCGAGGCCGCCCGGGTCCGCGCCCCGTTCGCGCACTACCTGAGGTACACCCCCGACACGGCCGTGAAGGCCGTCGTCCTGGAGGACTCCGCGGCGCTCGTCGGCCTGGTGTTCGCCGCGGGCGGCCTGCTCGGCGGGCAGCTCACCGGCTCCGGGGTGTGGGACGGCGTCGCCTCCCTCCTGATCGGCGCACTGCTGCTCTGCGTCGCCTGGGTGCTCGGCCGCTCCAACGCGGAGCTGCTCATCGGACGGCCGCTGCCCCGGGCGGTGCGGGAGCGGATCCGGTCGGAGCTGCTGGCGATCGAGCAGGTGGAGGCCGTCCTGGAGCTGACGACGCTCGTGCAGGGGCCGCGCGAGGCGCTCGTGGCCGCCAAGGTCGACTTCCGGGACGTGTCGACGGCGGCCCAGATCGAATGGGCCTGCGAGCGGGCGGAGGACCGGCTGCGCGAGGTCTTCCCGTCGGTGGTCCGGGTGTACCTGGACCCGACACCCGGGTACGCCCAGCGGCGGGCGGAGGGCCTGAACCCCTGGCCGTGACCGGTCGCGGCGGCGCACGCGGAGCCCCGGCCCGGCATCCGGAGGGCGCCGGTCCGGCGGCCGGTGGGCGCGGGTGCGGGGGCGGGTGCGGGGGCGTGCCGGCGTCCCCGGTGCGTGCTCCGCGCGGGCGGGACACCGGACCCCGGCCCGGAACGCCTCCGGCGGCCACCGGCCGGACGCCGGGTCGGCGCGCACCCGCGTCCGCCGTGCGCGTCCAGCGCACCGGAATGCGCCGGTGGGCCGGACGCACCGCGCCCGGTTGGGGGCTGTCCCGTGATCCCCGGTGGATCGGCGCGTGGCGTCGGCTGCGGTGCATCGCACGGCGGAGGGCCGTCCTCGTGCCGGGCGTGTGCGGGCGGTCCGGCAACGCGGCGAGGTGCCGTGTCCCGTCGTCGCGCGCCCGCCGCGGATGCCGGGACAGCCCTCAGGCCAGGCCGGCTTCCTTCAGCAGGTACGCGGTCATCGGGTCGTAGTGGCGCGGGCTGGCCACGTGGTCGTCGAGCGGGACCACGACCTGCACGGTGCCCTCCGCCTCGGCCAGGAACAGGGCCGGGTCGTTGCAGTCGGCGTAGCCGACGGAGTCCACGCCCTGCTGGCCCGCGCGGCCCGCCCAGCCGTGGTCGGCGACGACCAGGTCGGGCAGCGGGCGCCCCGCTCGCTCCAGGCCGTCGAGGATGGCGCGCATCGGCTCGCCCGAGTGCGTGTGCCACAGCGTGGCCCCGTGCTCCAGCATCGCCACGTCGGCGAACTGCACGACGTAGCCCTCCTCCGTCCGCAGCCCCTCGGGGATCACCACGATCTCGCAGCCGGCGGCGCGCAGCGCGGCGGCGGTGGCCCGGTGGACGTCGAGCAGACCTCCGGGGTGGCCGGTCGCGAACAGCACCCGCTGCCGTCCCCCCGCCGCCTTGCGCAGCCGCGCCGCGAGCCGGTCCAGGCCGTCCACGGTCAGCTCGGGGTCGATGGTGTCCTGCCCGTACCGGTGCTCCGGGTCGTCGCTGACACCGACCCGCTCCGCCATCACCGCGAGCACGTCCTGCTCGTCGGTCCAGCGGTCGCCGAGCTCCAGGCCGAGCCACCAGTTGCGCTCGCCGTTGGCCAGCTTGCGGTAGTGGGAGAGGTTGTTCTCGCGGGGGGTGGCGACGTCGCCCGCGATGCGGGTCCGCACGAGATGGTCGACGAGTTCGGCGCGGCTGGGGGTCCCGGGTATCGGCATGGCTCCCATTGTGCCGGTGGGCCCCGCCGCGGGCGCGGCCGTCCCGGCCGCTGGGACGCGCGTCACTGCGGCGGACCGCGGAAGGACGCCGGCCCGGGGAGGGCCGTGCGCACCGGTCGGGGGCGTGCCGCCGGCCGCGTCCGGTGCCGGCCACCCGCACCGCCGCGCACGGAGGCGAGCGGCGGCGTGGCGCGGAACCGCCTCCCCGCCGGCCGCGTCGGGGACGGCCGGCAGCTCTGCCGCACCGGGCCGCGGCGCGCTCACCCGGACCTGAGGGCGAACCACAACTCCATCCGCACGTCCGGGTCGTCGAGGTCCGCCTCCAGCAACGCCGAGCAGCGGGCGACGCGTTGCCGGACGGTATTGCGGTGCACCGAGAGCGCCACCGCCGTCCGGTCCCAACTGCCGTGCAGGGACAGCCAGGTGCGCAGGGTCTCGGTCAGTGCGGGCGATCCGGCGAGCGGGGCGAGCAGGGCACGGGCGTGGGCCTCGGCGTCGTCCGCGGGAAGCAGATCGGCGAGTGCGGGGCGGTCGCCGTGCCGGACCAGGGCGGTGCGGGTCGCGCGAGCGCGGGCCAGCGCCCGGGAAGCCTGGACGTCGGCGGCGGCCCAGTCGTCCGGGCCGGCGGGCGCGCTGACCCCGACGGTCCAGCCCGGCTGCCCGGCGGGCGGGCGGTCGCCGGGGACCAGTACGCGCACGACGCCGCCGTCCACGTCCACCAGCGCGGAGCCGAGGGCGGCTCCCAGTGCGGCGGCGGTGACGGTGTCCGGGGCGGGAGCGTCCCCGCCCCGGCACGCGTGCACGACGGTCCACCGGGCACCGCCGAGAAGGGGGGCCACCGCCCGCGGCGCGGAACCCAGCAGCAGCCGCACCAGCGCCGCCGACCGGGCCGCGCCGCTGCCGCTCAGCTGCTCCCCGGTGAGGAGGGAGAGCAGCACGGACGCCACGGAGGCGATGGTGTGGTCCCCGGGCTCCCGGCGCGGGGCGGCGACACCGAGGACGAAGCCCCCGTTGCCGCCGAGCGCGTAGGCGGCGAGGTGCACCCCGGCCACGGTGTCGGTGGCGGACGAGGGCACGGGCGAGGGAGGGGGAGCGGCGGAGGACGCCGGGGCGGTGGAGGCGGCGCGCGCCGGGGGCGGTGCGCCCGGACCGGGGGCCGGCCGGACGACCCCGGCCAGCGCGGCGAGCGCCGCCTCGGCCGGGTGTCCCCCGGCGGGCGGCCCGGCGGCACCGGGCGCGGCCCGCCCCGCCGAGGAGCCGTCCGCCGGGGCGCCCGGGGAGGGGGCCGCGGGGGCGCCGACCGGGGTGTCGGCGGGGCCGTCCGGCGGAGCGGGCGCCTCCCCCGCCGGTGCGGTGCCGGCCGGGTGGGGGGCGGCGCCGTCCGCCGGGCGCTTCGGGGAGGCGGGCCGCGAGGTGTTCCGCCCGGCGCCGGTCCCGGACCCGGCGAGGGCCGGGGCCTTGCCGGTCCGGGCCAGCTCCGTGCCCTCGGGGCCGTACAGCACGGCGAGTCCGCCCATCCGCTCGGCGAGCCGCCGGAGCACCGCCGGGACCGGATCGGGACGGGCCGCCGCGGCGGCCAGGCTCTGCTGCGCCTCGGTCACCCGGCGCAGTTCCGCGAGCCGGGCCTGTGCCATGAGCTGCCACACCGCGCGGGCCACGCCCGAGAACGTGGTCCGGGGCGGGACCTCCAGCAGGGGCAGCCCGTGGGCCTCGCAGGCCGCGATCAGCGCGGCGGGCACCGCGTCGTGCACCGGGGCCAGCCCGAAGCCGAGCGCCGCGCCGCCCGCGGCGACGATCCGGGAGACGTAGGCGTCGAAGTACTCGCGCGAGCCGCGCTCCGGGGGGCCCGCACCGGCGCCGGGTTCCGGTTCCGGGACGTGGACCCCGGCCGTCAGCAGCAGTTCGCCGCCCAGCAGGTAGGGGAAGGGGTCGGCCATCTCCGAGGTGTGCGCCCAGTGGATCACCGTCCCCGCTCCGGCGGGACCGGCGAGCAGGCGCAGTCCGAGGTCCTCCCGGGCCAGGAGCGCCGTCAGCGCGACCGGGGGAGTCGGCGGCACCGCGGGGGCCGGCGGGGGCGGTGGGGCCGGCGGGACGCGCGGGGGCGGAGGTGACGGTGGGGGTGACGGTGCCTGGGGGACCGGCATGGTGGACGTTTCCTCCATCCCGCTCGGGTCGAATGGATGAAACGTACACTTCGCAGTCGCTTTCCGGCCACCTAGTGTCGGTCCCGACCGGCAGCCGCGGGTACGGGCGGATGTCCCCGCGCTGCGTTGCCGGCCCGTTCCCCCAGCACGCGCACGACACGCCACCGAACGCCCCGAGGAGACCCATGGCCGTCGACTACACCGTGATCGTCGTCTATCTGGCCGGCATGCTGGCCATGGGCTGGTGGGGCATGCGCCGCGCCCGGTCCAAGAGCGAGTTCCTGGTCGCCGGGCGGCGCCTCGGGCCCGCCATGTACTCCGGCACCATGGCCGCCATCGTCCTCGGCGGCGCGTCCACCATCGGCGGTGTCGGGCTCGGCTACCGGTACGGGCTCTCCGGGGCCTGGATGGTCTTCACCATCGGCCTCGGCCTGCTGGCCCTCAGCGTGTTCTTCTCCGCCCGCATAGCCCGCCTGAAGGTCTACACCGTCTCCGAGATGCTCGACCTGCGCTACGGCGGCCGGGCGGGTGTCATCTCCGGTGTCGTCATGTGGGCGTACACCCTCATGCTGGCGGTCACCTCGACCATCGCGTACGCCACGATCTTCGACGTCCTCTTCGACATGAACCGGACGCTCGCCATCGTCCTCGGCGGCTCGATCGTCGTCGCGTACTCCACGCTCGGCGGCATGTGGTCGATCACCCTCACCGACATGGTGCAGTTCGTCGTCAAGACCGTGGGGGTGCTGCTCCTGCTGCTGCCCGTCGCCGTGGTCAAGGCGGGCGGGTTCTCCGAGATGAAGGCCAAGCTCCCGACGGAGTACTTCGACCCGCTGGGCATCGGCGGCGAGACGATCTTCACCTACGTCCTCATCTACACCTTCGGCATGCTGATCGGCCAGGACATCTGGCAGCGCGTGTTCACCGCCCGCGGCGACCGGACCGCCAAGTGGGGCGGCACCGTGGCCGGCACCTACTGCCTGGTGTACGCCGTCGCCGGAGCCGTCATCGGCACCGCGGCCAAGGTCATGTACCCCGAGCTGCCCAGCGCCGACACGGCCTTCGCGACCATCGTCAAGGACGAACTCCCCGTCGGTGTGCGGGGCCTGGTGCTCGCCGCCGCCCTCGCCGCCGTGATGTCCACTTCCTCCGGTGCCCTGATCGCCTGCGCCACGGTCGCCAACAACGACATCTGGTCGCGGCTGCGCGGCGCGGTGCGGCGCGGCACCGGCGACGCCCACGACGAGGTCCGGGGCAACCGGGTCTTCATCCTGGTCATGGGCGTCGCCACGATCGGTACCGCGATCGCGCTGAACAACGTCGTCGAGGCGCTGACCGTCGCGTACAACCTGCTCGTGGCCGGGCTGCTCGTGCCGATCCTCGGCGGACTGCTGTGGAAGCGGGGCACGGCGCAGGGCGCGCTCGCCTCCGTGGCCGTCGGCGGCCTCGCCGTCGTCGCCCTGATGGCCGGGTACGGCATCCTTGCCAACGAGCCCGTCTACTACGGGCTGCTCCTCTCCCTGGCCGCCTACGTGACCGTCTCGCTGCTGACGCCCGCGACGGACGCGGCGGTGCTGGCCGTCTGGCGCGCGCGGCTGGCCGGCCGGGACACCGAACCCGCGGCCGAGCCGGTCCCCGTTCACCAGTAGAGTCGTACTAGTCGTACTTAGTCGTCCATACGCGACGAAGCGTAGGAAAGAAGGCATCGCCCCATGAGCAACGAGACGCCCCGCGGCCCCGTCGACTCGTCCCGCGTCCCGCGGTACGCCGGCCCCGCGACCTTCGCCCGGCTGCCCCGCCTCGACGAGGTCGGCAGCGCCGACGTCGCCGTCGTGGGCGTGCCGTTCGACTCCGGTGTCTCCTACCGGCCGGGCGCCCGCTTCGGCGGCAACGCGATCCGCGAGGCGTCCCGGCTGCTCCGCCCCTACAACCCCGCCCAGGACGCCTCGCCGTTCGCGCTCGCCCAGGTCGCCGACGCCGGCGACATCGCCGCGAACCCGTTCAACATCAACGAGGCCGTGGAGACCGTCGAGGCCGCGGCCGACGACCTGCTCGGCACCGGCGCCCGGCTGATGACCCTCGGCGGCGACCACACCATCGCGCTGCCGCTGCTGCGCTCGGTCGCCAAGAAGCACGGCCCGGTCGCCCTGCTCCACTTCGACGCCCACCTCGACACCTGGGACACCTACTTCGGCGCCGAATACACCCACGGCACGCCGTTCCGCCGCGCCGTCGAGGAAGGCATCCTCGACACCGAGGCGCTCTCGCACGTCGGCACCCGCGGACCGCTGTACGGCAAGCAGGACCTCACCGACGACGAGAAGATGGGCTTCGGCATCGTCACCTCGGCGGACATCTACCGGCGCGGCGCCGACGAGGTCGCCGACCAGCTCCGCCAGCGCATCGGCGACCGCCCGCTCTACATCTCCATCGACATCGACTGCCTCGACCCGGCGCACGCGCCCGGCACCGGCACCCCGGAGGCGGGCGGCATGACCTCCCGCGAACTGCTGGAGATCCTGCGCGGGCTGTCCTCGTGCAACCTGGTCTCGGCCGACGTCGTCGAGGTCGCGCCGGCCTACGACCACGCGGAGATCACCGCGGTGGCGGCGTCCCACACCGCCTACGAGCTGACCACCATCATGTCCCGCCAGATCGCGGAGGCCCGGACCAAGTGACCCACGACCACGACCCGGTCCTCCGCCCGTCGGCGGCGCAGACGGAGGCCGCGCTCAACCCGCCCCCGGGCCGCACCGGCGGAGACCTGGTCGTGGAGACCCTCTCCGGCCTCGGCGCGACCACCGTCTTCGGGCTGCCCGGCCAGCACGCGCTCGGCATGTTCGACGCGCTGCGCCGCTCCGACCTCCGGTACGTCGGTCTGCGCGTCGAGAACAACGCCGGGTTCGCGGCGGACGCCTACGGCCGGGTCACCGGCGAGGCCGCGCCGCTGCTGCTCTCCACCGGACCCGGCGCGCTGACCTCGCTGGCCGCGCTCCAGGAGGCGCGGGCCGCCTCGGCGCCGGTGCTCGCCGTCAGCAGCCAGGTCCCCACCGCGGGCCTGGGCGGCGGGCGCCACGGCTACCTGCACGAACTCCCCGACCAGCAGGCGTCGTTCCGGGGGGTGGTCAAGTCGGTCCACACGGTCCGCACGCCGTCGCAGATCCCGTCCGCGATCGCGGCGGCCTGGGAGTCGGCGCTGACCGTCCCGCACGGTCCGGTGTGGGTGGAGATCCCGCAGGACGTCCTGCTCGCCGAGACCTCCCTGCCGGTGGTGACCGCGATGGACGCCACTCCCGAGGACGTCGTCCCGCGCCCCGAACTCACCGCGCTCGCCGCCCATCTGCTCTCCACCGCCGAGCGTCCCGCGATCATCGCGGGCGGCGGCGTGGTCCGGGCGGACGCCTCGGGCAAACTGCGTCTGCTCGCCGAGAGGCTGAACGCGCCGGTCGTCACCACCTTCGGCGGCAAGGGCGCCTTCCCCTGGGAGCACCCGCTCTCGCTCCAGTCCTGGCTGGAGGACCGGCACACCACCGACTTCCTGGAGGACGCGGACGTCCTGCTGGTCGTCGGCTCGGGCCTGGGCGAACTCTCCTCGAACTACCACACGTTCACGCCCCGCGGCCGGGTCGTGCAGATCGAGGCCGACGTCGGCAAGCTGGAGTCCAACCACCCGGCGCTCGGCATCCACGCGGACGCCCGGCTCGCCCTCTCCGCGCTCCTGGAGACGGTCGAGGAGCGCCCCGACGCGGCGGCGGCGGACCGGGTGACCTCGGTGCTCGCCCGGGTCGCGGACCGTATCGCGGGCCAGGAACTCACCCTGGAACAGGACGTGCTCGCGTCTGTGCGCGGCGCCCTGCCCGCGGACTCGCCGTCCTTCTGGGACATGACGATCCTGGCCTACTGGGCCTGGTCCGCCTTCGACCCGCGCGGCGCCAACACCATGCACTCCGCGCAGGGCGCGGGCGGCCTCGGCTACGGCTTCCCGGCGGCGCTCGGCGCGGCGGCGGCCGACCCCTCCCGCCCGGTGCTCGCGGTGTCCGGGGACGGCGGCGCGCTGTACTCGATCGCCGAGCTGGCGACGGCGAAGCAGTACGGCCTGCCGGTCACCTGGCTGATCGTCGACGACGGCGGCTACGGCATCCTCCGCGAGTACATGACGGACACCTTCGGGGAGGCGACCGGGACGGAGCTGTCCCGGCCGGACTACGTGGCCCTCGCCGAGTCCTTCGGGGTGCCGGGCACGCTCAGCAGCCCCGCGACGCTGGAGGCGGACCTGGCGAAGGCGCTGGCCGCCCCGGGCCCCTCGGTGGTCGTCCTGCCGGCCCTGCTGCGGATGTTCGCGCCGACGCACCTGGACTGACGGAGGCCGGGGGCGACGCCGGCCGACCGCGAGGGTTCCCGGCCCGGCCGCGCCGTCCCCGGCGATGGGGGACACGGCGAGGCCGCCCGGACGCCCCGCGCGGGTCGGGGGTCCGGGCGGCCCGCGGGACCGCTACCAGATCGCGTCCACCCACTCCGGGTGGTCGATGAACGGGTTGCGGTTGTGCTGGTAGGAGTCGTAGATGACCTGGTTGCGGTGCTCCTCGAAGGCGCTCGGCGGGTCCTGGTCGTTCCACTGCTTGAGCACGGAGAGCCTGCCCATGTACGGGGTGCTGCCGTTGCCGACCACGTCGTCCGGCTCCAGGTCGGCGAACCCGTCACCGCCGTCGTAGCGCACGGCCATGTACAGGATCATGCGGGCGACGTCGCCCTTGTCGGCGTCGCGCGGCTCGAAGGAGTCGGAGTCCACCCGGCTGCCGCCGCCGCCCGTCACCGCGCTGCCGCCGTTGTCGAAGTCGAGGTTGCCGCGGATGCTGTTGACCTGGACGTCCGCCGGGCGCAGGTGGTGCAGGTCGGTGCCGGGCCCGGTCACCTCGCCGAAGCCGCCGTGCGACTTGGCCCAGGTGTGCTCGCGGTTCCAGTCGCCGACGTCGCCGCCGTTGAGGGACTTGCTGCGGGAGACGCCGCTGTACAGCAGGATCACGTTGTTGCTGTTGTTCGGGTCCTGGTCGGTGACCTTCAGCGCGTTCCAGACCGCCGAGTAGGAGATCTTGCTCTGGCTGCTGATGATCGTGTGCAGCGAGGACTTGAGGCTCGCGCCGCTCTTGCCGACGGCGTTCTTGTAGTACGTGCTGTCGTACGAGGTGTTCGTCGCGCTCGCGGGGGACGCGGCCACGGTCGGAAGGGTCAGTCCGACGAGGACCGCGGAGGTTGTCAGCGCCAGGGTCTTCCAGCGTCGTATGTGCGTGGCGGGCATGGGGGTGTCCGTTCTACGCGGGTTGAGGGGAGCGGATACCCGGGAGCGTGACATGGACATGCGGCACGTGGGGTTAAGGCGAGGTGTCGGTTCTGTGTCGGGATTCAACAACCTGTGTGATGCCCCGCACGGGCCCCACCCGGCCGCCGGGCGGGCCCGCGGGGCGGACGATGGTTGCGGAGGGATGAAATCCGCTTCGCGCGGTGTTGGTGCCTGCGGCGGAGTGAGATCTACGGAAGGTGTCGGCGTGGCGACGGAACGGGGATGGGCGCGGCGGCTGGCCGGGTACGCGTGGCGGTACCCGAAGGACGTGGTGCTCGCGCTCGGCTCCTCGCTGGCGGGCATGGGGCTGATGGCCCTGGTCCCGCTGGTCACGAAGGTGATCATCGACGACGTCATCGGCGACCACAGCCGCTCCATGGCGCCCTGGGCGGGCGCGCTGATCGGCGCGGCGGTCCTGGTGTACGTCCTCGCCTACGTCCGCCGCTACTACGGCGGACGGCTCGCCCTCGACGTGCAGCACGACCTGCGGACCGACATGTACCGGACGATCACCCGGCTGGACGGGCGGCGCCAGGACGAACTGTCCACCGGGCAGGTCGTGGGGCGGGCGACCAGCGACCTCCAGCTGATCCAGGGCCTGCTCTTCATGCTGCCGATGACGATCGGGAACATGCTGCTGTTCCTCATCTCCCTCGGGGTCATGGCCGCGCTCTCCCTGCCGCTGACCCTGGTGGCGCTGACCGTCGCCCCCGCCCTGTGGTTCGTCGCCAAGCGCAGCCGCTCCCGGCTGCACCCGGCCACCTGGTACGCCCAGGCGCAGGCCGCCGCCGTGGCCGGGGTGGTCGACGGCGCCGTCAGCGGGGTCCGCGTGGTCAAGGGCTTCGGGCAGGAGGAGCAGGAGACCGGCAAACTGCGCGAGGTCGGCCGGCGCCTCTTCGCCGGGCGGCTGCGCACCATCCGGCTCAACTCCCTCTACACCCCCGCCCTCCAGGCCGTGCCCGCGCTCGGCCAGGTCGCGATGCTCGCGCTCGGCGGCTGGCTGGCGGTGCGCGGCCAGATCACCCTCGGCACCTTCGTCGCCTTCTCCACCTACCTCGCACAGCTCGTCGGCCCGGTGCGGATGCTCGCGGTCGTGCTGACCGTCGGCCAGCAGGCCCGCGCGGGCGCCGAGCGGGTCCTCGAACTCATCGACACCCGGCCGTCCCTCCAGGACGGCACCAAGGACCTGCCCGCCGACGCCCCCGCCACCGTCGAGTTCGACGACGTCTCCTTCGGCTACGAGGAGGGCAGGCCGGTCCTCGACGGCCTGAGCTTCGAGATCCGCGCCGGGGAGACCCTCGCCGTGGTCGGCACCTCCGGCTCCGGCAAGTCGACGGTGTCGCTGCTGATGCCCCGCTTCTACGACGTGACGCACGGCGCCGTCCTCGTCGGCGGCCACGACGTCCGCGAGCTGACCACCGAGTCGCTGCGCGCCGCGATCGGCCTCGTTCCCGAGGACTCCTTCCTCTTCTCCGACACCGTGCGCGCCAACATCGCCTACGGCCGCCCGGACGCCACCGCGCAGGAGATCGAGACCGCCGCCCGCGCCGCCCAGGCGCACCGCTTCATCGCCGACCTGCCCGACGGCTACGACACCACCGTCGGCGAGCACGGCCTGACCCTCTCCGGCGGCCAGCGCCAGCGCGTCGCGCTCGCCCGCGCCATCCTCACCGACCCCCGGCTGCTCGTCCTCGACGACGCCACCTCCGCGGTCGACGCGCGGGTGGAGCACGAGATCCACGAGGCCCTGCGGCACGTCATGGAGGGCCGCACCACCCTGCTGATCGCGCACCGCCGCTCCACCCTGAACCTCGCCGACCGCATCGCCGTCCTCGACGGCGGCCGGCTCGCCGACATCGGCACCCACGAGGAACTCCAGTCCCGGTCCCCGCTCTACCGGCGGCTGCTCACCGACCCCGACGAACTCGGCGGCGTCTCGCCCGGGCACGCCCGGCCGGCCGCCCCGCCCGAGGACACCTCCGTACGCGAGGAACTGGAGGCCGAGTTCGACGCCGAGCGCGGGGTGACGCCGCACCTGTGGACGGGGGACCGCGAACGGCGCGACACCGCGCTCGACGGGATGCCCGCCACCCCCGGCCTGCTCGCCCAGGTCGACGCACTGCCCCCGGCCGCCGACGTGCCGGACGTCGACGAGGCCGACGCCGTCCGCGCCGAGGACTCCTACGGGCTGCGCACCCTGCTGCGCGGGTTCCGCACCCCGCTCCTGATCAGTCTGGGACTGGTCGCCGTCGACGCGGTGATGACCCTGCTGCTGCCCGTGCTGATCCGGCACGGCATCGACGAGGGAGTCAACCGGCTCGCGCTCGGCGCGGTGTGGGCCGCCGCCGCGCTCGCCCTGCTCACCGTGCTCGTCCAGTGGTCGGCGCAGATCGGCGAGACCCGGATGACCGGCCGCACCGGCGAGCGGGTCCTGTACGCGCTGCGCCTGAAGATATTCGCCCAGCTCCAGCGCCTCGGGCTCGACTACTACGAGCGGGAGCTGACCGGCCGGATCATGACCCGCATGACGACCGACGTCGACGCGCTGTCGACGTTCCTCCAGACCGGCCTGGTCACCGCGTTCGTCTCGGTCGTCACCTTCTTCGGCATCATGGTCGCGCTGCTGGTCATCGACCTCCAGCTGGCCCTCGTCGTCTTCGCGACCCTCCCCCCGCTGATCGTCGCCACGGTCTTCTTCCGCCGGGCGAGCGTCCGGGCCTACGAGCTGGCCCGGGAACGCGTCTCGCTCGTCAACGCCGAGCTCCAGGAGTCGGTCTCCGGACTGCGCGTCCTCCAGGCGTTCCGGCGCGAGGGCGCCAGCGCGGCGCGCTTCACCGAGGGCAGCGACGGCTACCGCCGCGCGCGCATCCGCGGACAGTGGCTGATCTCGATCTACTTCCCCTTCGTGCAACTGCTGTCCTCCGCCGCGGCGGCGGCGGTGCTGATCGCCGGCGCGCACCGGATCGACGCGGGCACCCTCTCGACCGGCGCGCTGGTCGCCTACCTCCTCTACATCGACCTGTTCTTCGCGCCGGTCCAGCAGCTCTCGCAGGTCTTCGACGGCTACCAGCAGGCCACCGTGTCGCTGGGCCGCATCCAGGAACTGCTCCGGGAACCGGCGTCGACGCGGAACGCCGAGAAGCCGATCGACGTGCCCTCGCTGCGCGGCGAGATCGCCTTCGAGGACGTGGACTTCGCCTACGGGAGCGCCGACCGGGCCGAGGAGGCGCTCAGCGGGGTCTCGCTGCGCATCCCGGCCGGGCAGACCGTCGCCTTCGTCGGCGAGACCGGCGCGGGCAAGTCCACGCTGGTCAAACTGGTCGCCCGCTTCTACGACCCGACGGGCGGGCGGATCACCGCCGACGGCACCGACCTGCGCGCCCTGGACCTCACCTCCTACCGGCACCGCCTGGGCGTGGTGCCCCAGGAGGCCTACCTCTTCCCCGGGACCGTCCGCGACGCCATCGCCTACGGCAGGCCGGACGCCACCGACGCCCAGGTGGAGGCCGCCGCCCGCGCGGTCGGCGCCCACGACATGATCGCCACGCTCGACGGCGGCTACCTGCACGAGGTCGCCGAGCGCGGCCGCAACCTCTCCGCGGGCCAGCGCCAGCTGATCGCACTCGCCCGCGCGGAACTCGTCGACCCCGACGTCCTGCTCCTGGACGAGGCGACCGCCGCGCTGGACCTCGCCTCCGAGGCCCTGGTCAACCAGGCCACCGACCGGCTCGCCGGCCGCCGCACGACGCTCGTCGTCGCCCACCGGCTCACCACGGCCGCCCGCGCCGACCGCATCGTGGTGATGGACCACGGCCGGGTCGCCGAGGACGGCACCCACGACGAACTGCTGCGCCGGGGCGGCCGGTACGCCCTGCTCTGGCGGACCTTCGTCGGCGACCCGGAGCCGGAGGAGCCGGTCGGCACCACCGCCTGAGACCGGCGGCCCCGCGCCGGGGCGGACGGGAGTCCCGTCCGCCCCGGCGCAACCGCCCGACGTACGTTCTGCGTCCGTACACCCGTACGCTGATTGCGGCGGAAGGGGCGGGAGTGGACCGTGGTGCGATACGTCGGCGGCTGGCGGCGGGTGCGGCCGTGCTGGTCGCGTCCGCGGTGCTGGCGCTGGTGACCCCGGGCACCGCCCAGGCCGCCCCCACCTCCTGCTCGGGCCGCAAGGTCCGCACCCTGTCCTTCTCGACCGGCTCCGTGCGGGTCTACAAGCGCGGCGCCTACGTCTGCGCCGTGACCGTGGCCAGGAAGTCCGGGGCCCGCACGCGGATGTCCGTCAGCGTGCAGCCGCGCGGCGGCCGGCCCGTGGTGGACGCCGGGCGCTTCTCGCACCACGCCGGTCCCGTGACCGTCCACGCGGGTCACCGCTGCGTCCTGTTCAAGGGGTCGGTCGGCTCCGGCTCGGTCAACTCCGGCTGGATTCTCTGCTGACCGCTGACCGCTGACCGCTGACCGCTGACCGCTGACCGCTGACCGCCGACCGCCGTCTGCTGACCGCCGACCGCCGACCGCCGACCCGCCGGCCCTCCACCTCGCCGGTCCGCCGCGTCCCCGGTCCGTCGGGTACCCGCCGTCGATCCGACGGCTCCCGCGGGTGCCGTGCGCCGCCCTCCGTCGGGTGCGCAGGCCGCACCGGCTCTTTTCGGCCGCACTGCCGCCGGGGTCCAGGATTGCCCAAGAACCCCTGGTGTCAAGGGAGTTGCTCCGCTAGGTTCCGGCGGACATCTGCCACGTCCCCGGGGAGGGTGCATGCGCAAGGCGCTCAGACGGCTGCTGGTGCTCGCGGTGCTCATCGGCACACTGAGTACGGCCGGGACCGCCACCGCGGCCCCGCCGCGGGCCCCCGGCCCCGCCACCGGGGCCTCGCAGGACATCCGGGACCGCCTCCTGGCGATCCCCGGCATGAGCCTCGTCGAGGAGAAGCCCTACACCGGCTACCGCTTCTTCGTCCTGAACTACACCCAGCCGGTCGACCACCGGCATCCGTCGCGGGGCACCTTCCAGCAGCGCGTCACCGTGCTGCACAAGGACACCGAGCGCCCGACGATCTTCTACACCGGCGGCTACACCGTCTCCACCACGCCGAGCCGGCGCGAGCCCACCCAGATCGTCGACGGCAACCAGGTCTCCATGGAGTACCGCTACTTCACGCCGTCCCGCCCCGACCCGGCCGACTGGTCCAAGCTCGACATCCGGCAGGCGGCCGACGACCAGCACCGCATCTTCAAGGCGCTGCAACCGATCTACCGCAAGAAGTGGATCGCCACCGGCGGCTCGAAGGGCGGCATGACCGCCACCTACTTCGAGCGCTTCCACCCGCGCGACATGGACGGCGTCGTCGCCTACGTCGCGCCCAACGACGTCGTCGACGACGAGGACTCCGCCTACGACCGCTTCCTCGCCCGGGTCGGCACCGCGGAGTGCCGCGACCGGCTGAACGCCGTGCAGCGCGAGGCCCTGGTCCGCCGCGAGCCGCTGGAGCGCCGGTACGCGGCCTACGCGGCCGACAACGGCTACACGTTCACCACGGTCGGCAGCCTCGACCGGGCCTACGAGGCCGTGGTGCTCGACTACGTCTGGGGCTTCTGGCAGTACGGCCGGCTCGCCGACTGCGACACGGTCCCGGCGAACGCGGCGACGGCGTCCGACGAGGAGATCTGGGACTCCGTCGACACGATCTCCGGGTTCTCCTTCTACACCGACCAGGGGCTGGAGCCGTACACGCCGTACTACTACCAGGCGGGCACCCAGCTCGGCGCGCCGACGATCCACTTCCCCTCCATCGAGAAGAAGTACGTGCGCTACGGCTACCAGCCGCCCCGGAACTACGTGCCCCGCTCCATCCCGATGCGCTTCCAGCCGTCCGCGATGCCCGACGTGGACCGCTGGGTGCGCCGCCACGCCCGGCACATGCTGTTCGTGTACGGCGAGAACGACCCGTGGGGTGCCGAGCGCTTCCGGGTGGGTCCCGGAGCGCGCGACTCCTACGTGTTCACGGCCCCGGGGATGAACCACGGCGCGAACGTGGCCGGACTCGCCGCCGAGCAGAAGGCCCTGGCCACCGCCCGCATCCTGCACTGGGCGGGCGTCGCCCCCGCGGCGGTCGCGGCGGACCCCTCGGCCGCCCGGCCGCTCGCCCCCTACGACGCCCGCCTGGACCGGCGGGACGTCGAGCGGGAGATGACGCTGCGTCCGTGAGCACCCGGCCGCGTCCGCTCCGGTCACCCGGGGCGGACGCGGAGGGCCGTGGCGGGCCGTGGCGGGCGGGCACCGGGAGGGCGACGTCACCGCCGACGGCACCCGTTGCTCAGGCCCCTCCGGCCGCTCCCGCCGCAGTCGGTCTCCCGGACCCGGACCCGGATCCGGTCGCGGCCCGCACCCCCGCGCCGCCGGGGTGCGGGGCGGCGCGACCGCGCAGGCACTCCCCGCCCCGGCGCGGCCCGCCGGGGCGGGCGCACGCCGGGCACGGTGTCCCCTCGGCCTCCGGAAGGCGGGGCGGCGGGGCGGCGGAGGGGACGGGACCGGCCGGGCGGGGCTAGTACGTCAGGCCGTATCCGATCGGGTACAGCACCTGCTCCGGGTCGTCGGCCCGCTGCACGGCCACCGGCAGCTTCCCGCGCGGGTCCACCCGCCCGGCGATCACCCGGGCGGCGGCGCGCACCTCGACGTCGATCCAGGAGTAGGCGGCCAGGCAGGCGCCGACCTGCGGGAGCTGGGCGACGTCGTAGGGGTTGCGGACGGACAGGGCGACGACCGGCACGCCCGTGGCGGTGAGCCGGTCGACGAGGGTCTTCTGCGACCCCGTCGCCGTGACGTTGTACGTCACGACGACGACCGCGTCCGCGCCGTCCGCCGCGGACACCGCCTCGGTGATCCTCGCCGCGCTCGGCGCGGTACCCGTGGACAGGGCGGTCGCGGTGAAGCCCAGCTCGGTCAGCGCGCCGGCGAGCACCGTGGTGGGGGGCCCGTCGGACAGTGAGGGAGAGGCCGGATCGGCCCCGACCACGAGGACGCGCGGGGTGCGCCGCCGGGACAGCGGCAGCAGCTTCTCCTTGTTGACCAGCAGGGTGGTGGTCCGCTCGGCGATCTTGTCGGCGGCCCTGAGGTGTGCCGGCGTGCCGACCACCCGGTCCACCGCCGCCTCGTCGACGTAGGGGTTCCTCAGCAGGCCGAGCCCGGCCTTCATCCGCAGGATGCGCAGGATCGAGGCGTCGAGCCGGTCCTCGGTCAGCTCGCCGCCGCGCACCGCGTCCAGCACGGCGTTCCAGGCGACGTGCAGGTCCGGCGGGTTGAGGAGCTGGTCGACCCCGGCCTTCAGGGCGAGGACGGGCACCCGGTCGTCGCCGTACTTCGTCCGGACGCCCTCCATACCGAGCGCGTCGGTCACCACCACGCCGTCGTAGCCGAGTTCGCCGCGCAGGATGCCGGTCAGGATCGGGTGCGACAGGGTGGCGGGGTCGCCCGCGTCGTCGAGGGCCGGGACCATGATGTGCGCCGTCATGATCGAGTCGATGCCGGCCCGGATCGCCGCCCGGAAGGGCACCGCGTCGAGCTTCTCCCACTCCTCGCGGCTGTGCGTGATCACCGGGAAGCCGAAGTGGGAGTCGACGGCCGTGTCGCCGTGTCCGGGGAAGTGCTTGGCGGTCGCGGCGACGGCCGAGCCCTGATAGCCCTTCACCTCCGCCGCCACCAGGCCCGCCACCGCGTCCGGGTCGGCGCCGAAGGAACGGACGCCGATCACCGGGTTGGCCGGGTTGACGTTCACGTCGGCGTCGGGGGAGTAGTCCTGGCAGATGCCCATCGCGCGCAGTTCCTCGCCGCCGATGGCGCCCACCTTCCGGGCGTCGGCCCGCGAACCGCCGGCTCCCAGCGCCATGGCGCCGGGGAACAGCGTCGCGGGCTTGCCCACCCGAGCCACCATCCCGTGCTCCTGGTCGGTGGCGATGAGCACGGGCAGACCGCGCGGCTGGTCCAGCGAGGCCCGCTGGATGCCGTTGGACAGGGCGGCGATCTGGTGCGGATCACGGACGTTGTGCGCCCAGGCGAAGTAGATGATGCCGCCGACGCGGTACCGGGCGATCAGCTCCTCGGCCGTCCGGACGCCGATCTCCGCGAGGTTGGCGTCGACGTCGGCCTGGTCGGGGGCGGTGGCCGAGTGGCCGTAGACCCGCATGACGAACAGCTGGCCGACCTTCTCCTCCAGTGTCATACGGGAGATGAGGGCGCGCAGCGCCGTGTCGCCGTGCGGGGTGCGCGTGCCGGCCGCGTGGGCGGCGGGTCCGGTGGCCAGCGCGGCGGTGACGCCCGCCGTGGCGGCCAGGACCGTACGCCGGGAGGGCCGTGACGGTGTGTTCGGTTCGGCCGGTCCGGACGGTCTTGCGGTGCTTCCCGTGCTGGAGTCGCGCACAAGCGCTCCTTCCCTCGTGAAGGAAACTTCCAAGGAGTCACGAATATCCGGGAAGTTTCTTCCAGTCAAGGGTGTGCACAGCAACCGGAGGAGGGGTCGCCACCGGTGCGGTCGGAGGGGGCGCGCCGGTGGCGGCGCGCTGCCGGCCGCAGGCGGCGGAGAGGGTGCGTCGGCGGTCGCGGCGGGCGGCGACGAGGCCGACACCGCTCTGCTCCGCCATCCGCCGTCCGCAGTGCGCGAGTTCGCCGAGGCGTGGGCCGCCGGAGGCAGGCGGTTCAGGCTCGGGCCGAGACCCGCGGCCAGTGCGCCTGGAGGGTGCGGACCGTCTCCGCGATCGCCGGACGCCGGGCCGCCCCCGCGCGCCACAGCGCGTACAGGCGGCGCACCGGCAGCGGATCCAGCGGCACCTCCACGACCCCCGGCGGCAGCGGGCCGCGGCCGAGCCGCGGGATGAGGGCGACGCCGAGGCCCGCGGCCACGAGGGCGACCAGTGTGGGGTTCTCGTCGGCCTGGTGGACGATGTCCGGTTCGCAGCCCGCCGCTCGCAGCGTGCGCACCAGCCAGTCGTGGCAGACCCGCCCCGGCGGCTGGCAGATCCACCGCTCGCCGCCCAGGTCCTCCCGCCGCACCGAGGCCCGCCCCGCGAAGGGGTGGCCCGCGGGAACCAGCAGGTCGCACAGGTCCTCGCCGATGGCCGCCTGTTCCACCCCGGGCGGCGCCGGCAGCGGGGCGATGTCCCAGTCGTGGGCGATCGCCAGATCCACCGCGCCGCGGGCCACCAGGTCGACCGACAGATGCGGGTCGACCTCGGTCAGCCGGGTGTCCAGAGCCGGATGCCGGTCGGCCAGGTCGGCCAGCACGGCGGGCAGCAGGCCGCGTGCGGCCGAGGCGAACGCGGCCACCGTCAGCCGCCCCGCGGGCAGCCCCCTGCGTTCCTCCAGCTCCGTTTCGGCCCGCTCCACGATCGCCAGCAACTGCTGTGCCGTGGCGGCCAGTTGCTCGGCCTGTTCGGTGAGCCGGACGCCGCGGCCCCGTCGCTCCAGCAGAACCGTCCGGGTCTCCCGCTCCAGCTTGGCGATCTGCTGGGACACCGCCGACGGCGTGTAGCCGAGCGAGGCGGCGGCGGCGCCGACGGTGCCGTGCACGGACACGGCGTGCAGCGCGCGCAGGCGCTGGAGATCGAGCACGGGGGCCTCCTCGGGCACGCCAGCCTCTTCGCCGGACACGTAAGCGCTGCTTCATCCAACCCTACAGAGATCCGCGCTGGTGCTACACGGTGCCCGCGTCCGATGCTCGACGCATGCGCCCCGCCCACATCGCCCTCGCCGTGCTCGTCGCCGCCGTCTGGGGGGTGAACTTCACCGTCATCCAGGTCGGTCTCGGCCATTTCCCGCCGCTGCTCTTCTCGGCCCTGCGGTTCCTGATGGCCGCGGTGCCCGCGGTCTTCCTCGTGGGCCGCCCCACGGTGGCGTGGCGGTGGATCGTGGCCGTGGGCCTCTGCCTCGGCGTCGCCAAGTTCGGGCTGCTCTTCATCGGCATGGACGCCGGCATGCCCGCCGGGCTGTCCTCCCTGGTGCTCCAGATCCAGGCGGTGTTCACGGCGCTCGCCGCCTTCGCCTTCCTCGGCGAACGCCCCACGCGCGTTCGGGCGGCCGGGATGGCGGTGGCGCTGTGCGGGGTCGGCCTGGCCGCCGTCGACGAGGGCACCGCGGGACCGCTCGGCGCCTTCGCCCTGGTCGTCGCCGCTGCCGCCTGCTGGGGCGTCTCCAACGTCCTCACCCGCAGGGCGTCCCCGCCCGACCCGCTCACCTTCATGGTGTGGGTGAGCACCGTGCCCGTCCTGCCCCTGCTCGGCCTGTCGCTGCTCACCGAGGGACCGTCCCGGGACCTCGACGCGCTGCGCGCCCTGGACGGGCAGGGCGTCGGAGTCGTCCTCTACGTCGCCTGGATCACCACCGTCTTCGGCTTCGGCGCCTGGGGCTGGCTGCTGCACCGGCACCCCGCCTCCGTGGTCGCCCCGTTCTCGCTCCTCGTCCCGGTCTTCGGGATGTCCTCCGCGGCCCTCTTCCTCGGCGAGCCGGTGAGCCCGCTGCGCCAACTGGCCGCGGTGCTGCTGGTGGGCGGCGTCGCGCTGACCTCCCGGACACCCCGCGCGTCCCGGGCGGCCGGCGCGGCGCCCCCTCCGCACGCGGCCGCGACGGCCGCCCCGCCCCCCGACGGCGCCGACCGCGCCCGCCGGCCGGCAGGCGACGCGCCCCGCCGGTGACGTCCGGGAGCCACGGCCGCGCGCCGTCGCCGGGGTCCGCGCGGACCCCGGCCCGCGCGCCGCGTCCGCACGGGGCCCGGCGGGCAGCCTGCCGGGCCCGACGCTCAGCCCCCGGGCCGCGCCGCCTTCAGGAGCCCCTCCAGGTACTCCCGCCCCGCGCCCAGCAGCCCCTCCAGCGGCGCCGCCTGCGGGTACCAGCGCTTCTCGTACTCCCAGCAGAGCCAGCCGTCCCACCCGGCCCGGGCGAGGGCGTCCACGCACGCGCCGAGCGGGACCACCCCCGAACCGAGCGGCAGCGGAGTGGTGTCGGCGGCCGACGCGATGTCCTTGACCTGGGTGTACCCGAGGTACGGGGACAGGGCCGGACCGGTCCGCGCGGGGTCCTCGCCGCCGAGCCAGGTGTGCATCACGTCCCACAGCGCCCCGACGTGGCGGTGACCGACCCGGCCCAGGACCCGGAGCGCGTCGGCTCCGGTGCGGTGCGAGTCGTGCGTCTCCAGCAGGACGCGCACCCCGCGGGCGGCGGCGTGCTCCGCGGCGGCGCCGAGCCGCCGGACGGCCGCCGCGTCCGCCTCCGCGGTGTCCGCCCCGGGGGCGGCGCCGGGGAAGACCCGCACGAACGGCGCGTCCAGGTCCGCCGCCAGCTCCACCAGGTCCCGCAACTCCCGCAGCACCGGCGCGTCGTCACCCGGCGCCGCCACCCGCGCGTATCCCGCCACGCCGACGAGGGTGATCCCGCCCGCCGTGAACTCCGCTTTCACGGAAGCCCGTTCGGCCCGGCCGATCCCGGGGTGCACGGGCTCCTCCGGATGCGCCCGCACCTCCACGCCCCGGAAACCGTGCGCGCCGGCCAGCCGCACGACGTCCGCGACGGGCAGCCCGGGCACACCGAGGGTGGAGAACGCCAGTCTCATGGGCCGGACCCTACGTCCCCGCGGGCCGCCGCCCAAGACCGCGACCGGCGCCCGCGGAACGGGGGGAGGCCACCGGAGTCCGCGGCGCCCGGCGGGCGACACCCCTCCCGCGCCGGAGGGCGAGGGGAGCCGGGGCCGCCGCCCCGGCTCCGCGCGGCGGCCCCGGCCCCGGTACGGCGGAGAGTCACCCGCGGGGGCCGCCGGTGGATCCCCGCACCATCAACTCGCCCCGCACCGTGGCGATGCCGCCCGGCGGGGGCTCCTCGCGGCCCATGGCGATCCGGCCCGCGCGGGCACCCGCCTCGGACAGCGGCAGCCGTACGGTCGTCAGGGCCGGGACCGCGTCGACGCTGAACGGCAGATCGTCGAAGCCCGCCACGGACACGTCGTCCGGGATGCGCAGCCCGGAGTCGCGCAGCGCCGCGCAGGCGCCCAGGGCGACGGTGTCGTTGGCGGCCACGACGGCCGTCACCTCGGGATCCCTGCGCAGCAGTTCGAGGGTCGCCTCGTAGCCGGAGCGGCGGTCGTAGCGGCCGTGCACGGTGCGGCGCGGGTCGTCCTCGACACCCCGCGCGGCCAGCGCGGCGCGGTGGCCCTCCAGCCGGTGCCGGGTCGTGGTGCGCTCCGCGGGGCCCGCGATGTAGCCGAGCCGCCGGTGGCCGAGGCCGAGCAGATGGTCGGTGAGCTGCCGGCCGCCGCCGCGGTTGTCGAAGGTGAGGGCGATCGCCTCGGGTGCGTCCGGCGCCGGCGGACGGCCGCACAGCACCACCTTGCTGCCCGCCTCCGCCAGCCGGCGCAGCTTCGCGGCGACGGCCGCCGCGTGCTCCGGGTCCTCGATGGCGCAGCCGGTCAGGACGACCGCGGCGGCGCGTTGGCGCTGAAGGAGCGTGAGGTAGGTGAGTTCGCGCTCCGGGGAGCCGCCGGTGTTGCACACGACCCCGAGCCGCTCCCCGCCCGCGCGCCCCCCGGGCCCGCCGATCTCGGACTGGATCGCGGCGGCCATGATCCCGAAGAAGGGGTCGGCGATGTCGTTGACGAGGACGCCGACGAGGTCGGAGGTCGCCGCGGCCAGCGAGCTGGCGGGTCCGTTCAGCACGTAGTCCAGCTCGTCCACCGCGCGCAGCACCCGCTCCCGCGTGGCGGCGGCCACCGGATAGTTGCCGTTCAGCACGCGCGACACCGTCGCGGGAGAGACCTGCGCGCGGGCCGCCACGTCCGCCAGGGTCACCGTCATCTCGTCGTCCTCCGGTCGCGCCTCCCGCCGTACCCCGTCGTACGGCGCCTACGTCGTCGTGCCGGTCCCACCTCGTCGAACGGAGTCGAACGCGGGGTCGGGGCCGGGGGGTGCCGCCGTCCTCGGCGGGGGTCCGTGCAGACCCTACGGCCAACGGCCCCCGGTGTTCGCCCCCTCGAACAACTCGACCCGGTGACGGTCTGGTCGCAGCCGGTGAACGGTGGCCGGTTTCCCCCGAGACGGAAAGCCCTTGCCGTCGTGCCCTCGCGGAGGTGTGGCGGCGCCCGGCGCGGACGGAGGGACGCCGTGGGGCGATCGAGGGGGAACCGTTCAACGCCGCCCCGCACGCCCGGAACGGCCACGCGGTGCCGGCCGAGACCGGGGGCAGGGCGCGTGCCGTCCGACCCCGCGCCCGGGCCGCGGAAAGAATCTTCGGAATCCCGTACAACCCTTTCCCCGGGACGCGGGTCGTACCGGGCATCAGGACGTCTGGAGGGGGATTCCGGGGGGGATCACGGGGTCCTGATACGGAGGGGAAAGCCGAGGGGCCCGGTCGACGGACCGGGCCCCTCGAAGACGTTTCGAGGCCGCCGTCACGGTTCCGGCGCAAGCGTCCGGGCCGGGGAGGCGGCTCGCACCGCCCGCGGCGCCGCCGGCTCAGAAGAACACCCCGCAGCGCAGCAGCACGTTGGCGTACGGCCGGGCCTCTCCCGTGCGGACCACCAGCCGGGCCTCGGCCGACAGCGACTTCAGCTCCGGGTGACCGACCAGGGCGAGACCGGGAACCCGGGCCCGGAGCAGCTCGGCCGCCGCCGGATTCGCCTCCCGCACCTCGCGCGCCGCCGTACCGCCCTCCACCACCAGCTCGGCGAGCAGCCCGTCCAGCACCTCCGCGAAGGACGGCACCCCCGCCCGGAACGCCAGGTCGACGAGGCGCGGGCCCGCCGGGACCGGCATCCCCGCGTCGCACACCAGCACCTGGTCGCCGTGGCCCAACTCGGCCAGCGCGCCCGCCAGATGGCGGTTCAGGATTCCGGCCCGCTTCACGGCGCGGCCACCTCGGCCACCTCCGCGGCGGTCGGGAAGGACTCCTGCGCCCCGGCCCGGGTGACCGCGACGGCACCGACCCGGGCCGCGTAGCGGGCGGCCTCCGCGAGGGACTCGCCCCGGCCCAGACGCCAGGCGAGCGCCGCGGTGAACGCGTCGCCGGCACCCGTGGTGTCCACGGCCTCGACCGGCACCGAGGGCACCCGGACCCGGGGCCCCGCCCGCTCCGCCACCAGCGCGCCGGCCGCGCCCAGCGTGACGACCACCGACCGCGGGCCGAGCGCCAGCAGGGCCGTCGCCCAGTCCTCGGGGGAGTCCCCCAGGCCGTCTCCGGCGATCACCCGGGCCTCGTGCTCGTTGACGATGAGCGGGTCGCAGGCCGCGAGCACCTCGGGCGGCAGCGGGCGCGGCGGTGAGGGGTTCAGCACCAGACGGCTGCCGTCCGCGAGGCTCCGGACGACCTCGGCCACCGTCTCCAGCGGGATCTCCAGCTGGACCGACACCACCCTGGCGGCCTGGAACAGGCTTGCTGCCGCGCGGACGTCGGCCGGGGCGAGCCGGCCGTTGGCGCCCGGCGACACCACGATGCTGTTGTCCCCCGAGGGGTCGACCGTGATCAGCGCGACCCCGGTCGGAGCGCCGCCGACCAGGGCGCCGACGGTGTCGACGCCGGCGGCGCGCTGCGCGTCCAGCAGCAGCCGGCCGTGTCCGTCGTCGCCGACCCGGGCGAGCAGCGCCGTGCGCGCGCCGAGCCGGGCGGCGGCGACCGCCTGGTTGGCGCCCTTCCCGCCCGGGTGGACGGCGAGATCGGAGCCGAGCACCGTCTCGCCGGCGCCGGGCCGCCGCTCGACCCGGACCACCAGGTCGGCGTTGGCCGAGCCCACGACCAGGAGGTCGTAGTCGTACATGAACTGTCTCCCTGCACAGATGAGTCGAGCCCGACGCGCGCGAGGCCGGGGGCGGCGGGCTGCTCCCGCCGCCCGCCGCCCCCGGCCCGGTGTCAGCCGCCGAACCCGGCGACGTTCTCCTTCGTGACGACCTTCACCGGCACCTTCACCGTCTCCCGGACCGTGCCGCCCCCGGCTGCCCGCAGCGCGTTGTCCACCGCGATCCGGCCGAGCTCCCTGGGCTGCTGCGCGACGGACGCGTACAGCGTGCCCGCGGAGACCGCCTTCAGGCCGTCGGGCGTCCCGTCGAAGCCGATCACGGAGACGGATGTGCCCGCCTTGGAGCCGAGGGCCTTGACAGCGCCGAGCGCCATCTCGTCGTTCTCCGCGAAGACGCCGTCGATGTCGGGGTGCGCCTGGAGCAGGTTCGTCATCACGTCGAGCCCCTTGGTGCGGTCGAAGTCGGCCGGCTGCCGGGCGACGACCTTGATGCCGGGGTAGTCCTTCAGGCCCGCGGCGAAGCCCGCTCCGCGCTCCCGGCTCGCGGACGTGCCCGCCAGCCCCTGGAGGATCACGATCCGGCCCTTGCCGCCCAGCTTCTCGGCCAGCGCCTTCGCGCCCAGCCTGCCGCCCGCCACGTTGTCGGAGGCGACGAGCGCGACCGTCTTCGCCTTGTTGACGCCCCGGTCGACGCCGACGACGGGGATGCCGGCCTTGTTCGCGGCACGGACCGAGGGGCCCGCCGCGTCCGAGTCCACCGGGTTCACGATGATCGAGGCGAGTCCCGAACTGGTGAAGTTCTGGAGCTGGTTGGCCTGCTGCGAGGCGTCGTTCTGGGCGTCGGTGACGGTCAGGTCCACTCCTTGCCTCCGCGCCTCCTGCTGGGCGCCCGCCTTGATCTGCACGAAGAAGGGGTTGTTCAGCGTGGACAGGGACAGGCCGATCTTCCGGTCCGCCGCGGTGGACGAGCCGCCGTGCACGAAGGACATCGCGCCGACCACCGCCACCGCGACCACGGCCGCGATCACGTAGGTCGCCGCCTGCCTGCGCCGGTCGCCGCCAAAGGAGCCGCCGGCCACCGGGGCCGCGCCCGCCTTGCGCCGTACGGTGTCCAGCAGGACGGCCAGCGCGATCACCACACCGATGACGACCTGCTGCCAGAACGCCGACACCGACAGCAGGTTGAGGCCGTTGCGCAGCACCGCGAGGATCAGCGCCCCGACGAGCGTGCCGGACGCCTTTCCGGTGCCGCCGGCCAGCGAGGCGCCGCCGATGACGACGGCCGCGATGGCGTCGAGTTCGTAGCCCTGCGCGGCCTGCGGCTGCGCGGAGGAGAGCCGGGAGGCGAGCACGATGCCCGCGGCGGCGGCGAACAGGCCGGACAGCGCGTAGATCGCGAGCTTCTGCTTCCTGACCCGCAGCCCGGACAGCCGCGCGGCCTCCTCGTTGCCGCCGATCGCGTACATGGAGCGGCCGATGTACGTGCGGCCCAGGACCACGGCCGTGACCAGGCCCATGAAGGCCATGACGAGGACCGGTACCGGCAGCCAGCCGCCGAGCGTGTCGCCGAGGTGCGAGACGGAGTCGGGGAAGCCGATCGGGCTGCCCTGCGAGATCACCAGCGACAGGCCCCGGCCCACCGACAGCATGGCGAGCGTCGCGATGAAGGGCGGCAGCTTGCCGTAGGCGATCAGCGCGCCGTTGACGAGGCCGAAGGCGACGCCGGTGGCGACCGCGAGGAGCACGGCGATCCAGACGGGTATGCCGTGGGACGTCGCCGTCCAGGCGAGAACGGTGGCCGACAGCGCGGCGACCGAGCCGACCGACAGGTCGATGCCCGCCGAGACGATCACGAAGGTCACACCGAAGGCGAGGATGGCGGTGACGGCCGCCTGGACGCCGATGTTCAGCAGGTTGTCCGTCGTCAGGAAGTCACCCGAGAGGGCCGACATCGCGACGACGAGGACGATGAGCGCGGTGAGCGCCCCGTTGTCGAGCAGCAGGCGGCGGACCGCCCCGGCGCGGCTCGCGCCCGTCGTGTCCGGTTGCGTGTCAGTGGCCACGGGGGGCCTCCTTGCCGTTCTCGTTCGTGGTGTCGTTGCGGTGCGCGGTGGCGGGGGTGCCGACGGCCAGGGCCATCACGGAGTCCTGGGTCGCCTCCGCGGCGGAGAGTTCGCCCGCGATGCGGCCCTGCGCCATCACCAGGACCCGGTCGCTCATGCCGAGGACCTCGGGCAGATCGCTGGAGATCATCAGGACGGCGGCGCCGGCGGCGGTCAGTTCGTTGACGAGCTGGTAGATCTCGACCTTCGCGCCGACGTCGATGCCCCGGGTGGGTTCGTCGAGGATCAGCACCCTGGTGTCGGCGAGCAGCCACTTGCCGATGACGACCTTCTGCTGGTTGCCTCCGGACAGCGTGCGCACGAGCTGGCCGGGCCCCGCCATCCGCACGCCGAGCCGGCGGGCGATCTCCCCGGCCGCGGCCCGCTGCCCCTTGAGGTCGACGAGTCCCCGCCGTGTCGCGGAGCGCAGGCTCACCAGCCCGATGTTCTCCTCCACGGAGGCGTCCAGGAGGAGCCCCTGGCCCTTGCGGTCCTCGGGCACCAGCCCGATGCCGGCCTCCAGGGCCGCGCTCACGTCGCCCCGGCGCAGGCCGCCGCTCCCGGCGACCGTCACCGAACCGCCGTCGTAGGGGTCGGCGCCGAAGACGGCCCGGACCACCTCGGTGCGGCCCGCTCCCACGAGCCCGGCGATGCCGACGACCTCGCCGGCCCGCACCTCGAAGCTCACGTCGTGGAAGACCCCGTTCCGGGTCAGCCCCTCGACGGTGAGCAACGCCTCGCCGGTGTCCGGGCGTTCGCGCGGGTACTGCTGCTCGATGGAGCGTCCGACCATCAGCCGGACGAGTTCGTCCTCCGGGGTGGAGGCGGGCACCCGGCCGACGCTCCGGCCGTCGCGGATGACCGTGACCCGGTCGCCGAGGGCGGCGATCTCGTCCAGGTGATGGGTGATGAACACGATGCCGACGCCGTCATCGCGCAGCCTGCGCACGATCCGGAAGAGCCTGTCGACCTCCCCGGAGGTGAGCACGGCGGTCGGCTCGTCCATGATCAGGACGCGGGCCTCCAGGCTCAGCGCCTTGGCGATCTCCACCATCTGGAGCCGGGCGACGCCCAGTTCACGCACCCGCGCGCGAGGCGACACGTTCACGCCGACCCGCTCCAGGAGGCGGGCGGCGTCCGCCTCCATCCGCGTGCGGTCGATCAGCCCGAAGCGCCGCGGCTGCCGGCCCAGGAAGATGTTCTCGGCGACGGTCAGGTCGGGGACGAGGTTGAACTCCTGGTGGATGGTGGCGATCCCGAGCCGCTCGGAGTCCTCCGCCCCGTGGATGCGGACCTCCTCGCCGTCGACGAGGACGCGTCCGGCGTCGGGCCGGTAGGCGCCGGAGAGCATCTTGATGAGCGTGCTCTTGCCCGCGCCGTTCTCGCCGAGCAGGACGTGCACCTCGCCGCGGCGCAGGTCGAAGCCGACGCTGTCGAGCGCGACGACGCCGGGGAACGTCTTGCGGATGCCCTCGATCCGCAGCAACTCGTCCTGGTTGCTCACGACTGGCTCCTTCGCAGGGGGGACGGTGGTGCGGCGGCGGGCCGCGCGGGGCCCTGCCCGGGCGCCGGCTCTCCGCAGGAGCGGCGCACGACCAGGCGGGCGGGGAGGATGACGGACCGCGGGGTGCGTCCCTCGATACGGTCGACCAGGGCGCGGACGGCGGCCCGGCCCAGTTCGCCCGTGGGCTGGGCGATCGCGGTGACCGGCGGGTCGGTGTGCACGAACCACGGGATGTCGTCGAACGCGGCGAGCGCGATGTCGTCCGGGACGCGCAGTCCGCGCGCACGGACCGCGTCCAGCGCGCCGAGCGCCATCAGGTTGTCCGCGGCGAAGACCACCTCGGGCGGCTCGGCCAGGTCGAGGAAGCCCTCGGTGGCCCGGCGACCGCTCTCCGCCTGGAAGTCGCCCTGCCCGATGTAGGCGTCGGGCAGCGCGATGCCGTACGCGGCGAGGGCCTCGCGGAAGGCCTCCACCCGCTCGCTGCCGGTCGTGGTGGCCGCCGGCCCGGCGATGATGGCCAGCCGGCGGTGGCCCAGGCCGTGCAGATGGGCGACCAGGTCGCGGACCGCGGCCCGTCCGTCGGCCCGCACGACCGGCACGTCGAGGCCCGGGATCCAGCGGTCCACGAAGACCATCGGCGTCCCCGCCCGCGCGGCGTCCAGCATGCCGGGGGAGCCGCCGTCGGTGGGGGAGACCAGCAGGCCGTCTATGCGCCGGTCCAGCAGGGTCCGCACGTGGTGGTCCTGGAGGTCGGGCCGTTCGTCGGCGTTGCCGATGATCACGCTGTAGCCGAGGGCCCGGGCCTCCTCCTCGACCGAGCGCGCCAGTTCCGTGAAGTACGGGTTGAGCACGTCGCTGATGACGAGGCCGAGCGTGCGCGTCTGGTCGGTGCGCAGGGAGCGGGCGACGGCGTTCGGGCGGTAGCCGAGGCTCCGCACGGCGGCCAGCACGCGGGTGCGCGCCTCCTCGCTGACCGACGGGTGGTCGTTCAGCACCCGGGAGACCGTGGCGACGGACACGCCTGCCTCGGCGGCAACGTCCTTGATGCTCGCCATCGTCGCTCCACCTCCTCGTGGAATCGATTACACGGAGGATTGGAATCGATTACACGCGCTTCGGGCAACCCCCTCGCCGCATCCCGCAACCGGATCGTGATGAACGGCCGCCGGGAGCCGCCGCCCCTTTCGGGCGGGCTTGTCCCCGGGGCCGCCGGCGCTGTCGGAGGCGGACGGTACCGTCGGGTCATGTCGCATCAGGCGGAGGGCGGGCGGTCGGGCGAGCGCCGGACGGCGACCCTGGAGGGCGTCCTCGAACGCATCACGTACGCCAACGAGGAGAGCGGGTACACCGTCGCCCGCGTCGACACCGGCAGAGGCGCCGGCGACCTGCTCACGGTGGTCGGGGCGCTCCTCGGCGCGCAGGTCGGGGAGTCGCTGCGGATGGAGGGCCGCTGGGGCTCCCACCCGCAGTACGGCAAGCAGTTCACGGTGGAGAACTACACGACGGTCCTCCCCGCCACCGTCCAGGGCATCCGCCGCTACCTCGGCTCCGGCCTCGTCAAGGGGATCGGCCCCGTCTTCGCCGACCGCATCACCCGGCACTTCGGCCTCGACACCCTGCGGATCATCGAGGAGGAGCCGAAGCGGCTCATCGAGGTCCCCGGACTCGGCCCCAAGCGCACCGGACGCATCGCCGACGCCTGGGAGGAGCAGAAGGCGATCAAGGAGGTCATGCTCTTCCTCCAGAGCGTCGAGGTGTCCACCTCCATCGCCGTGCGCATCTACAAGAAGTACGGCGACGCCTCCGTCTCCGTGGTGCGGAACCAGCCCTACCGGCTGGCGTCGGACGTGTGGGGCATCGGCTTCCTCACCGCCGACCGGATCGCCCGGTCCGTCGGCATCCCGCACGACAGCCCGGAGCGCGTCAAGGCCGGCCTGCAGTACGCGCTCTCCCAGTCCGCCGACCAGGGCCACTGCTATCTCCCCGAGGAGCGGCTCATCGCGGACGCGGTGAAGCTCCTCCAGGTCGACACCGGCCTGGTCATCGAATGCCTGGCCGAGCTGGCGGCGCCGGCCGAGGACGGCGAGGACCCCGGCGTCGTCCGCGAGAAGGTGCCCGGCCCGGACGGCGGCGACCCGGTGACGGCCGTCTACCTGGTGCCCTTCCACCGCGCCGAACTGTCCCTGTCCGCCCAGCTGGTGCGCCTGCTGCGCGCCGACCACGACCGGATGCCGGGCTTCCGCGACGTGGCCTGGGACAAGGCGCTGGCCTGGCTGAAGGGCCGGACGGGCGTCGAACTGGCCCCGGAGCAGGAGGCGGCCGTCCGGCTCGCGCTCACCGAGAAGGTCGCCGTCCTCACCGGCGGTCCCGGCTGCGGCAAGTCCTTCACGGTCCGCTCGATCGTGGAACTGGCCCGAGCCAAGCGGGCCAAGGTGGTCCTCGCCGCGCCCACCGGCCGGGCCGCCAAGCGGCTCGCGGAGCTGACCGGCGCCGACGCCTCCACCGTGCACCGCCTCCTGGAACTGAAGCCGGGCGGCGACGCGGCGTACGACCGGGACCGCCCGCTGGACGCCGACCTGGTCGTCGTCGACGAGGCGTCCATGCTCGACCTGCTCCTCGCCAACAAGCTGGTCAAGGCGGTGCCGCCGGGCGCCCACCTGCTCTTCGTCGGTGACGTCGACCAGCTGCCGAGCGTCGGCGCGGGCGAGGTGCTGCGCGACCTGCTCGCCGACCGCGGTCCCGTCCCGGCGATCCGGCTCACCCGCGTCTTCCGCCAGGCCCAGCAGTCCGGTGTGGTGACCAACGCCCACCGGATCAACTCCGGGCAGCATCCGGTCACCGACGGGATGAAGGACTTCTTCCTCTTCGTCGAGGACGAGACGGAGGACGCGGGCCGGCTCGCGGTGGACGTGGCGGCGCGTCGGATTCCGGCCAAGTTCGGCCTCGACCCGCGCCGGGACGTCCAGGTGCTGGCCCCGATGCACCGGGGCCCGGCCGGCGCCGGCCATCTCAACGGCCTGTTGCAGCAGGCCATCACGCCGGGCCGCCCGGACCTGGCGGAGAAGCGGTTCGGCGGCCGGATCTTCCGCGTGGGCGACAAGGTCACCCAGATCCGCAACAACTACGACAAGGGCGAGAACGGCGTCTTCAACGGCACGGTCGGGGTCGTCACCTCGCTCGATCCCGTCGAGCAGCGCCTGACGGTGCGCACGGACGAGGACGAGGAGGTGGCGTACGAGTTCGACGAACTCGACGAGCTGGCCCACGCGTACGCGCTGACCATCCACCGCTCCCAGGGCAGCGAGTATCCGGCGGTGGTCATCCCGGTCACCACCAGCGCGTGGATGATGCTCCAGCGCAATCTGCTCTACACGGCGGTGACCCGGGCCAAGAGGCTGGTCGTCCTCGTCGGTTCGCGCAAGGCGATAGGCCAGGCGGTCCGTACGGTGTCGGCGGGACGCCGGTGCACGGCCCTGGACTTCCGGCTCTCCGGCGCCTGATCCGCAGCTTCTCCGGTCCGCGGAGCGGGTGCCGCAAAAAAATGATCGATCAAATGAGTCACGAAGGTCACAGAGACCTTCCCGACGGGCTGCGGACGGGGCAGGATGAGCAGGTTGGCGGCACTGAGTGCCGCCAATAGGCCTAATGGTCGACCCCGAGTGCACTCTCCAGGGCCAAATGGGGGATGGTAGAGACAGTCAGGGCACCTCGAAGAAGAGGCACAACGTCGGTGAGGGATGACGTGAGCGAGCACACCAACAACGCTGTAGTACTGCGGTACGGCGATGGCGAGTACACCTACCCGGTGATCGACAGCACCGTCGGCGACAAGGGCTTCGACATCGGCAAGCTCCGCGCCCAGACCGGTCTGGTGACGCTGGACAGTGGGTACGGCAACACCGCCGCCTACAAATCCGCGATCACCTATCTCGACGGCGAGCAGGGCATCCTGCGGTACCGCGGCTACCCGATCGAGCAGCTGGCCGAGCGGTCCACCTTCCTCGAGGTGGCCTACCTGCTGATCAACGGCGAGCTCCCGAACATCGACGAGCTCTCCACCTTCAAGAACGAGATCACGCAGCACACGCTGCTGCACGAGGACGTCAAGAACTTCTACAAGGGCTTCCCGCGCGACGCCCACCCGATGGCGATGCTGTCGTCGGTGGTCTCGGCGCTGTCCACGTTCTACCAGGACAGCCACAACCCGTTCGACGAGAAGCAGCGCAACCTCTCGACGATCCGGCTGCTCGCGAAGCTCCCCACGATCGCGGCGTACGCGTACAAGAAGTCGATCGGCCACCCGTTCGTCTACCCGCGCAACGACCTCGGATACGTCGAGAACTTCCTGCGCATGACCTTCTCGGTCCCCGCGCAGGAGTACGAGCTCGACCCGGTCGTCGTCTCCGCGCTCGACAAGCTGCTGATCCTGCACGCGGACCACGAGCAGAACTGCTCGACCTCCACCGTGCGCCTGGTCGGCTCCTCGCAGGCGAACATGTTCGCCTCGATCTCCGCCGGCATCTCGGCCCTGTGGGGCCCGCTGCACGGCGGCGCCAACCAGTCGGTCCTGGAGATGCTGGAGGGCATCCAGACCAACGGCGGTGACGTCGACTCCTTCATCCGCAAGGTGAAGAACAAGGAGGACGGCGTCCGCCTGATGGGCTTCGGCCACCGGGTGTACAAGTCGTTCGACCCGCGCGCCAAGATCATCAAGGCCGCGGCGCACGACGTCCTGTCCGCTCTCGGGAAGTCCGACGAGCTGCTGGACATCGCGCTCAAGCTGGAGGAGCACGCGCTCTCCGACGACTACTTCGTCTCGCGCAACCTCTACCCGAACGTCGACTTCTACACCGGCCTGATCTACCGGGCCATGGGCTTCCCGACCGAGATGTTCACGGTCCTGTTCGCCCTCGGCCGGCTGCCCGGCTGGATCGCCCAGTGGCACGAGATGATCAAGGAGCCCGGCTCCCGTATCGGCCGCCCCCGCCAGATCTACACGGGTGTCGTCGAGCGCGACTTCGTGCCGGTCGAGAGCCGCTGAGGCTCGTATCGAAGGGCAGGGCCCCGGATTCCGGGGCCCGCTGAGCCCTGCCGAGGACGCGGAAAACGGAAAGCGCCCTGCTGCTGGTCCCCCCACGGGCCGGCAGTCAGGGCGCTTTCCTTGTCCCGGTACGGATTCCCCCCACGGGATCCGGCCGGGCGTCTGTGGGACAGCGCCTGAATCGCTGTGTGCCGGCGCAGGGCCGACGGCCGGCGAAGCGAGCAGAGCGGCTCGCCCCGCCGCGGTGGTGCGCATGCTGCGGGTGGTGCGGTGCGATCTGCCGGGACCCGTACGGATCGGGAGGGCCGCTCAAAGCTCCCCGCAGTACGCGCCCCGGCGACGCACGGTCCGGGAAACGTCCCCCAAGACATCCCCGGATGCCAGTCACGCCCCCCAAGACGCTTCTGACATTGCCAACTTAGACTCACGAACCCCTTCGATGGTTGTGTTCACACCACTGTGATCTGTGTCTCTTGCACATGTCCTGAAGATGGGCAAGAGCCTCGGTACGGGAACCGAGGTCCCAGCGTAAGGAAGATGCGCGAGCCTTGTGAAGAGCTTATGTGAGGGCGGCGTGGGACTCCAGGGGGACTCTCAACTCCGTCGTCACGAGAATCTCCGGAGCCGAAGGCTGTTCGTCACCACGAACACGGACGAGAAGGCCATCGCCGCTCCCGCGATCATCGGGTTCAGCAGTCCGGCGGCGGCCAGTGGCAGCGCCGCCACGTTGTAGCCGAACGCCCACAGCAGGTTCCCGCGGATCGTCGACAGGGTCGCGCGGGCCAGCCGGATCGCGTCCGCCGCCACCCGCAGGTCCCCGCGCACCAGCGTCAGGTCGCTCGCCTCGATCGCCGCGTCCGTGCCGGTGCCCATCGCGAGGCCCAGGTCGGCGGTGGCGAGCGCCGCGGCGTCGTTCACCCCGTCGCCCACCATCGCGACGGTGCGCCCCTCGGCCCGCAGCCGCTCGACGACGGCGACCTTGTCCTCGGGCAGCACCTCGGCGAACACGTCGGCGGCGTCCACGCCGACCGAGCGGGCCACGGCCTCGGCGACCGCGCGGTTGTCGCCGGTCAGCAGGATCGGGGTGAGCCCGAGGGCGCGCAGGTCGCGCACCGCCTCGGCGCTGGTCTCCTTGACCGTGTCCGCGACGGTCAGCACGCCGACCGGCGTGCCGTCGAGCCGGACCGCGACGGCCGTCCGGCCGTCCGCCTCCGCGGCGTCCTTCGCCCGGGCCAGCCGGTCGGGCAGGGCCCCGGGGAAGCGGCCCACCGCGACCTCGTGGCCGTCCACCCGGCCGCGCACCCCGCGGCCGGGGACGTTCTCGAAGTGCTCGACCGCCGGGAGGGCCCCGACGCGCCGGCGCGCACCCTCCGCCACGGCCCGGGCGACGGGGTGCTCGGAGGCGTCCTCCAGGGCTCCCGCGAGCCGCAGCACGTCCCGCTCCCCGGCCCCGTCGGCGACGTACACCTCGCGCAGGCTCATGCGGCCGGTGGTCACCGTGCCGGTCTTGTCCAGGACGACCGTGTCGACGCGGCGGGTGGACTCCAGGACCTCGGGCCCCTTGATCAGGATGCCGAGCTGGGCGCCCCGGCCGGTGCCGACCATCAGGGCGGTCGGGGTGGCCAGTCCGAGGGCGCACGGGCAGGCGATGATCAGGACCGCGACGGCGGCGGTGAACGCCGCGGCCGGGTCCCCGGTGGCCGCGATCCAGGCCGCGAACGTGCCGAGCGCGATGACCAGCACGACCGGCACGAAGACGCCGGAGACCCGGTCGGCGAGCCGCTGCACCTCGGCCTTGCCGTTCTGCGCCTCCTCCACCAGCTGTGCCATCCGGGCGAGCCGGGTGTCGGAGCCGATCCGGGTGGCCTCGACCACCAGGCGTCCGCCGGCGTTCACGGTGGCGCCGGTGACGCCGTCGCCGGTGCCCACGTCCACCGGCACGGACTCGCCGGTCAGCATCGAGGCGTCGACGGCCGACGCGCCCTCGACCACCGTGCCGTCGGTGGCGATCGTCTCGCCCGGCCGCACCACGAACCGGTCGCCCACGGCCAGCCGCGCCACCGGGACGCGCACCTCGCGGCCGTCCCGCAGGACGGCGACGTCCCGGGCGCCCAGCTCCATCAGGGCGCGCAGCGCCGCCCCCGCGCGCCGCTTGGAGCGGGCCTCCAGCCAGCGGCCGAGCAGGATGAAGGCGACGACGCCGGAGGCGACCTCCAGATAGAGCGTGGAGGCCCCGTCGGCCCGGGAGACGGTGAACGAGAAGCCGTCCCGCATGCCCGGCCTCCCCGCGTCGCCGAGGAACAGCGCCCACAGGGACCAGCCGAACGCGGCGAGGGTGCCGACCGAGACCAGGGTGTCCATGGTGGCCGCGCCGTGCCGCGCGTTCGTCAGCGCCGCCCGGTGGAACGGCAGCCCGCCCCACACCACCACCGGCGAGGCGAGGGTCAGGGCGAGCCACTGCCAGTTCTCGAACTGCAGGGGCGGGACCATCGACAGCAGGACGACCGGGAGGGCGAGCAGCGCGGAGACCGTCAGCCGCCGGCGCAGGGCCGCCGTCCCGGGGTCCTCGTCGGACGCGGGGGGCGCGCTCGGTTCCGGCTCCGGCGGCGGGGGCTCCTCGGCGGTGTACCCGGTCTTCACGACGGTGGCGATCAGGTCGGAGACCTGTACCCCCCGCGGGTAGGAGACCTGCGCCTTTTCCGTGGCGTAGTTGACGGTGGCGCTGACGCCGTCCATGCGGTTCAGCTTCTTCTCGACGCGTGCCGCGCAGGAGGCGCAGGTCATGCCGCCGATGACGAGTTCGACCCGCGAGGTCGTCCCGTCGGCTATCTCGGGTGGTGCGGTGGTCATCGTCCGGCTCCCGGGGTCGGCCGGACCGTGCGGAGCCGGTATCAGCCGGTCGGCACGGCCCGGTGCGGAGGGAAGGGTCGGGTCTCGGTCAGGCGAGGCCGGCGAGCTCGAAGCCCGCCTCGTCGACCGCGGCGCGCACGGCGGCCTCGTCGAGCGGGGCTGCGGAGACGACGGTGACCTCGCCGGTCGCCGCCACCGCCTTCACGGAGTCGACGCCCGGGATCGCGGAGATCTCGCTGCCGACGGCGCCTTCGCAGTGCCCGCAGCTCATGCCGCTCACCTGGTAGACGGTGGTCACGGTGTTGTGGGTGTCGGTCTGGGCGGTCATGGCGTTGCTCCTCGTCGAGGCGGGTGCTGCTGAGGTGTACGGAAGGGGACTCCGGGAACCCAGAGTTCCCCTCGACGCTCACCAGACTATACCCCTAGGGGGTATGAAGCAAAGATGCGCCGAGGCGGCTCGGCGCGCGGTACAGGGGCGGCTCCGCATGCAGGGCGCGCCGGCGCCCGCGACGCGACGCGGGGTGGAGCGGGCTGCGGCGGGATGGGGCGGGACGCCGGGCGCCGGGTGCGCCGCGCCCGGCGCCCGGCCGCTGCGGTCCGCACGGCCGGGGGCGGCGTGGTCCGCCCGCGCGGGCCGGTGTGGCCGCGGTGCGCGGGGAGGGCGGGCCTGCGGGGCGCGGTCGCCCGCGGCCGGTCCGGCGCTCGGCGGGGTGCGGTGGCGCCGGGGTCAGTGGCCGCCCGCGCCGTCCTCTCCGAGCAGCGGTTCCAGGTAGCGGTACATGACCGTCTTCAGTTCGGTGATGTACGCCTGCCGCTCGGCGCCCTCGTGGGCCATGACCAGGGTCAGGCCGGCTTTGAAGAGCATGAGGGTCATGTTGGCCGTGCGTTCCCGCTGGTCCGCCGGGCCGCCGGGCAGCCGTGCGGCGATCAGGTCCTCCACCCGCGTCAGGATCGCGCCGTGCAGCGTGCCGATCTCCTCGATGATCCGCCCCGGGGTGTCGGGGGCGTGCATCAGCACCCCGAAGGCGGGGTTCTCCACGTTGAACGCGATCAGCGGGTCGAGGACCGCGTCCAGCATCCGGTCCAGCGGGAGGCTGGTGTTCTCCGCCGCGAGGGCCTGGCCGTGCGAGGTCGCCCAGTGCTCCAGCAGCTGGTCGCTGAGGCCGACCGCGATCGCCTCCTTGTTCGGGAAGAACTGGTAGAGCGTGCCGGGCGAGACGCCTGCCTCGCGGGCGATGGCGTTGGTGCTCGCCCCGGTGTAGCCGGTGCGGCAGAACACCGACGCCGCCGCCTCCAGGAGCTGGGCGATGCGGCGCTCGCCGCGCGCCTGGCGGCGGCGCGGCCTGTCCTCGGTGCGCTCGCGGCGCGTCGGCGACTCCTCGGTCTGCTGATTCTCGGGCACGGGTTATCCCCAGCTTCTCGGGACGTGATTGACAAACGCGAGCGATCGCTCGCATTCTTGAAAAACGCGAGCGCCGACTCGTGTTTGCCAATTCTATGGCAATGGGCGACCCATGCTGCCTGCACGGATGCCGGTCATCGGGTCATGGTGAAGGGGACACCGCGTCATGTCCGAAGTCAACAGTGCGGGTCACGGGCCCGGCGGCCACCGCGACGAGGTGCCGCGCGGGTCCGCCGCGCCGGAGGCCGGCACCGGCCCGGCGGCGGGCGCGGGGGAGCGTCCGGGCGGCGGCCCCGAGGCCCGTCTCGGCGGCTGGAGCCGGTTCGTGACCGCCCGGCCCCGCCTCTCCCTGCTCGTCGCCCTGCTGCTCACCGCGCTCGCGGTGGTCGCGGGCAGCGGGGTCGCCGACCGGCTGGGCAGCGGCGGCTGGGAGGACCCGACCGCCGAGTCGACCTACGCGACCAAGGCCCTGGAGCGGGAGTTCCCCGCCTCGCAGCCCAACCTGCTGCTCCTGCTGGACGCGGGCGGCTCCTCGGTCGACGACCCGGCCGTCGCCGCCGAGGCGCGGCGCATCACGGCGCGGCTGGCGGCCGAGAAGGGCGTCACCGGGGTCGGCTCGTACTGGCGGTCCGCCTCCCCCGCCCTCGCGTCCCGTGACGGACACCAGGCGCTGATCGCCGCCCGGATCACCGGCGACGAGACGGCCGCCGCCGACACCCTCGACCGGCTCGCCCCCTCCTACCGGGGGCGGAGCGGACCCGTCGACGTCGAGATCGGCGGACCGGTCGCGGTGCGGCACGAGATGCAGACGACCATCCGCGAGGACCTCACCCGGGCCGAACTGATCGCCCTGCCCGTGACGCTCCTGCTGCTGGTCATGGTCTTCGGCAGCGCGATCGCCGCCCTGCTGCCCCTCGGGGTCGGCATCGTCGCGATCCTCGGGACCAACGCGGTGCTGCGCGGACTCACCGAGATCACGGACGTCTCGGTCTTCGCGATGAACCTCACGACGGCCCTCGGCCTCGGCCTCGCCATCGACTACGCCCTGTTCATCGTGCGCCGGTTCCGCGAGGAACTGGCCGCCGGCGCCGCGCCCCGCGCCGCCGTCGGCACCACCCTGCGCACCGCGGGCCGCACGGTGCTCTTCTCCTCGCTCACCGTGGCCGTCTCCCTGGCCGCGATGCTGCTCTTCCCGCAGTACTTCCTGCGCTCCTTCGCCTACGCGGGCATCGCCGTGGTGCTGCTCGCCGCCGGCGCGGCGCTGATCCTGCTGCCGGCGGCCCTCGTGCTGCTCGGCCACCGGGTCGACGCGCTCGACCTGCGGCGGCTGTTCCGTCGCGGCCGGCCCCGGCCCACCGGCGGCGGGGGAGCCTGGGGCCGCACCGCCGCCCTGGTGATGCGCAGGGCGCCGCTCTTCGCGGTGGCCACCACCGCGGGCCTCATCGTGCTCGGACTGCCCTTCCTGGGCGTGCGGTTCGGCACCGCGGACGACCGCCAGCTCCCCTCGACCGCCGAGTCCCACGTCGTCCAGCAGCACATCCGGGACGGCTTCCCGGGCAGCCCCGGCGGCGGCCTGGAGATCCTGGCGGAGGGCCCGGCCACCGCACGCCAGTACGCCGGGTACGGGCAGCGGATCGCCGCCCTGCCCGGGGTCCGGCGGGTGGACGGGCCCCTGGTGAAGGGCGACGCGGCCTACTTCACCGTGCAGCCCGAGGGGGAGGCGGTGGACGAGGGGGCCCAGCGGCTGGTGGGAGAAGTGCGCTCCACCGCCGCCCCGTTCGCCACCTCGGTGACCGGCACGGCCGCCGTCCTCGTCGACTCCAAGGACGCGATCGGGGACCGGCTCCCGTGGGCCGCCGCGTTCATCGCGATCGTCACCCTGCTCCTGGTGTTCCTGCTGACCGGCAGCGTCCTCATCCCCGTGCAGGCCGTCCTGCTCAACGCGCTCAGCCTCACCGCCATGTTCGGCGCGGTGGTCTGGGTCTTCCAGGACGGCCATCTCTCCGGCCTGCTGGACTTCACCAGCTCCGGATCGATCGAGACGACCCTCCCGGTCCTGATGTTCTGCGTCGCCTTCGGCCTCTCGATGGACTACGGCGTCTTCCTCCTCTCCCGCGTCAAGGAGGAGTACGACAGGACCGGCGACCACGCCGAGGCGGTCCGCTTCGGGCTCCAGCGCACCGGCGGCCTGATCACCGCGGCGGCGGTCATCCTCGCCGTCGTCATGGTCGCCATCGGCACCTCCCGCGTGGCGAACACCAAGATGCTCGGCCTGGGCATCGCGCTCGCCGTCCTGATGGACGCGATGGTCGTCCGCAGCCTGCTGGTCCCGGCGGTGATGCGGCTCACCGGCCGTGCCACCTGGTGGGCGCCCGGACCGCTGCGCCGCCTCCACGACCGGTTCGGCCTGAGCGAGGGGGAGGCGCCCGCGCCCGGGCCCGCACCGGCACGCGAACCTGAGGGGGACCCGGAGCCCGACCGGCAGCCGGCGCGGGCGCGTTAGCGTTCGCGCGGACGGTCATCTTCGACAGGAGGGCGGGACCCATGCGGGCAGTGGTCTTCGAGCGGTACGGGGAGCAGGCCGAGGTCCGGGAGGTCGCCGACCCGTCGCCCGCCGAGCACGGCGTGGTGGTGCGGGTGGAGGCGACCGGCCTGTGCCGCAGCGACTGGCACGGCTGGATGGGGCACGACCCGGACATCAGGCTCCCGCACGTGCCGGGCCACGAACTCGCCGGTGTCGTCGAGGCGGTGGGGGCCCGGGTGACCCGCCGGCGCCCCGGCGACCGGGTCACCGTCCCCTTCGTCTGCGCCTGCGGACGCTGTCCCGCGTGCGCGGCGGGCGACCAGCAGGTGTGCGAGCGGCAGACCCAGCCGGGTTTCACCCACTGGGGTTCCTTCGCCCAGTACGTGGCGCTGGACCACGCGGACGTGAACCTGGTCGCCGTCCCGCCGGAGCTGTCCTTCCGGACGGCGGCGGGCCTGGGCTGCCGGTTCGCCACGGCGTTCCGTGCCGTGGTGGCGCAGGGCCGGGTGGGCGCGGGGGAGTGGGTCGCGGTGCACGGCTGCGGAGGTGTCGGCCTGTCGGCGGTGATGATCGCGGCGGCCTGTGGGGCGCGGGTCGTGGCCGTCGACGTGTCCCCGGCCGCGCTCGAACTCGCCCGCGCCTTCGGGGCCGCGGAGTGCGTGGACGCCTCCGCCGTGGCGGACACCGCGCTCGCGGTGCGTGATCTGACCGGCGGCGGCGCCCACCTGTCGCTGGACGCCCTCGGATCGCCCGCCACCTGCGCGGCCTCCGTCGACGGGCTGCGCCGCCGCGGACGCCATGTCCAGGTCGGCCTGCTGCCCTCACCGAACGGACTCACCGCGGTCCCGATGGCCCGCGTGATCGGGCTGGAACTCGAACTCCTCGGCAGCCACGGCATGCCCGCCCACGCCTATCCGCGCATGCTGGAGCTGGTCGGCGCCGGAGTGCTGCGGCCCGACCGGCTGGTCACGTCCACCATCGCCCTGGACGCCGCTCCCGCCGCGCTGGCCGCCCTGGGGACCGCACCGGGCTCCGGTGTGACGGTCGTCGAACCGTGGGCGTGAGCCGCGCACGAGGCGGGCACCGGCGGCCGGAGACGGCGGATGCGGACCGGCGGCGGCCCAGTGCCCGGAAGACGGCGCGGGTGTCGTCGCGACCGTGCCGGATCCGGCCGCGGCGCACGCGCTCGGCCGTTTTGCGATGAGCGAGCCGGGCGCCGGGCCGGCACCGGGACGGGAAAGCCCGCCGCGAGCGCACCCCCATCCGGCGCCCGGGCGGCCGGGGCGCGAGGGCGTCAGGAGGTCGGCGTGGCGGCCGGCGTGACGGCGGGGCGGCCCCGGTGGGCGTGCCACTCGGGCGCCAGCACCGACATGCGCACGGCGTCGATCCACTCCCCGTCGTGCAGCAGTGTCTGCCGCTCGATCCCCTCGGCCACGAAGCCGGCGTTCTCGTAGGCGCGCCGCGCGCGGGGGTTGAAGGCGAAGACGTGCAGCGAGACGCGGTGCAGGCCGAGGTGGTCGAAGCCGTGCCCCAGGATCAGCCGGGTCGCCTCGGTGCCGAGCCCGCGGTCCCGGCCGCGCGGGCCGATGAGGATGCGGAAGACGCAGTTGCGGTTGTGCGGGTCCCAGTCGAACAGGACGGCCTCGCCGACCAGTTCACCGGTGGCGCGGTCCACCACGCCGAGATCGAGCCGGTCCTGCTGGGCGCTCCGCGAGCCGTACCACGCACGCAGCCGGTCCATCCCGAACACCTCGTCGGGGCTGCCGGTCAACCGCAGGACGTCCGGATCGCGCAGGATCTCCGCCATCACCGGGACGTCGTCCTCGGTGAACGGGCGCAGGAGCGCCTTCTCGCCGGTGAGGACGGGTTTCAGGGAGAAGCTCATCGGGCGATCATCCGGGGACGGCAGGCAGTGCGGCAAACCCATTACGCTCCGCGCGCTCCCGTGCGGAAGCGGCCTGCCCGGGCCCGGACCCCACGGGGCCGGAGCCCGCGCCGGCCCGGTGCCCTCCCTCCACGGCACCCTCCCCGGGCCGGCCCCTTCGAGACGGGGCCGGCCCGGGGCGGGACGAGGGCGGCGAGGGCGGCGGCAGAGCGACGGTCCGTCCGTTCCGCGCCCCGGGCGCGGGCGTTCAGTCGGTGCGGCGCCCCCGGTTGCCGGGCCGGGAGGCCACCCAGGCGCGGACGGTGTCGGCGTACCAGTAGGGCTTTCCGCCCTCCACGTGGTCCGGTGGCGGCAGCAGGCCGTGCTTGCGGTACGAACGGACGGTGTCCGGCTGCACCTTGATGTGCGCGGCGATCTCCTTGTACGACCAGAGTCCGGGGTGGGTCATGCGGGGGGCACCTCCCTGCGCGCGCGCCGCGGCGGCGGCCTCGGGCGGCCGGCGGGGGAGCCGGGGCGCTGCGCTGGTGATCACAAAGCCTGTGCCCGGTGAACGACGTGGCGGGAACGCCGGGCAGCGGCTGTCGACCGGGTGTGACGCAAGACCCGCGTATCCGAGACAACTGTGACGCGGAGGTGGTTTTTGTGACACGAGTGACGCACGACGGGCCCGGGGCCGGGAGGTCCCACGGCCGGACGTCCCACGGAGCCGCCCGCTCGGGACCGCCGGGCCGGTCCGCTGTCTGCGCGGCGCTACCGGGTCGGGAGGGCCGCTGCTCGCCGGCCGTCCGCCGGTGCGCCCGGGGAGTCGAGTGCCGGCGTATCCGCACGACCGGCCGGTCCTCTGCTCGCGCGGTGCGGCACGGCTGTCGGGCCGCCGCCCGCCCGCCGCCTGCCCGGACACCCGCGCTGCGGCGTCCTCGCGCACCCGCACGGCCGGGGCGGATCGCCTGTCCGGTGTCCCGGTCTCCGGGCGGGCCGGCGCTCCCTGGCACCGCACGCTCCGGCGGCCCGCCGTCGTGCTGCCGCGCGGTGTCGGACGCCCGGACGGCCGCCCGGGCTCCGCGGGGGCCGTCGCCCCGGCGGACGGCTCACGCCTCCGGCGGGCGGGCCTCCCCGCTGCGCCTCACGCCCCGCAGGACCGCAGGAACGCGCGGGTGCGCCGGGCGATCGGCAGGGGCTTGTCCGGCGGACAGGGGTACATGTCCTGCTCGACGATGGCGAAGAGGTCGACGCCGAGTCGCTGCGCCGCGGCCAGGACGGGCTCCAACGCCGGTACGCCCGACGGCGGTTCGCACATCACGCCGCGCGCGACCGCCGGTCCGAACGGCACCTGTTCGGCGCGCACCCCGGCCAGCACCAGCGGGTCCACCTGCTTGAGGTGGAGGTAGCCGATGCGCTCCCCGTACGTCTCGACGAGTTCGACGCTGTCGCCGCCGCAGTACGCGTAGTGGCCGGTGTCGAGGCACAGCGACACCAGCGAGGCGTCCGTCGCGTCGAGGAAGCGGGTGACGTTCTCCTCGGTGTCGATGTGGGTGTCGGCATGCGGGTGGACGACGATCCGCAGTCCGAAGCGTTCGCGCACCTCGTGGGCCAGCCGCTCCGTCTGCGCGGTCAGGCTGCGCCACTGGGTCGGCGTCAGGGTGCTGTCCTCCAGCACGGCGCCCGTCTTGTCGTCGCGCCAGAACGCCGGGATGACGACCAGGTGTTCGGCGCCCATCGCCCGGGTGAGCGCGGCGATGTCCGCGACGTGCTCCCACGTCGACTCCCACACCTCGGGGCCCCGGTGCAGCCCGGTGAAGACGGTGCCCGCCGAGACGGCGAGCCCGCGCCGGGCGGTCTCCTCCCGCAGGACCGCGGGGTCGGTGGGCAGATATCCGTACGGGCCCAGCTCGATCCACTCGTACCCGGCGTCGGAGACCTCGTCGAGGAAGCGCTGCCAGGGCACCTGGCGCGGGTCGTCGGGGAACCAGACGCCCCAGGAGTCGGGAGCCGAACCGATCCGGATGCGCGACAGTGGGGATTCGGACTCCGACTCCGGCTCCGGCTCGGACCGCGGCGGTGGCTGAGGTGGCAGCGACGACATGGACGCCAGCTTCCGGCGGCTCCGGAGAGGTGTCAAGGGAATCGTCCGAATGTCCGGACAAAACGTTGACAGGGGTGCCGCGCGGGGCTAGACCTGGGGACAGCCGGAGGGAAGGAACGTGCATGGCGTACGAGCTGATCACCATGGGCCGGATCGGAGTGGACCTCTACCCGCTCCAGGCCGGGGTGCCGCTGGCCCGGGTGACGTCCTTCGGCAAGTTCCTCGGCGGCTCGGCGACCAACGTGGCGGTGGCGGCCGCGCGACTCGGACGGCGTACGGCCGTCATCACCCGGACGGGTGACGACCCCTTCGGCGCGTATCTGCACGAGGCGCTGCGCGGGTTCGGCGTCGACGACCGCTGGGTCGCCGCCGTCCCCGGCCTGCCGACCCCCGTCACCTTCTGCGAGATCTTCCCGCCGGACGACTTCCCGCTGTACTTCTACCGCCTGCCCAAGGCGCCCGACCTGGAGATCACCGCCGACGAGCTCGACCTCGACGCGGTGCGCGCCGCCCGCGTCTTCTGGGTGACGGGCACCGGGCTCTGCGCGGAGCCGAGCCGCTCGGCCACGCTCGCCGCGCTGGCCGGCCGCGACCGGTCCGCCACGACGGTCTTCGACCTCGACTGGCGCCCCGTGTTCTGGGCGGACCCCGACGCGGCGCGGCCCTTCTACCGGCAGGCCCTGCGCCATGCCACCGTCGCCGTCGGGAACGTCGACGAGGTGGAGATCGCCACCGGCGAGCGCGACCCGCGCGCCGCCGCCGCGGCCCTTCTGGACGCCGGCGTGGAACTCGCCGTGGTCAAGCAGGGCCCCGAGGGGGTGCTCGCCGTCCACCGCGACGGCACCGTCGCGCAGGTGCCGCCGCTGCCCGTCGAGGTCCTCAACGGCCTCGGCGCGGGAGACGCGTTCGGCGGGTCCCTCTGCCACGGGCTGCTCGCCGGCTGGGACCTGGAGCGGATCATGCGGTACGCGAACGCGGCGGGCGCCATCGTCGCCTCCCGCCTGGAGTGCTCCTCGGCGATGCCGGCCGCGCACGAGGTCGACGCGGCCCTGGCCGCCGGGGCGGTGCGGTGAGGGCGGGGCACGTCTTCGGCGCGCACCGCGAACCCGGCGGTGAGGGCGGCCGACCGCCCGGCCCGTCCGCCGCCGGCCCGCCGCCGCGTCCGCCGGTGCCGCGCGTGGACGTCGCCCGCCTGGCGAGCACGCGCGCCCGCCGGCCCCGGTCCGTCGCCGAGGCCGCCGCGCGCAGGGTGCGCAGGCCGCTGCTCGGCGACTCCGGTCGGCTGATGATCGTCGCCGCCGACCATCCGGCGCGCGGCGCGCTCGCCGTCGGGGACCGCCCGTTCGCCATGGCGGGCCGCGCCGACCTGCTGGAGCGGCTCTGCCTCGCGCTGTCCCGCCCCGGCGTCGACGGGGTGCTCGCCACCGCCGACATCCTCGACGACCTGCTGCTCCTCGGCGCCCTCGACGGAAAGGTCGCCATCGGCTCGATGAACCGGGGCGGACTCGCCGGCTCGGCCTTCGAACTGGACGACCGGTTCACCGGCCACCGGCCCCAGGACATCGAACGGCTCCGCTTCGACGCGGGGAAGCTGCTCCTGCGCATCGACTACGACGACCCCGGCTCACTGCGCACCCTGGAGTCGGCCGCCCGGGCGATCGACGCGATGGCCGAACGCCGCCTTCCGGTCTTCGTCGAGCCGTTCCTCTGCCGTCGCCGGGAGGACGGCACGCTGCGCAACGATCTGGGGGCCGAGGCCGTCATCAGGTCGCTGTCCATCGCCGCCGGCCTGGGCGGCAGTTCGGCGTACACCTGGCTCAAGGTCCCCGTCACCGAGGACCCCGACGACATGGCCCGTGTCATGGAGACGTCGACCCTGCCCGCCGTGCTGCTGGGCGGCGACGTGGGCGAGGACCAGGAGGAGGCGTACGAGAAGTGGCGCGGAGCGCTGCGGCTCCCCACCGTCCAGGGGCTCGTGGTCGGGCGGTCGCTGCTGTACCCGGCGGACGGTGACGTCGCCGCGGCCGTCGACACGGCCGTGGGGCTGCTGTGAGGGGCGCGTGACCCGGCCGGGCGGCGGGCCCCGCGGCGAGCCGCGCCCCACCGCGGGGGCGCGTCCCGGATCGGGCGCCGGCCGTGTGCGGGCCGCCCGGTCCGACGGCGCGCCGCGGCCGGTGGAACCGCCGCCGGCGGGTATCCGTACCGTCACCGGCGCGGACGGCGGGCCGGTCGCGCTTGCGCACGCCGGCGGCGGCACGGCGCGCACCGAGGACGGCATGAACGAGACCGAGTTCCCCCACCCGGGCGGACCGGGCGCGAAAGGCGACGTCACCGACGTCGCCCGCGGCCCCCGAGCCGTCCCGGCCCACATCGCCTCCGGCGTGGGAGGCCCCTTCGCCCTGGCAGGAGCGAAGGGCGAGCGCCGACTCCCCGCCCGCCACGGCCCCGCGCCGGAGGTTCCCGTCGGGCGCCGCGGCCGGGGAGCCGCGCCCCGGCCGCGTCCCCGGACCGCCGCCCGCGACCCGCTCGCCGCCGCCGGCGTCGTCTCCGCCGGCGCGGACCGGCCGCGCCGGCAGGCCGAGGACGCACCCCGGACCGCGGCACGGCCACGGCCGCCGGCGGTCCTCCGCTCCGCGGCGCACGGCCCGGACGGCCCCGGTCGGCGGCCCACGACTCCCTTCCGCGAGGAACGACCGCACGTGCCCGCCCGGACCCGGACCGGCCACGCCGCGCCCGTCTGCGAGCGGGATCGCCTCCCGCGGTGCCCGCCGGCCGCGGAGGAGGCCCCGGCCGCACGGCGGCGGACGGACCCGCACCGGGAACACCCACAGAACACGAGGGGACACCGATGACCTCGACGACACGGCTGACGGTCGCGCAGGCCCTGGTGCGGTTCCTCGCCGCCCAGTACACCGAACGGGACGGGGAGCGGACCCGGCTCGTCGGGGCCACCTGGGGCATCTTCGGGCACGGCAACGTCGCCGGGATCGGGCAGGCGCTCGTCGAGTACGCCGACGTGATGCCCTACCACCAGGGCCGCAGCGAACAGGCGATGGTGCACGCGGCCGTCGGCTACGCGCGCCAGCGCAACCGGCTGTCGGCGCACGCCGTGACGACCTCCATCGGGCCCGGCGCCACCAACCTCGTCACCGGCGCGGCCCTCGCCACGGTCAACCATCTGCCCGTGCTGCTGCTGCCCGGCGACGTGTTCGCCACCCGGCCGGCCGATCCGGTGCTCCAGCAGCTCGAAGTGCCCTACGCCGGGGACGTGTCGGTCAACGACTGCCTGCGCCCGGTGTCGCGCTGGTTCGACCGCGTCACCCGTCCCGAGGCGCTGATCCCGGCGGCGCTCCAGGCGATGCGGGTGCTGGCCGACCCGGTGGACACCGGGGCCGTCACGCTCGCGCTGCCGCAGGACGTGCAGACGGAGGCGTTCGACTGGCCGGAGGAGTTCTTCGCGGCACGGACCTGGACGGTGCGCCGGCCGGCCGCCGACCCCGGCGAGCTGGCCGCGGCCGCCGCCGCCGTCCGCGCGGCCCGGCGTCCGCTCATCGTGGCGGGCGGCGGCGTGCACCACAGCCGCGCCGAGGAGGCGCTCGGCGCGCTGGCCGCGGCGACCCGCATCCCGGTGGCCTCCACGCAGGCGGGCAAGGGCTCGCTGCGCTGGGACCATCCGCAGGACGTCGGAGGCATCGGCCACACCGGCACGGCGACCGCCGACGAACTGGCCCGCACCGCCGACCTGGTGATCGGTGTCGGCACCCGCTACACCGACTTCACGACCGCCTCCGGCACCCTCTTCACCGCCCCCGGGGTCCGCTTCCTCAACGTCAACATCGCCCCGCACGACGGTCACAAGCTCGCCGGACTCCCGCTGATCGCCGACGCCCGCACGGGCCTGGAGGCCCTCGCCGCGGCGCTGACGGCGCCCGCCCACCGCGTCGAGCCGGCCTACGTCACCGAGTACACGGACGACAAGGAGCGCTGGGAGTACCGCGTCGACGCGGCCTACGAGGCGGAGGACGCCGACATCCGGCCCACCCAGCCGCAGGTCCTCGGCGCACTCGACGAACTGGTCACCGAGGACGACATCCTGATCAACGCGGCCGGTTCGCTCCCGGGCGACCTGCACAAGCTGTGGCGGGCGCGATCGAGGGACCAGTACCACGTCGAGTACGGCTATTCCTGCATGGGCTACGAGATCCCCGCGGCGATCGGCGTCCGGATGGCGGCCCCCGGCCGGCCCGTCTGGGCGCTGGTGGGCGACGGCACGTATCTCATGAACCCGACCGAGATCGTCACCGCCGTCCAGGAGAACGTCGCGATCACGGTGATCGTCCTCCAGAACCACGGGTACGCCTCCATCGGCGGCCTGTCCGCCGCGGTGGGCGCCGAGGGGTACGGCACGGCCTACCGCTTCCGGGCCGGGGACGGCTCGTTCACCGGGGCGCCGCTGCCCGTGGACCTCGCGGCGAACGCGGCCAGCCTGGGCATGCGGGTGCTGCGGGCGAAGACGGTGCGTGACCTGCGGTCCGCCCTCGCCGAGGCGCGGGGCGCGGACACTCCCACTTGTGTCTATGTGGAGACCGAAACGGCAGACAGAGTGTCGGGCGCGCCTCCGGCCCAGGCCTGGTGGGATGTACCCGTGGCCGAGACCGCGACCCGACCGTCGGCGGTGGCGGCCCGTGAGGAGTACGACCGGCACGTCGCCGCCCGACGCCGCCATCTGTGAAGGAGTTCTTGGCCATGACGAAGACCGTCGACCACTGGATCGGTGGCAAGCCCGTCGAAGGGGCCTCGGGAACGTACGGGCCGGTCACGGACCCGGCGACCGGAGCCGTGACGACGCGGGTCGCGTTCGCGAGCGTCGACGAGGTCGACGCCGCGGTCGCCGCCGCGAAGGAGGCGTTCGCGACGTGGGGGACCTCGTCGCTGGCCCGGCGCACCGCGGTCCTGTTCGCGTTCCGCGCGCTGCTCGACGCCCACCGCGACGACATCGCCGCGCTGATCACCGCCGAGCACGGCAAGGTCCACTCCGACGCGCTCGGCGAGGTCGCGCGCGGTCTGGAGATCGTCGACCTGGCGTGCGGGATCACCGTGCAGCTGAAGGGCGAGCTGTCGACCGAGGTGGCCTCCCGGGTCGACGTGTCCTCGATCCGCCAGCCGCTCGGCGTCGTCGCGGGCATCACCCCGTTCAACTTCCCGGCCATGGTGCCGATGTGGATGTTCCCCATCGCCATCGCGTGCGGCAACACCTTCGTCCTCAAGCCGTCCGAGAAGGACCCGTCGGCGGCCATGCGCATCGCCGAGCTGCTGGCCGAGGCGGGGCTGCCCGAGGGCGTCTTCAACGTCGTGCACGGCGACAAGGTCGCCGTGGACCGCCTCCTGGAGCACCCGGACGTCGCGGCCGTGTCCTTCGTCGGCTCGACGCCGATCGCCCGGCACATCCACACCACCGCCGCCGCCAACCACAAGCGGGTGCAGGCCCTGGGCGGCGCCAAGAACCACATGCTGGTCCTGCCGGACGCCGACCTCGACGCGGCCGCCGACGCCGCCGTCTCGGCCGCTTACGGCTCGGCCGGCGAGCGCTGCATGGCCATCTCCGCCGTCGTCGCGGTCGGCTCCGTGGGCGATGATTTGGTGGCCAGGATCCGCGAGCGCGCCGAGAAGATCAAGATCGGCCCCGGCAACGACCCGGCCTCCGAGATGGGTCCGCTGATCACCGCGGCCCACCGCGACAAGGTCGCCTCCTACGTGACCGGCGCCGCCGCCCAGGGCTGCGAGGTCGTCCTCGACGGCACCGGCTACACGGTCGAGGGCCACGAGGACGGCCACTGGATCGGCCTCTCGCTGCTGGACCGGGTGCCGGTGTCGGCGGACGCGTACCGGGACGAGATCTTCGGCCCGGTGCTGTGCGTGCTGCGCGTGGACACCTACGAGGAGGGCCTCGCCCTCATCAACGCCTCCCCCTTCGGCAACGGCACCGCCATCTTCACCCGGGACGGCGGCGCCGCCCGCCGCTTCCAGATGGAGGTCGAGGCGGGCATGGTGGGCGTGAACGTGCCGATCCCGGTGCCGGTCGGCTACCACTCCTTCGGCGGCTGGAAGGACTCCCTGTTCGGGGACCACCACATCTACGGCAACGACGGCACGCACTTCTACACCCGCGGCAAGGTCGTCACCACCCGCTGGCCGGACCCCTCCGACGCCCCGGCCGGTGTCGACCTGGGCTTCCCGCGCAACCACTGAGCCCGCCGCACCACCCCGGGAAGCCGTCCGCTCTGCGGACGGCTTCCTTATTTTTTCGCCCTCCCCGCAACGGTTCCCGTGGAGTGGGGATGAACCGGGTGTCGCAGGAGTTCCGCAAGATCCACCTTCAAAAGCATGGTCGTTATGGAAATGGGCTTGCTGATTGCCTCAAAAGGCTTCTTCCGCCTCCGAAAGCGATGTGGCAAGGGACCCTCCGCCCCTGCGGATTCCGCAGGTAAACAGCCATTGACGCAACGGTTTCCGTCAAGGTTCCATCAGCGCGGGAGCGGACGACGAGACGTACCACGACACCAGCCGCCGGAGGCGATAGCGCTCCCCACCCCGAACCACCGCACGCACGAGTCGATCGGAACCGCTCCATGACCGACACGCTCCGCCCCGTCGAGACCGCCGGCCCCGAGGCCGCGCTCGCGGCGCCCGGCAGCCCCCAGAAGCTCAAGCGCTCCATCGGCATCGTCGGCGGCACCCTGCTGACCCTCTCGTGCGTGACCCCCGCCTCGACCCTGTTCGTCGTGGTCCCCGACCTCTTCTCGTCCCTCGGCACGGCCACCGCGCTGACCATCGCGATCGGCTCCGTACTCTGCGTCGCCGTGGCGTTCTGCTACTCGGAACTGGGCACCCTCATCCCCAGCGCCGGCGGCGAGTACGCCATGGTCTCCACCCTGGCCGGCCGCCTCGCGGGCTGGCTGGTCTTCGTGCTCTCCCTGCTGGTCGTCATGATCGTGCCCCCGGTGATCGCGATGGGCACCGCCGACTACCTGGCCCCCCTCATCCACCTGAACCCGGCGATCGCCGGCGCCGGCGTGATGCTCCTGGCCACCCTCGCGGGCCTGCTCGACCTGCGGGCCAACGCCTGGATCACCGGCGTCTTCCTCGTCCTGGAGGTCATCGCCGCCGCCGTCGTGGCCGTGCTCGGCTTCGCGCACGGCGAGCGCGGCGCCGGCAGCCTGGTCTCCATGGAGGTCTCCGGCTCCGGCGGCCACACGGACACCGTGACGGCCATGCTGGTCGTCTCCGGACTCGCCATCGCCCTCTTCATCACCCAGGGCTTCTCGACCGCGGTCTACCTCTCGGAAGAACTGGAGAACCCGCGCCGCAACGTCGCCCGCACCGTCCTCGCCACACTGGCCATCTCCAGCGTCATCATCCTGGTCCCGGTCGTCGCCATCACCCTGGGCGCCCCCGACCTGGCCGCCCTCACCGGCGGAGACATCGGCAGCATGGTGACGGCCTGGTCCAACTCCGCCGTCGGCACCTTCGTCAGCCTGTGCGTGGCCCTCGCGATCATCAACGCCGGCATCGTCATGGTCATCCAGAACTCCCGCGTCCTGTTCGCCTCGGCCCGGGACAGGGCCTGGCCCGGCGCCGTCAACAGCGCGCTCTCGCGGCTCGGCCGCTTCGGCTCCCCCTGGGTCGCCACCCTGGTGGTCGGCGTCCCCGGCGCGGCCCTCTGCTTCGTCAACCTGGACACGCTGTACGGCGTGACCGGCGTGTCCGTGACGGCGATGTACCTGCTGGTGGCGGTCGCCGCGCTGCTCGCCCGGCGCGGCCCGCACCGCCACACGCCCGCCTGGCGGATGCCGCTGTGGCCGGCCGTCCCGGTCGCCCTGATCGCGGTCCTCGCCTACATCCTCGTCCAGCAGGACACCGTCTACCTGCTCTGGACCGGCGGCATCACCGCCTTCGCCACCCTGTACTGGGCTTTCTACCTGCGCCCGCGCCGCGACACCCGCTGGCTGGTGTCGCTCCCGGAGGACGAGCAGACGGTCTGACCACCCCGCCGGACCCACACCCGCGCGCCCACCCCCGGACCCCTCAGCCGAAGGTCCACGTCACCACCGTGCACGTCCCGTCGTCCTCGCCCCCCGCCCCGCGGTACACGGCGAGGGCGGCGTCGTTTCCGGTGTCCACGCCCACCCACATCCCGTAACACCCGCGCTCCCGCGCCAGCGCGGCGAGTTCGCGGACCAGCGCCCGGCCGATCCCCCGCCGCCGGAACGGCTCCGCCACCCCCAGCTCGTACAGGAACATCTCGGTGCCCTTGTCCGGGTGGACCGTCTCGACCCCGCTGACGAAGCCCACCGGCTCCCCGCCCTCGTAGGCCAGGTACAGGTGATGCCCCGGCGTCTCCAGGAAGCGCCGGGCGTACTCGGGGCGCACGGGACCGTCGAAGAGGTGCCCGGCGGCGGTCAGCTCCCCGACGGTGGTGGCACGGCGTGTCCGCATGACCCGTTCGTACCACGGACGCGGTACGCGAGGGCGGGACCGTACACCTCCGGGAGGGGCCGCGGCTCGCCCGGGTGGCCGGTCCCGACGCCGTTCCGCCCCCGTACCGTTGAGGCATGGATCTTCGACTGCCCCGGTTGCGCCTGCCGCGCCGGGGACGCCCGCCCGCCCGAACCGGCGGGGGAACCCGCCGGAGGTGGGGTGCCGCCGCCGCGGCCCTCGTCGTGCTCGCCGGAGCCGTCACCTGGACGGCCGCCGCCGCCGACGGCGCGCCCGCCGTACGCCGCAGCGACCGCCTGATGCCGATGGGCGGCGGAGTGCGCGTCGACACCTCGTACTTCACCGCCGGACCCGCCGACCGGCGCCGTCCCGCCGTGCTGCTCGCGCACGGCTTCGGCGGCAGCAAGGAGGACGTCCGCGGCGAGGCGGAGAAGCTCGCCCGCGACGGGTACGCGGTGCTGACCTGGTCCGCGCGCGGCTTCGGCAGGTCCACCGGGAAGATCGGCCTGAACGACGCGCGCGGCGAGGTGGCCGACGCCTCCCGGCTCGTCGACTGGCTGGCGAAGCGCCCCGAGGTCCGACTCGACAGGAGCGGCGACCCGCGGGTGGGCATGGCCGGCGCCTCCTACGGCGGAGCCGTCTCCCTGCTGACCGCCGCCCACGACCCGCGCATCGACGCCATCGCCCCGTCCATCACCTACTGGAACCTCGCCGACGCCCTCTTCCCCAACGGCGTGTTCAAGAAGGTCTGGGCCGGGCTCTTCATCAACTCCGGCGGCGGGTGCGAACGGTTCGAGGCCCGGCTGTGCGCCATGTACGACCGGGTCGCGGAGTCGGGGAAGCCGGACGCCGAGGCGGTCGACCTCCTGCGCGAACGCAGCCCCGAAGCCGTCGCCTCGCACATCACGGTGCCCACCCTCATCTCCCAGGGGCAGACCGACTCCCTCTTCCCGCTCGGCCAGGCCGACGCGATGCAGAAGGCCCTGCGCGCCAACGGCGCGCCCGTGAAGGTGGACTGGATCGCCGGCGGGCACGACGGCGGCGACAGCGAGGCGGACCGGATCGGCGCCCGCACCGCCGCCTGGTTCGACCGCTACCTCAAGGACGACCGAAGCGCCGATACCGGTCCCGCGTTCCGCGTCACCCGCACCGGAGGCGTCGACTCCACCGACGGCGCGGCCCTGCTGCGCGGCGCGTCCGCCGACCGCTACCCCGGACTGCACAGCGGCCGCCACACCGTCGCGCTGACCGGCCGCGAGCAGACCTTCCGCAACCCCGCCGGCGCGAGCCCGCCCGCCATCTCGGCCCTGCCGGGACTCGGCGACTCGGGCGGGCTCACCCAGCTCTCCTCCCTCGGCGTCGGCATCGGCATCGACTTCCCCGGCCAGTACGCGGGCTTCCGGTCCGCGCCCTTCCGCCAGGACCTGCGGATCACCGGCTCGCCCACGGTGACGGTGCACGTGACGTCGAGCGCCGACGACGCCGTGCTGTTCGCGAAGGTCTACGACGTCGCACCGGACGGCGAGCGCCAGGTGCTTCCCTCCCAGCTCGTCACCCCGGTGCGCGTGACGGGCGCGAAGGAGGGCAAGGACGTCCGCCTCACGCTGCCCGCCGTCGACCACGAGGTCCGCAAGGGCCACCGGCTCCGCCTGGTCCTCGCCTCGACCGACCTCGGCTACGCCTCGCCCGCCGCCCCGGCCACCTACACCGCGGCGGTCGGCGGCGGCCTGACGGTGCCCACCGCGCCCGGCGTGAGGACCGCCGCGGCCCCGCTGCCCTCCTGGGTGTGGTGGCTGCCGGCCGCCGGCGCGCTCGCCGCACTGGCCCTGCTGGCCACCGGCCGCCGCCGCACCACCGCCCCGGCACCCGACCCCGCGCTCGCGGACGTCCCGCTCCAGATCACCGGCCTGAGCAAGCGGTACGCGAAGTCGGCCGACCGCTACGCCGTGCGCGAGCTGTCCTTCCGGGTGGAGAAGGGGCAGGTCCTCGGCCTGCTCGGCCCGAACGGCGCGGGCAAGACGACCACCCTGCGCATGCTGATGGGCCTCATCACACCGGACGACGGGGAGATCCGCGTCTTCGGCCACGCCGTCCGCCCGGGCGCGCCCGTCCTCTCCCGGGTCGGCGCGTTCGTCGAGGGCGCCGGCTTCCTGCCGCACCTGTCCGGCCGGGAGAACCTGGAGCTGTACTGGCAGGCCACCGGCCGGCCCGCGCAGGACGCCCACCTCGAAGAGGCCCTGGAGATCGCCGGCCTCGGCGACGCGCTGGCCCGCGCCGTGCGCACCTACTCGCAGGGCATGCGCCAGCGCCTCGCCATCGCCCAGGCCATGCTCGGCCTCCCGGACCTGCTCATCCTCGACGAGCCGACCAACGGCCTGGACCCGCCGCAGATCCGCGAGATGCGCGAGGTGATGATCCGGTACGCCGCGGCGGGCCGCACGGTCATCGTCTCCAGCCATCTCCTCGCCGAGGTCGAGCAGTCCTGCACCCACCTGGTGGTCATGGACCGCGGCCGGCTCGTCCAGGCGGGCCCCGTGTCCGAGATCACCGGCTCCGGCGACACCCTGCTCGTGGGCACCTCGGAGCCCGTCGAGGCACCCGTGGTGGAGAAGGTCGGCGCCCTCCCGGGCGTCGAGTCCGCGCTCGCCACCGACGGCGGACTGCTGGTCCGCCTCGGCGCGGACGGCAGCCCCGCGCGACTCGTCGCCGAACTCGTGCGGCTCGACGTGCCGGTGGCGTCCGTGGGCCCCCACCGCCGGCTGGAAGACGCCTTCCTCACCCTGATCGGAGGCTCCGCGTGAGCACGCTCGTCGAGCGGACCGAGACGGCGGACGGGTACACCGCACGCCGCACCCTGCCGCTGCGCGTGGAGCTGATCCGCCAGCTCAAACGCCGCCGCACCCTGGTGATGGGCGCGATCCTCGCGCTGCTGCCCTTCGTCCTCGTCGCGGCCTTCGCCATCGGCGGCGAGCCCGGCGGGCGCAACGGCCGGGTCACCCTGATGGACACGGCCACCGCGTCCGGAGCCAACTTCGCCGCGGTGAACCTGTTCGTCTCCGCGGGCTTCCTCCTGGTGATCCCGGTCGCCCTGTTCTGCGGCGACACCGTCGCCTCGGAGGCGAGCTGGTCCTCACTGCGCTATCTGCTCGCGGCCCCCGTGCCGCGGACCCGCCTGCTGTGGTCCAAACTCACCGTGGCGCTCGCCCTCAGCCTCGCCGCGATGGTCCTGCTGCCGGTCGTCGCGCTCGCCGTGGGCACCGCCGCCTACGGCTGGGGTCCCCTGGAGATCCCCACCGGCGGCGCCCTGCCCGCCGGCACCGCCACCCAGCGGCTGCTCCTCGTCGTCGCCTACGTCTTCGTGTCCCAACTGGTCACCGCGGGACTGGCGTTCTGGCTCTCGACGAAGACGGACGCGCCGCTCGGCGCCGTCGGCGGCGCGGTCGGCCTCACCATCGTGGGCAACGTCCTGGACGCGGTCACCGCCCTCGGCCACTGGCGCGACTTCCTGCCCGCCCACTGGCAGTTCGCCTGGGCGGACGCCGTCCAGCCCACCCCCGAGTGGGGCGGCATGATCCAGGGCGCGGCGATCTCGGTGACGTACGCGCTCGTGCTGTTCGCCCTGGCCTTCCGCGGCTTCCGGCACAAGGACGTCGTCTCGTAGTGCCGCCGTGACCGGAAGGGTTTGCCGGACGCCGCGAGCCGGTGACCCCTTCCCGGCCGCGGCACCGGCTGCCGCGACCGCGACCGGCGGCACCCCGACGACACCGCCAGGTCTCCGGAAGATCACCACCCGGTCTCGACGGGCCGTCACCGTGGCCGGTTCGAGACGGTTCCGCAACGCTCCCGAGCGCTCGTCCGGGCCCCCCGCGCCGTCACAGTCACACAGGTCGGGCCACACCGGGGCCGGACAACCGAGGGGGCACGGATGGGGAACAAGCGCACACGCACCGCGGCCGGCGCCGCAGCGAGCACCGGCACCCGGGCGGCGGGCCGCCGGCGCCTCGCCGCCCCGCTGATCGCACTCGCCGCGGCCGGCGCGGTCCTGCTCACCGGCTGCGGCGCGGGAGGCGGCGGGCACTCCTCCGCCGACGGCAAGGCGCGCCGCTCCCTGCCGCTGCCGGGACAGCCGACAGGGGACGGCACCCAGCGGGACGGCGAACAGCCGGACACGCCCGAGGCCACCCCGTCCGCCGACTACCTGTCCACGTTCGCGCTCGACGTCGACACCGCGTCCTACGGATACGCCCGGAGTGCCCTCGCGAGCGGACGGACCCCCGATCCCTCCACGGTCCGCCCCGAGGAGTTCGTCAACAGCTTCCACCAGGACTACGAACGCCCCGCCGGCAACGGTTTCTCCGTCACCGTCGACGGCGCCCGCGCCGACGACGACCGCTGGTCCCTGGTCCGCGTCGGGCTCGCCACCCGCGCCCCCGAGAGCGAGAGCAGCCGCCCGCCGGCCAACCTCACCTTCGTCGTCGACGTCTCGGGGTCCATGGCCGAACCGGGCCGGCTCGACCTGGCCCGCGCCTCCCTCGACGTGATGACCGACCGGCTGCGCGACGACGACGCGGTCGCGCTCGTCACCTTCAGCGACGAGGCGCGGACGGTGCTGCCGATGACCCGCCTCGGCGACCACCGCGACCGCGTGCACCGGGCGGTCGACCGGCTGGAGCCGGGCGAGTCCACCAACCTCGGCGCGGGGGTGCGCACCGGCTACGCCACCGCCGTCGAGGGCCTGCGCAAGGGCGCCACCAACCGGGTCGTGCTCGTCTCCGACGCCCTCGCCAACACCGGGGACACCGACGCGGACAGCATCCTCGAACGGGTCTCCACCGCCCGCCGGGAGCACGGCGTCACCCTCTTCGGCGTCGGCGTGGGCAGCGAGTACGGCGACGCCCTGATGGAACGCCTCGCCGACAAGGGCGACGGCCACACGACCTACGTCTCCGGCAGGGACGACGCCTACGACGTCTTCTGCGACCAACTCCCGCGGAACATCGACCTCACCGCCCGCGACGCCAAGGCCCAGGTCGCCTTCGACCCGGAGACCGTCGAGCGGTTCCGGCTGATCGGGTACGACGACCGCGCCGTCGCCGACGAGGACTTCCGCGACGACCGGGTGGACGGCGGCGAGGTCGGTCCCGGCCACACCGTCACCGCGCTGTACGCGGTGCGCACCCGGCCCGGCGCCTCCGGCCACCTCGCCACCGCGACCGTCCGCTGGCTGGACCCGGCCACCCGCGCCCCGCACGAGGAGTCCGGCCGGCTGGAGACCGGCTCACTGCGCTCCGACGTCTGGGCGGCCCCGCCCTCCTTCCAGGTCACCGCGGTGGCGGCGTACTTCGCCGACGCCCTGCGCTCGGACGGCGCGCGCCGGACGGCGCTGCCCGGCGGCCGGCCCCTCGGTGAACTGGCCTCCCGCGCCCGCGACCTGGCGCGCGCCACCGGGGACAAGGACGTCGCGGCCCTCGCCACCGCGCTCGGCCAGGCCGACCACCTGCACGTCTGCGGCTCCGGCTGCCTCCGGTAGCGGGCCCGGCGGGCGTCCGCCGGGCATCTCCCCACCCGTCCGTGGCGCTGCGCGCGCGACGGGACGGACCGCGTGCGAACCGGCGCAGGGGGAGGCCGCCGGGGCCGTCGCCCGTCCGGTCCCCTCCCGGCGATCCGGCGGCGGGCCGCCCGGCAGGGGGGCCGCTGCGGTGCCCGGACACGGGAACAGCGGGCCGCTCCGAGGAGCGACCCGCTGTCCGCGGAACCGGGAGGGTCAGCTGCCGAGCGAGCCGTTGCCCGACAGGACCGGGATGTTGTCCAGGATGTGCGACAGCGGCTCGTCGCCCTTGGCCTGGGTGGAGTTCTCGGTGCACTGCTGGTTCTGCGGGGCCGACAGGATCGGCACGTCCTGCAGGACGGTGACCGGCACGACGCCGACGAGCGAGGCCAGGTTGGCCTTGACGGGCAGGCCGACACAGGGCTTGTTCAGCGAGCCCTGGACGAGGGAGAGCTGGGGGCTCATGTCGCCGTGCGTCGCCTGGTTGCCGTACTTCTGGACGGCGCCGTTGCCGTTCGTGGTGGTGACACCGTCGTCGTTGCCGACGGCGAGCGCCTGGGGCGCGGCGGCGGCGGAGACACCGGCGATGGAAGCGGCAATGGCCGCGGTCGCCCAGAGCTTCTTCATGGTGGTTTTGCCCTTTCGGAGAGCGGACTCCGAGCGGAGCCGCGTCATGATCAACTGTGGTGCGGGTGGTGCGGTTGCGGGGAGTGCCCCGAATGGCCCAGGGAGGATCTCCGGGCCGGGACGTCGCCGCCGCTGTCGTCGTGGAGGTGACAGCGGCAGCGGGCCGCCGCGGGCGGCGGCCCGCTGTACGCGGCGACGGGTCAGCTGCCGGCCGAGCCGTTGCCCGACAGGACCGGGATGTTGTCCAGGATGTGCGACAGCGGCTCGTCGCCCTTGGCCTGGGTGGAGTTCTCGGTGCACTGCTGGTTCTGCGGGGCCGAAAGGATCGGCACGTCCTGCGCGACGGTGACCGGCACCAGGCCGACGAGCGAGGCCAGGTTGGCCTTGGCGGGCAGGCCGATGCAGGGCTTGTTCAGGGAGCCCTGGATGAGCGCCATCTGCGGGCTCATGTTGCCGTACGTGGCCTGGTTGCCGTAGATCTGCGCGGCGCCGTTGCCCTGGGTGGTGGTGACACCACCGTCGTTGCCGATGGCCAGCGCCTGCGGCGCGGCGGCAGCCGTGGCTCCGACGACGGAAGCGGCGATCGCCGCAGCAGCCATAACCTTCTTGATCACTTGCTGATCCCTTCTGGAGTAACCCCGTCCACCGGAGCGACCTGGACAACTGGACCCGGCGCGCATAGTTGCTCCGATTCACCCCAATGGCCCATGCGCGGGGAGAAATGGCCCGTGCGTGGGCCAAGGGTTTCGTCGACACCGGCGCGTGGACAATCCGTTCGGGTGACGCACCGGAACCATTTCAGTGGAGTCCGGTTGGTGAGGCGGCAGGAATGTGTTGTACAGGCAGGAAAGGAACCCGGAGAAATGCTCAAGAAGGCAATGGCCGTGGCGGCTGTCGCGGCTTCCGTCGTCGGTGCCTCGGCGGCGGCCGCCCCGCAGGCGCTGGCCATCGGCAACGACGACGGCGTCACCACGACCAACGGGAACGGTGCCGAGCAGTCGTACGGTAACGCGGTGGCCAAGGGCGACCAGAGCCCGCAGGCCTCGCTTGTCCAGGGCTCGCTGAACAAGCTCTGCCTCGGTGTGCCGGTCAAGGCCAACGCGGGCTCGCTCGTCGGCGTCCTCGTCCCAGTCGTCGTCGCGCAGGACGTGCCGGTCCTGTCGGCCCCGCAGAACCAGCAGTGCGCCGAGAACTCCACCCAGGCCAAGGGCGACGAGCCGCTGTCGCACATCGTGGACAACATCCCGGTCCTGTCGGGCAACGGCTCGCTCGGCAGCTGACCCGCGGACGGTTCCGGCCGCGCCGGCTCGTTCGCGCGCGGCCGGAACCGTCTCCGCACCCCCCTCCTCTTCCTCTCCCTCTGTGTGCCGTGTCGCCTTTCCCGCGCCGTGCCGCGGGCCCTCCGCTTGCGCCCGGAGAAGCGTTTCCCCGACTAACCAGGGAAACGCTTCTTCTTTGTCGTCGACCATCAAATAAGCGTTTCTTCCCTTCGGTTCCCGGGTACCGCTTTCCCTTCGCTGTGCGGCAGGGCGATTCGAGTGAATTTCCAGGCGGCGCGCGTCGCGCAGTTTCCTCCGCCCTCGGCCGGTCGTTTACAGAGCGCAGGTCATGGCGCGAGCCGTTCAAGTCGTGCTCGCTCGGTCTCGGCCGACACAGGGGCATGGCCGCAGAGAAGGGAAAGCACGTGAAGCACAAGAAGAGCGCTGCTGTCGTCGCCGGCGCGATCATGGCCCTGGGCATGGCTGCCCCGGCCTTCGCGGACGCGGGCGCCGAGGGTGCCGCCGTCCACTCTCCCGGCGTCCTCTCGGGCAACGTGATCCAGGTTCCCGTCCACATCCCCGTCAACGTGTGCGGCAACTCGATCAACGTGATCGCGCTGCTGAACCCGGCGTTCGGCAACGCCTGCGTCAACGGCTGACGCCCCCGGCACCTCAGCCCCCCGGCTGTGCCACGCCGGCCCCGGACCCCTGTGCGGTCCGGGGCCGGCTTCCTCACTTCTACCAGCAGGAAGAAAACAAGAGTGCGACAGAACCTGAGTAGGGGAGTGGTCGTGGCAGCGGCCGCGACGAGCATCATGTCCCTGTACGGCGGCACGGCGTTCGCGGATTCCGGCGCGGTGTCCGCCGCCTCGGACTCGCCGGGCGTCGCGTCCGGCAACAACGTCCAGGTGCCGGTGGACGTGCCCCTGAACGCCTGCGGCAACACGGTCGACGCGGTCGCCGCGCTGAACCCCGCGTTCGGCAACTCCTGCGCGAACACGTCCGGTTCGCACGGCAGGCACGCCGCGCCGCGCGTCCCCGCCCGGCACGACACCGCCGCGTCCCACGGTTCCGGCCCCGCGCGCGCCCACGCCTCGGACCACGGCGCCTCCGCCGACACGGGCCACGGAGGAACGGGCCACGGGGACTCCGGGTACGGCCACTCCGGCCACGGGGACTCCGGGTACGGCGACTCCGGGTACGGCCACTCCGGCCATGGGGACTCCGCATACGCGAACTCCGGCTACGGGGACTCCGGGTACGGTCACCCGGGACACGGCGGCCACGGTCACCACGGGGGCGCCTCCGCGGTCGGCGGGTCGCACGACTCGCCCGGCGTGTTCTCCGGCAACCACGCCGGCGCCCCGGTCGACGTCCCGGTCGAGCTGTGCGGGAACACCGTGGACGTGATCGCCGCGCTGAACCCCGTGTTCGGCAACGCGTGCGGCCACGAGCACGCGCCGCAGGGACACGCGTCCACCCCGGACGAATCGTGCACCCCGCCGCACACGCCTCCGCCGGTGCACGAACAGCCGCCGACCGACACGCCCTTCACGCCCGTCGCGTACACCCCGCCGCCCACGGTCCACGAGCAGCCGCCCGTGCCCTCCACCCCCGAGCACCACGCCTCCACGCCTCCCGCCGCGCTGGCGGAGACCGGAGCCGGCGGCATGCTGGCCACGACGGCGGCCAGTGTGCTGCTGCTCGCCGGCGGCACGGTGCTGTACCGGCGGAACCGGGCCGTGTCCCGTCCGTAGAACGCCTCCGGGTGCCGGACGCGTCCTCGCGTCCGGCACCCGAACCGCTCCCGCCTCCGCTGTCGGACGCCGCTCCGCCGCGGTCGCCGAGCCACTCGGCGCGGCCCCCTCCGGCGGCCCTCCGGGGGCGGGGGCCGGACGGCCGCGGCTGCGGCGCCGGGAGCGCTCCTCCGGGCGGCTGCCGCCGTCGGGAGGCCGCGGGACGTTCGGGGACCCACGGAACGGGCCCGGCCGCGGCGGCGGGTGGGGCGATGGACGCCCCGCGGGGTCCCGCCGCCACCGGCAGGCCGTCCGTCAGCGGCTGTCCGCCGTCTCGCCGCCGGCACGGGAGTCACCCGGCGCGGTGGAGGAGTCGGCCGGGAGCCCGTCCCGCCGGGCGGGGGCCGGGACCCGGGCGCTCCCGCGGGGCCCGGGGCGCGCCTCGCCCCGGGGACGCACGACCGTCGGGTCCGCGCGCGGACCGGCGGATGCCGGGACGGGGGCCGCCAGTTCCTCCAGCGCCTCGGTCACCGCCGCCGCGGCACCGCGCGTCGGGTCACCGGCCGCCGGCACCCCGCCCGCCGCGCGCAGCAGACGCCCGGCGCGCTGGACCAGCCGGAGGGGCACGTGCCGGGCCCACAGGCTCCACAGCGCACGGCCCGGTGCCCGGTCGTCCGGTGCGTGCCAGGCCAGTTCGCGCCCCGCGGGGCGCGGGCGGGGGAGCAGCGCGGAGAGCGGGGCGTAGTTCTCCACGACGAACGCGCGGCCCGGCAGGGGTGCCGGGTCCGGCAGCGGACGGTGGGTCAGGTCCAGGTGCAGGGCGCGGACCACGTCCAGACCGCCGCCGTCCTCGAAGAGCCGGAACTGGGCGCCGGGCCGGGGGTTGAAGTCGAGCAGGTGGTAGCGGCCCGTCCCGTCCCTGCGGAAGTCGAGGTCGAAGACGCCCCGGTAGCCGAGAGCGCCGGTGAGCCGTTCGACGAGATCCTCCAGTTCGGGATGGGGTGTCCAGCGGCCGACCGCCGTCAGGCCCGCGCCGCGCGGCCAGGACCGGTGTTTGCGGCCCGCGCCGCCGCCGTGCGTCGTACCGGACCGGCCGACGTAGCCGTGGACGAACCAGTCGCGGTCGGGTCCCGGCGGCACGAAAGCCTGGAGCAGCAGCGGGCTGCCCGCCTCCGCGGCACGCCGGCACAGGTCGCGCGCCTCGCGCGCCGAGCGGACCAGCACCGTGCTGCGCAGATCGCTGCCCGCCGGGAGCAGCCAGGGCCGGCTCCACTTCGCCATCAGCGGCAGCCCCAGCCGCCGGGTCGCCGCGGCCGCCTGCGCGGGGCTCTCCGGGACCAGGGTCACCGGGTGCGGAACGCCCGCGCTCGCGCACACGGCGGCCAGTTCGGCCTTGTCGGCGACCCGTTCGGCGAGGGCGAGGGGCTGCCCGGGGAGCAGGAAGGCGTCGCCGAGGTCGCCGCCGATGCGGCCGACCGCCAGCGCGCCGGCGTCATCCATCGGGACCAGTACGGCCGGCCGGGCCACCCGGGCGGCCACTCGGCGCAACACCGCGGCGATCTCCGCGGGGGATGAACCCGGCGGCGGCGGGGGATGCATGGCACTCACGAAGCGCGATCCGGCGACGGGACTTCCCGCGGAATCGGCGACGACGTGGACCTCCACACCGGCCCTGCCGAGGGAGCGGACGGCGCCGAGGGTTCCGTGGTGGAAGGGATTCCGGTCGATGCGGAGCAGAACGGCGGGAACCCGGGTGTCGAGCATCGGCACGGGCTTTTTCCTTCGGGTCGGCGACAGGGGCGGCGAAAGCGCGGAACGCGCCCGGCGGAATGTCCCCGGATACCTGAGCGGTCGTTCCGCCCGCGGACGTGCGGACGAACGGTCACCCGTGAGAGTGATCATCAGGGAATCGGGCCGGGGCCTCGGTTGGCGGAATGGGTATTCGTATGACTGTGTGTCAGTAATCGGATAGGAAAATCCGAGCGTGAGGGAGAGGAGCAGGCATGGCCCCACATCAGCACCGGCCCCGGAGCAGCAGGCTGGCGTTCGTCGCGGCAGGCATCGTCACGTCGGTCGCGGTCGCGGCGGGTCCGGGATACGCCGTGGGCGCCGGGGCGGGTCGGGCCGGTCGTCCGCCGGTTCCGGCACCCGCGCCGGCGGCGCCGGCGGCTCCCCCCGTCTTCGCCGCCGACCCGTCGCCCTCCCCGAGCCCCGGCTCCCCGAAGCCCGCCGAGCCGGCCGCGCAGCGGCCCGCCTTCGGCGCCTACCTGGACTACGGCGCCCGGGGTATCGCCCGGATCGCGCAGCTCAGCGAATGGCTGGGCGGCACCGAACTGCGGGTCGGGCACACGTACCTGCCCGGCGACCGCTGGAGCAACATCGAGGGGGCGCCCGGCTTCCTGGACGCGTGGGCGGACTGGCGGCGGGAGCGGGCCGACCGGATGCTCGTGCTGAACGTCCCCATGATGGAGCGCAACGAGGACGGGGTCTCCGACAGCGCGGTCCGCTCCCTGCTCCGCCAGGGCGCCGCCGGGGAGTTCGACCGCCACTTCCGCGCGCTCGCCGAACGCCTCGTCGAGCTGCAGGTGCCCGACACCGTGGTCGTGCTCGGCTGGGAGATGAACGGCATCACGTACACCCATCGCTGCGGTCCCGACCCGGAGGCCTGGAAGAAGTACTGGAACAGAATCGTCACCACGATGCGTTCGGTGCCCGGGCAGAAATTCACGTTCGATTTCGCCCCGAACCGCGGCCGGGACGCCGTTCCCTGGACCCAGTGCTATCCCGGGGACGACACGGTCGACGTCATCGGCATGGATTCGTACGACCAGCCGTCGGGAATGTCGTTCGACGAGCAGGTGAAGGAGCCGTACGGGCTTCAGGCGCAGGTCGACTTCGCGAAAGCCCACGGCAAGCCCGTTTCCTATCCTGAATGGGGCCTGTTCCGCAACGGCGACAACGCCGAGTACATGAAGCGCATGCTCGCCTGGATCGACGAGCACAAGCCCCTGTACAACACCGTCACCGACTACTGCCCGCACGGCGTCTGGCAGTGCCGGGACAACCCCCAGGCGTCCCGCGTCTACCGCGCCGCGCTGTCCGGGCTCACCGGCCCGGCCGTCCCGGAGTCCCCGGAGCCGACCCCGACGCCGACGCCGACCCCGACACCCACGCCCGAGCCGACCCCGCCCACGACGCCGGTCCCCCGGCCGAGTTGCTCGCCGGTGGACCTGGGCGACTGGGTGGAGTACTGGCTGGGCGGGAAGCTGTGCCTGCGCTTCGACTGGTGGTCGCGCAACCGGTGACCCCCGGGTGGCGGCGGGTCGTTCAGGGCCCGCCGCCACCGCGCTCCTTCCAACTGCGCAGCAGTTGTTTGCCCCGCCGGCGCGCGGCGACGTCGCAGACCACCGCCGACATCAGCGGCGCCGTCCGCCGGCGGGCGAGCAGCAACCGCTGGTTGACGACGGGCTCCGGACGCCAGTGGCGCTTGTACGGTTCGTCGCCGCGCAGCAGGCTCAGGGTTCCGCGTCCGCCCGCCTCGGTGTGCCGGGAGCAGGCGTCCAGCAGCATCACCGCCACGTCCGCCTTGCGCTCGCGCAACCGCGGATGGGCGCCGTACAGGTAGCCGCCGGCCAGCCGCGGCGACAGCAGCGTGAGGTCCACGGCGACCACGGCGTCGTCGAGACGGAACTCGGTGACCACCGCGTCCCCCGACCGCACCATCGGGACCACCGAGCGGACCAGGTGTTCGGAGAACCGTTCCTGGAGGTGCTCGCTCGTCACCTTCCGGTCCTGCCACTGCAACCGGTGCAGTTCGAGCAGCCGGCGCAGCGCGGTGTCCACCTCGTCCAGGCCCACCACCCGCTGCCGGACCCCCAGCGCGGTGAGCTTGCGCAGCTTCGCCCGGACGCGCTGCGCCTTCGCCGACGGCAGCCGGCCCACCAGCTCCTCCATGGAGGCCGCGGGCAGTTCCAGGCACAGCGAGTCGCCCACCCGGCGGCGCGGTCCGCGCCAGCACGCGTAGATCCGCTCCACCGCCCCGCCGGGACGGACCTCGCGGAAGTCGATCAGCGCGGTGCGGGCGGCGGCCGACAGGCCGTCGGCGAGCAGGGCCGCCCACCGGTCGGCCCGCTCGTCGTCCAGCAGCACGTCCGCGTAGTCGGAGATGGCCCCGCCGAGCGGGACCAGCACGGGCAGCGGGCGGCGCACCAGCATCAGCGGCGCGACGGCCCGCAGCTCGCCGCCCTCGCGGACCACCACCAGCCGCAGCCGGCCCGGCGTCCCGTACGACAGCCACCACGAGTGCAGCCAGGCGTGGCTCTGGAAGGCGGTGACGGCCGCGCAGCTGCGGTACAGGCGGTCCCAGGCGGGCCCCAGGTCGGCGAACTCCCGCTCGTCGGTGATGATGTCCGTCCGCGCGACGCTGCGTACGCGGCTCCGGAGTGTCCCGGGCACAGTCACAGCGCCCCGTGCACGTCGGCGGCGACGGCGGGACCCGGTACGGGGGCCGGCCGGGTCGCGTCGGCGGAGCGGCGGGGGCGGACGAGCAGCACGAGCCCGCTGAGCAGGCCACCCGCGCCGGCGCCGACCAGGCCCGTCACCGGGGCCGGGGCGGAGGACGCCGAGGTCGGCTTCACCGCGCGGGAGAACGACAGGAGCTGGACGTGGGTGTCCTTCTGGCCGGCGTTGGCGTGCTGGATCAGCGAGCGGGTCACCGCGTTCGCCATGTCGGCGGCACGGTCGGGACGCGCGGAGGTGGCGGAGACGGCGACCATCGGGGCGTCCGGCGAGGTCGCCGTCCGCACGTCCGCCTGAAGCGTCCGGACCGGGACCCCGGCCCACACCTGCGCGTCGCCGAGGACCGCGAGCTGGGTCGCGACCCGGCCGTACGCCTGCGCGAACCCGAGTGCGGCCGACGGGTCGCCCTTGTCGGTCGGTACGGCGATGACGTAGCTCGTCGCCGTGTAGGCCGGCGTCTTCACCGCGCCGTAGGCGCCGCCGAGCAGACCGCCGAGCACGGCACCGGCGGCGAGCAGCGACCACGGCGGCAGGGACTTCGCCCGGGCGAGGACCGTTGCGGAGGAACGGCGGCCCCGGGTGGGGTTTTCGGGCATGAGGAACTCTTTTCCGGTTCAGGTGCGCGAGACAGCGGCCGTGTACACGTCCATGAGCCGTGCGGCGCTGCGGGTGATGCAGTAGTGGTGGGCGGCGTCCGGCGCCGTGCGGGAGGCCGGGCCCCCCGCACGGCAGCGGGTCAGGGCGCGGACGAAGGAGTCCGTGTCGCCCGCGACCCGCACGGCGCCGTGAGCCGCCTCGGGCGGCAGGTCCTCGACGGCCGGGCAGGAGACGTAGCGGACCGGCAGCCCGGCCGCCATCGCCTCCACCACGGCGAGCCCGAACGCCTCCTCCGGGCTGGGCGAGGCGAGGACGTCCATGGCCGCGGTGAGCGAGGGGAGGTCGGCGCCGGGCGAGCCCCCGGCCGGGCGTTCGCCGGTGAACAGCACCCGGTCCGCGACCCCCGCCTCGTGCGCCGTCCGCCGCAGCACGCTCTCCTCGGTGCCACCGCCGACGAGCAGCAGCCAGCAGTCGTCGGGCAGTTCCGCCAGCGCCCGGACCAGGACGTCGAACCGCTTGCCCGGCGCCAGCCGGCCCACCCCGCCGACGACGTAGGCGCCCTCCGGCAGCCCGAGCCTGCGGCGGGTGCGCTCGCGCAGCACCGGGTCGAAGCGGAAGCGGGCGACGTCGATGCCGTTCGGGACGACCTCGATACGCGGCCCGGGCACGCCCCAGCGGCGCAGCCGGTCGGCGACCGTCGGGGACACCGCGACGGTCGACCGGCCGAGCCGCTCGCTGGCCAGGTAGAGGGCGCGCACGCCGGAGCCGAGCCGGCGGCCCTCCATCTGGGAGTCGCCGAGCGAGTGCTCGGTGGCCACGACGGCCCGCACACCGGCCAGCCGGGCGGCGAGCCGGCCGTACACGCAGGCCCGGTACAGGTGGGTGTGCACCAGGTCGTAGCGGCCCGCGCGGATCACCCGCACCAGCCGGGGCAGCGCGGCGAGGTCGCGGTTTCCGGTCATGCCGAGGTCGATGACCCGCACACCGTCGTCGGTCAGGCCGGCGGCGACGGCCCCCGGGTTGGTGAGGGTCACGACGTCGCACTCGACGGGCAGGTGCCGCAGCAGCAGCCGCAGTTGCTGCTCGGCGCCGCCCACCCCGAGACCGGTGATGATGTGCAGGGCCTTCATCAGACCCCCTCGACGGGCCGCCGGCGCAGGCGGTGCAGCTTGTGCTTCAGCAGCATCCGCACGGGGGTGTCGCTCTCGCCGACGTGCAGGCGGGGGAGGGCGTGCAGGCAGGTCAGCGGCCCGGGGTCGATCGCGCACCCGTAGCCGTACCCGGCGTCCCGGACGGCGCTCACGACCCGGGCGTCGAGCGTGCCGTAGGGGTAGCAGAAGCCCTCGACCGGAGCACCCGTCAGCTCCGCGAGCAGCGCACGGCTCTCCGCGACCTCCGCGTGCAGCAGCGCGTCGTCGGCCCGGGTCAGGTCGACGTGGGTCAGCCCGTGCGAACCGACCTCGACGCCCTCGGAGGCGGCGGCGACCCGGATGCCCTGCCGGGACAGCAGCGGCTTGCGGGGACCCAGGGGGTCCCAGCCGTTCTCGCCGCCGAGCCGGCCGGGCAGCACGAAGAGGGTGGCGCCGAAGCCGTACCGGCGCAGCAGCGGGAGCGCGGTCTCGACGAAGTCCGCGTACCCGTCGTCGAAGGTGAGGCCCACCAGGTCGCGCCCCTCGCCGCGGGCGCGGGCGGCGAGCAGGTCCGCCATCCCCATGCCGCGCAGCCCGCGCCGCCGCAGCCAGCCGAACTGCTGGTCGAGGCGGTCGGGCGAGACCGTGATGCGGTACGGGTCGTCGGAGGTGTCCCCGACCGAGTGGTACATCGCCACCCAGGGCGGCCCTTCGAGGGAGCTCGTGCCGGTACGTCTGCTGCTGTCAGCGGAAACGGGCATGCGGAACCCTTCGTGTGACGGAACGGAGTGCGGGTGCGAGCCCCTCGACGCGGAGCATCCAGGCCAGCAGGGCGAAGACGACGGTCACGACCGTGCCGCCGAGGACCAGGCCGAGGAGCGGTGAGTCCGGGCGGCTCGCGCACAGCCCCCCGGCCACCGCGGCGGCCGTCGCGGCCCGCAGCGGCTTGCCGATCTCGGTCAGCACCCGGCGGGTGCGGATCGGCACACTGCGCGGACCGGTGCCGTGCAGCAGGAGCACGGCGCTCAGGGTGATGCCGGTGGCGTTGGCGGCGGCGATGCCGCACACCCCCCACGGACCGACGGCCAGGACGCCGATCCAGGAGGTCGCGATGATCCCGGCGGTCATCGCGAACAGCGGGTACCAGGTCGGCCGCCCCGCGCAGAAGTACGACCGCACGAGCGCCCCGACCAGGGTGTGGCCGAGCAGCCCGAGCGCGTACACCCGCATGACCGACGCCGTGGCCGCCGTGTCGGCGGCGGTGAACGCGCCCCGCTGGAAGAGCAGTTCGATGATCTGCGGGGCGCACGCGACGACCCCCGCCGCGCCCAGCAGCACCGTGCAGGACACCAGCGCGAGGTCGCGCTCCACGCGCTCGCGGGCGCGCGCGGTGTCTCCCTCGGCGATGGCCTGCGCGACCACCGGGAAGGTGACCGTGCACAGCATCAGCGAGAGGACCATCGGCATCTGCGCGACCTTCTGGGCGTAGTTCAGATGCGAGATGGCGCCGGCGGGCAGCGAGGAGGCGAGGAAGCGCTCGACCAGGACCTGGGACTGCCGGCAGAGCGCGAAGAGCAGCACCGTGCCGACGAGGGCCAGGTCCATCGGCCGGGCCGGCTCGCCGTCCGGCAACTCGACCGCCGCCCCCTCGCGCCGCCACTGCCGGGCCACCGACGGAAGCTGCGCCACCACCATCAGGGCGCCGCCGACCGCGACGCCGAGGGCCGCCGACCGCACGCCCCAGTGGCCGCCGAGCACGACCATCGCCGCGATGATCCCGGCGTTGTAGGCGACGTAGATGGCGGCGGGGGCGACGAAGCGGCGGTGGGCGCGCAGCGCCGCGCTGCAGTAGCCCGCGAGCCCGAAGGAGAACACGCAGGTCGCGGTCAGCCGGGTGCAGTCCACCGCGAGCCGGGGATCGGGCAGGCCGGGTGCGAGCGCCTCGACGAGGTAGGGAGCGCCGGCGACGAGCAGCGCGCCGACGGCCGCGAAGGCGAGCGTGAGCCGCGGCAGCGTCACGGCGACCAGCGCCCGTACGGGGTCGCCGGCCGCTCCGCGGGCCCGCCGGGCGACGGCGACGCTGAACAGGGGGACGAGGACGAAGGCCAGGCCGTCCTCGATGAGCAGGGTGGCCGCGAACTCCGGGACCGTCCACGCGACGAGGAACGCGTCCGTGTCCGACCCCGCGCCGAACAGGTGGGCGAGCGCCTGGTCGCGTCCGAGGCCGAGGACCGCTCCGGCGATGGACAGCGCGACGGTGACCAGAGCGGCCTTCGCGAGGAACCGGTTGGAGACGGGGGCCTCGGACCGGCGCTCCGCTCCGCCGGCGGCCGGGGTCTCGGAGGAGCGGGTGGCGCGGGTGGAGTCGGAGCGGCCGGGAGCGCCGAGGGGGTGAGGGGTCTCGGGGGAGGGGGGAGAGGCGCCCGGGGTGGCCGGGGGAGCGGTGCGGGCGCCGGGGAGGGGGCGCGGCGGAGGGCCGGCGGGTGCGGCCGGCGCGGTGCCGGACGCGTCCCCGTCCCCCGCACCCGACGCGCCCCCCGCGGCCTCGCCCGCCGCCCCGGGGCCGGCCGCCGCCGGCCGCCGGCCGGGCCCGGCCGGCGGCGCCGCCGCGGGTCCGGGCGCCGGTCGGGGACCGGCGGCCCCGGCCGGCCCGAAGCGCGCCGTACCGGTGGCCGAGCCGGTCGCCGCACGGGCCGGTCCCGCGATCGTCTCCGGGCCGCCGTCCCCGTCCGCTCCCGAGCCTGCCCCCGCGACCGCGCCCGCCGCCGTCGCGGACTCCGCGTCGTCCCCCGCCCTCGGCGGCTTCACCGTCATCGGACCGCGGCCTCCTCGGGAACCGAGGGGGCCGGGGCGGGGTCCCCCGGACCGGCCGGTGCCGCCGGGTCGACCAGCGCCCACCAGCCGACGAGGCCGAACACGACGGCGGTCAGCACCGTCGAGGGACCGCCGATGTCCGCGTACACGAAGTCGGTCAGCTGCCAGACGAGCAGCCCGCACGCGACGAGCGCGCAGTCCGTGCCCGCCGCGACCGGCCTCCCGCCCGGCGCCGCCCGCACGGCGGCGCTGCGCACCCGGACGAGGCCGCGCAGCGCGCACACCAGCAGCGCGAGCCAGCTCCCCGCCAGCGCGAGCAGCCCGACGAGCCCCTGTTCACTGAGGACCAGGAGGTACATGTTGTGCGGCGAGAGCAGTGCCTGCTTGTGGTACGCGGCGCCCGCGCCGGCGATGTCGCTGCCCGACGACAGCGCGAGCGAGGCATGGCCGTCGCGGTATTCCGGGAACCCCTTCAGGCCGACCCCGGTGAGCGGGTGTTCGCTCCACATGTCGGTGGCGGCGGCCCACATGGTGTACCGGTCGAGCACCGACTGGTCCGGCGCGTCCGCGACCTGCGTGATGCTGGCCATCCGCTCCTGGAGCATCGCCGTGCCGACACCGAAGCCCCCCACCAGGACGACGCCCGCCGCGAGGGCCACCGCGGCCACCTTCGCCGCGCGCCGCAGGCCCGCGAGGAGCAGCTGCCCGCCGCAGGCGACGGCGGTGGCGATCCAGGCCCCCCGGCTGAACGACAGGGCGAGCGGCAGCAGCAGCGTCAGCGCGCACCCCAGGGCGACGGCGCGCCGGCGTGCCGCGCTCGTCCCGAGGGCCAGCGCCACCGAGCACACCAGCCCGAAGGCGACGACCGTGGCCATCCCCATCACGTCCGTCGGGCCGAACGTGCCGACCGCGCGCACGTCCTCGCCCTGGTAGGAGGCGCCGGTCCCGGTGGCGTACTGCTGGACGCCGACCGCCCCCTGCCACAGGGCCAGAGCGACGAACGACCAGGCCAGCAGACGGAAGTCGCGCCGGTCGCGAACCGAGAGCAGGACGGCGGCGGGGACGAGCACGAAGACCTGGAGGTAGCGGACGAGTCCGGTGACGCCGGCTCCCGGGTCCGCGGCCCCGGCCGCGGCGACCGCGACACCGACCACGGGCAGCCCGAGGACGACCGCGGCCGTGGCGGACAACGGCCGCCGCCGGGCCCGCAGCAGACGGATCACGCACGCGAGCACGACGACACCGGACATGGCGTCGGCGACGTTCGCGCCGCCCTCGCCGTCCGGCGCCACCGGCAGCCCGAGCAGGGCGATCACCACCACGACCGGCAGCACCGGCAGCGCCCGCCGCAGCGCGGCGGCCGGACGTCCGAGAGGGGTGGCGGGCAGGGCGTGGCTCATCGGCTCAGCTTCCCGTCGGGCGGACGAGCGCGACGGCCGTGCGCAGCAGGATGCAGACGTCCTGCCACAGCGACCAGTTGTCGATGTACGCGTTGTCGAAACGGCACCGGTCCTCGATGGAGGTGTCACCGCGCAGCCCGTGCACCTGGGCGAGCCCGGTGATGCCGGTCCGCATCCGGTGCCGGGCCGCGTAGCCGGGATAGGTCTGGCTGAACTGGGTGACGAAGTAGGGGCGTTCGGGGCGGGGCCCGACCAGGCTCATGTCGCCCCGCAGGACGTTCCACAACTGGAGCAGCTCGTCGAGGGATGTGCGCCGCAGGAAGTGGCAGAACGGGCTCATCCTCCGCTCGCCGGCGACGCTCCAGCGGGTCGCCGCCTCGTGCGCGTCGACCGGGCGGTGGGTGCGGAACTTCAGCAGCGTGAAGGGCCGGCCGTCCTTGCCGATGCGTTCCTGCCGGAACACCACACCGGGCCCGTCGTTCAGCCGCAGGACCACCGCGCACACCAGCAGCAGCGGACCGACCAGGAGCAGCAGCGCGCCGGAGACCGCGACGTCCAGAAGGCGCTTGCCGGCGCTCGCCCGCGGCGGCGTCATGCAGAGCCGGCGGCAGGAGAAGCCGGCCAGCGTGTGCCGGCCGGCCCGCTCGTACGACGGGGAGTCCGCGTCGACCTCCCACAGTTCGCAGCCCGCCTCGGCCAGCGCCCGCAGCATCGGGGCGCGCCCCGATGCCGGCTCCACCAGCAGCACGGACCGCACCCCGTTCTGGATCAGGGCCCGCTGCACCTCCTCGCCGGTCGTCAGGACCGGCAGGCCCTCGACGCCGGCCGGCTGGTCGGCGACCACGCCGACCGGGCGGATTCCGCAGCCCGGGTGGCGCAGGAAGGCCGCGGCCACCCGTTGCGCCGTGGCGGCGGGGCCGATCACCAGCGCCGCCGCGGGGCGCAGGCCGAGGGCCCGGCGGCTACGCCAGTGCACCGCGCCCCGGCCCAACAGGCCGATCGCCGACTGCACCGCGCAGCCCAGCGCGAGGGCGGGCGCGGACAGGACCGCCCCCGGGGCCACGGCGGCCACCAGCGCGGCGAGCGCGCACCAGGTGACGGCGATCCGGCCGCACAGGGCGGGCGCGTCGTCCAGCAGCGCCGGTACGGGCGGCGGCCGGTAGAGCGAGGCCCGCGCGTTCAGCACGACCACGCCGACCAGCAGTCCGGCGACGAACGACGGGTGCAGCCGGCCGGCGAGCACCTGCCCCGCGGCCAGGGCCGCGACGGTGTCCACCGCGACCAGCGGCGGCCACCCGGCCCGCCGGCCGGCCGGCCGCTGCACGGCCGGGAATCTGAATCCGCCGTCGGCTCCGCGCGGAGGAATGACCGAGACGGGCGAGTATCCGTACTCCCGGGGCTGTCCGCCGGGGGAGGGAACGGTGCTTTCCGCAGTCACGAGTGGATGGGCTCCCTGGACTCGGTGTGGTCCCCGCACGCGGCGCTCCCGGCGCGCCGCGCCGGCGGCCCGGTCAGCAGTTCGCGGTACACCCCGGCGACCGCGTCGGCCGTGAGGCGCACGTCGTGCGTGGTCAGTACGTGGCGGCGCCCGTGCCGGCCGAGCGAGGCGCGCGGTCCCGGCTCGGACAGCAGCGCGCCGATCGACTCCGCGAGCGGCTCCGGCTCGTGCGCCGGTACCAGGCAGCGGGGGTCGTAGCCGGCCGGCAGGCTCTCCCGGGCGCCGTCGACGTCCGTCATCACGACCGGCCGCCCGCAGGCCATGGCCTCCAGCGGAGCCAGCGCCATGCCCTCCCAGCGGGAGGGCAGCACCACCAGGTCGGCGGCCTGGTACCAGGGCACGGCATCGGCGGCGGCCCCGGCGAACACCACGTCGGGCGGTGCCGCGGCCCGCAGCGGCGCGGTGTCCGGGCCGTCCCCGACGAGCACCAGTCGCGCCCGCGGCACCCGGCGCAGCACCGTGTCCCACGCGCTCAGCAGGACGTCCTGCCCCTTCTGCCGGCACAGCCGTCCCACGCACACCACCAGCGGGGCCGCCGGGTCGACCCCGGCGAGCGGGGGGAGGGCGGCGCGGGCGGCCTGCGCGGGCGCGGGGCGGAAGCGCTCCGGGTCGACCCCGTTGGGGATCACCTGCCACCGGGCGTGTACGCCGGCGTGCGTGCCGGTCGCGCGCTCCGCCTCGCTCACGCACACCACCCGGGTGGCCCAACGCGCCCCCCAGCGCTCCCAGCGGAGCGCCAGTGCGGCGGCGGTGCCGTCCACCGCCTCGAAGGACCAGGCGTGCGGCTGGAACACGGTCGGAATCCGGCCGCGCAGGGCCAGCCGGGCCGCGAGGCCGGCCTTCGCGCTGTGCGCGTGCACCACGTCGGGCCGCACCCGCGCCAGCACCCGGCCCAGCCGACGCACCTCGCCGGGCAGTTGGCGCCCCGGCGCACGGGTCGCCTGCCAGGGCCGAACCTCCGCGCCGAGGGCGCGCACCTCCCGGGCGAAGGAGTTGCCGTCCGGGCAGGCGACGGTCACCCGGGTACCGGAGGCCAGTTGCGCCCGGACGAGGTCGGCGACCACCCGGGCGACGCCGCCGTCGACCGGCTGCGTGACATGAAGGACACGCGGCGGAGGGTCGGTTGACAGATACATGCGCGGTTCCTTGCTCACGGGCGGCGCGCCGGGGCGCGCGTCACTGCTTCGCGTCGACGGCGGCGAACAGTGCCCCGACCCTGGCCGCGTCCCGGTGCGAAACGAGCCGGACGGCCAACTGGTCACCCCCGGAACGGATTTCCCTGACACGTTCACGAACGTCCGAGTCGTCACCCAGCGTGTTCGCGGGGGCGGGCACCCGCCCCGTTCCGCCGGCGCGGGCGCCGGGGCATGCCGGACTCCCGGAACTGCGGCAGCCGACGGAGGGGTGCGCGGCCCGCACGATCCCGCCGTGCCGGAGCGCGTGACGGTGCACCGGTGCCGGGGCGGGTCCGGCGGTGGCCGCCGTACCCGGGGCGGTGGAGGCCGAGCGGCCCACCGCCGCGCGGCGCAGCAGCGGACCCGCGGAGATGCGCATGACCGGGTGCCCTTTCGGGGGACGGGGTTCTGGACCTACGGAGTGACGGACGCCTGCGGATCGGATCGGTGCGCGCCGGCTCCCCGCCCCTCGTCCGGCGCCTGCCGGCGCCTGAGTACCGGCGCCTCGGGAGGTGGCCGACTCTAGCCCTTGTCTGTATTTATGCGTGGAACATGTGATGTGTGTCGGACGCGGGGCACCTGGCTGATTCCGATATCACTCCTTTGGGGCACAACCCCTGTGCGGGCCGCGCGTTGAACGCAGAGCCGGGCAACCCGCCCGGATGTTGTGTCGACTTCCAAGGAGCATTTCTCCATGTCGCGTATCGCTAAGGGCCTGGCCCTGACCTCCGTTGCCGCCGCCGCCGTGGCCGGCACCGCCGGCATCGCCGCCGCCGACAGCGACGCGCACGGCGCGGCCGCCCACTCCCCGGGCGTCCTGTCGGGCAACGTCCTGCAGGTTCCCGTCCACATCCCGGTCAACGTCTGCGGCAACACCGTGAACGTCATCGGTCTGCTGAACCCCGCGTTCGGCAACACCTGCGTCAACGGCTGACGCCTGCGCGGACCCTCTGCCGGCCGTCCTCCCCTCGGGAGGGCGGCCGGTTCGCGTTCCACCGGACGAGGGATGGCCCTCACGGGCGGCGAACAGGGCTCCCCACCTGCGGTGACGGGGACCCGAGAGGGCATGCTGGTAACGCAGTGCATTCGAAAGGTTGCAGAGTGCCACGATGGCTCTCACGGTGGAACCACGATCGAACGCACCACCTAAGGGAACATCCATGCGTGCTCTGCCCGCACGGCGCATCGTGACCTCCGCACTCTGTGCCACGCTCCTCATCGGCATCGCCGCACCGGCCTCCATGGCCGCCGACGGCGGCCTGCCGCGTGGCCACAGCCACGCGGCGGCGCCCGTCCCCGGCGCGGACGCGCTCCCGGCGCAGACCAAGACCCTGGGCGACATCGGCGGGGTCCTCACCCCGGTGACCGCTCTGCTCGACGCCGCCCTGAAGGCCGACAACGGCCGGCTTCCCGCCGACCAGGCGGCGAAGCTCGGCCAGGCCGCCAAGGACGCGATCGCCAAGGCCGCCGCCGCGGCCCCGGTCGCTCCCCCGGCGGCCCTCCCCGCCGTTCCCGCCGTCCCGGCGGTCCCGGCGGCCCCGTCCGCGGCGCTTCCGGCGGCGCCCCCGGCGGCCAAGGGCGCGGAGCGGCCCCGGGCCCGGGCCGCGGACGTCAAGGCGGACGAGCCGGCCGCCCTGCAGACCGCCGTCGACTCGCTGGTCAAGGCGGTCACGTCGGGTGACGCCGCCTCGGTCGTCCCCGCGGCCACCGCCGTGGTGACCGGGCTGGTCAACTTCATCGTCGCCACCGTCCTCGGCGGCGGCCTGCCGGCCCCGAACCTGCCGGGCCTGCCCACCCTGCCGTCGCTGCCGACCGGCTCCCTCCCGACGGGTTCGCTGCCCGTCTCCTGACCCCGTCCCCACCGCACACCGGGACCGCGTCCACCGGCCTCCGTGCCGCCCCTTTTCCGGGGCGGCACGGAGGCCGTTCGTGCGCCGGGGCGCGGCGGACCCGCGCGCCCCGGCGGCCCTCTTCTGCGGCGAGGGGGCGCGTCGTTCGTCCCGGTCGGGTGCAGGAATTTTCTGCACGCGGGGTTTCCCTCTCCTTCGGGGCTCGTTAGCGATACCGAAGAGGAATTACCTCGGGTGACGCGAGTCGCCGAAGAAAGGAACACGATGAAGTCCCTCAAGGCCGCCGCTGTAGTCGCCGGGTCCATGGTCGTCGCCGGTGCCGCCGCACCCGCGTTCGCCGCCGGAGCCTCCGATCTCACCCCCTCCAGCCTCAACGGCGCCCTGGAGACCCTCACCAGCCAGCGCTCGCTCAGCGCGCAGGACGTCATGCCGCTCCAGCACCAGTCGAACGCCCTCGACACCGAGAACAAGAACTCCCTGCTCAGCACCGTGAACGGCACGACCAAGGCACTCAACACGGCCGGCGGCCCCTCCCAGCTGCTCGGCGGGCTCCCCCTCAAGGGCTAGTGTCCTGACCGGAGGGTTCACCGGCTCGCGACGCCCGGCACGGCACCGCACCGGACGCCGCGAGCCGTCCGGCGAACTCTTCCGGTCGCGGCACCGGTCGGCCCATTCCTCCCCAGCTCCGCTTCTTTCGTCGCGTGTCTTTCCCCGACGGACGCGGGCATTTCCCTAGGCTCGTGACAAATCTCCGAGGAAAGGGATGACGATGAACTCTGCCAAGAAGGCCGCCCTCATTTTCGCCACCGCCGGAATGGCCGCGGGTGCCGCCGCCGGTACCGCCGCCGCCGACTCCGGTGCGGAGGCCGCGGCGGTCAAGTCGCCGGGCGTCGCCTCCGGAAACGTCATCCAGGTCCCCGTGCACGTCCCGGTGAACGTCTGCGGCAACACGGCCGACGTCATCGGCGCGCTGAACCCGGCGTTCGGCAACACCTGCGTCAACGGCTGACGCCGTTCCCCGGACCGTCGCGAAGGACCGATTCCGCAGCCGCGGAACCGGTCCTTCGCGCTGTTCGATCCGCGTCCCTCTTTCGTGTGGTCGCCCGGCCGTTCATCGCCCGGGCGGGTGAGATCGGGAAAGGGGCCGAACGGAGGCGCCGATAAGGTTCCGCGGTGACCTCAACCTCAAGTCAGACGCGCCCTCTTCAGGTCGCCGATCTCGGCACGCTCGCCGTCATGGCATTCAGCGGTGAAGCCCCCGACGGCGACATGCCCTATCTGCTCGCCTACTCCCTCGGCGACGGCGCGGGCGGCCCGGAGGCGTCCGCCTCCGCCATCCGGCAACTGCTCACCGACAACGGCATCCCGGTGGGCGAGACGCTCATCGACGGGTCCAAGCACCCGAGCCTGCCGCTCACCCTCCTCGTCGAGGCCGGCCAGGCCGTCGTGACCATGCCCCACCTGAACGCCCAGTGCGTCGCGCCGCCGGAGTGGCTCGCCGCGGTCGGCGAACGCGGCTACGCCTACTTCCTGTTCGCCACCCGGGCCTGGCCCCTCGCCGAGCCCGGCAAGCCGCTCGCGCCGGAGGACCTGACGGCCTTCGCGGGCGACGAGGAGACCCTGCTCGGAGCGGCGCACGTGCTGCTGCCCGCGCGCAGCCTGAACGGCTGATGACGTCCGCCGCGGGACCCGGGGCGCGAGGCCGTGCCCTGGGCGGCGGCCGGGCCCTCGCCCTGCTGCTGGTGATCACGGGCGCGGCCGGTCTCCTGGCCGCGTGGGTCATCACGATCGACAAGTTCAAGCTGCTGGAGGACCCGGGCTTCGTCCCGGGGTGCAGCCTGAACCCGGTCGTGTCCTGCGGCAACATCATGAAGAGCGACCAGGCATCGGCGTTCGGGTTCCCCAACCCGATGCTGGGCCTGGTGACCTACGCCGTGGTGGTCTGCGTCGGCGTGAGCCTGTTCGCCCGCGCCGCGTTCCCCCGCTGGTACTGGCTGACGTTCAACGCCGGCATGCTCTTCGGCGTCGGATTCTGCACCTGGCTCCAGTTCCAGTCGTTCTACCGGATCAACTCGCTGTGCCTGTGGTGCTGCCTCGCGTGGATCGCCACCATCATCATGTTCTGGTACGTCACATCGTTCAACGTACGAAATGATTTTCTTCCCGCTCCGGAAGGGGTGAAGAGATTCCTCGCGGAATTCACCTGGGTCCTTCCGGTGCTGCACATCGGTGTCATCGGGATGCTGATCCTGACCCGATGGTGGGATTTCTGGACGGGCTGATTCTGCATATCGGACGACTATTGGGTCCGTCGGGGGAATCTTTCGCCGATGGCCTTCCCGGTTTCGTTACGCGGTACGGACGCAGAGCCACCGAATCCGGAAAGGGCCGAACCTGAGATGAAGCCGACCACACGAGGAACGCTCGCCGCCGTCATGACGGGGATGGCTGCGGCGGTGGGTGCCGCCGCGACGCCCGCCGCCGCGGCGGACACGGCCCCCGTCCCCGTGCCGCTGAACGGGGTCGAGCAGGCCCTCCACCTGCGCACACCGCACCTCGCGGGCGAGTTGCCGGTGCCGGTGCCCGGCGCGCCCGAGGGACCCCGCTACGTCGAGGGCCGGATGATTCCCGAGCACGCCCTTCCCCGGCTCCCCCTCGCCGCCGGGCTGCCCGGCGCGGACCTGCGCACCCCGCTGCCGCATCTCGTCGCCGAGGGCACCGACCACCTCGGGGTCTCGGCGCCCGCCGCCGACCTGCGGACGCTGACCCCCGGCCTCTCCCTCGACGCCCCACTCGGTGCGCCGAACGCCGACAACTTCGGTCTGCCCGACGCCCGGATGCCGCAGGCCGCGGTGCTGACGCCGCTCCTGCAGACCATGCCGGGAGCGAACGTGGAGACGGGCTCCGGGGCCTGACACCAGGGCACCCGCACTGCCGGGCGCCCGCCGGTGAGCCGGAACCCGCACTGCCGGGAGCCCGGTCCGGGCCCGCCGCCCGAACCATCGGGGGCCACCGTCGTTGAACCCAGCTGAAGACGATGCATCCACCTCAACCCGTCGAGGAGACAAGCATGTTCGTCAGCTGGGTGTCGGCACGATCACGAGGGCGCCGGCCGCGCCGTGCGCCGGCCGGCCGGGTGCCGGGCCGGGGCGCGGAACGCGGAGCGGGCGCGTGGGCGGTGACCCGGCGCGGGGTGACCCGGGGACTGCTCGGCTCGGCCGTCGTCGTGGCGCTGGCCCCGGTGGTCGCCGCCTCGCGGTCCTCCCGGCCGGCACCCTCCGAGGACCTCTCCTTCGATGAGGTCTACCGCGGCCGGCACCTCCTCGGCAGGAGGACCGGTTCGGACGGCCGGGTCGCCTTCACCGGTGACGCCTGGCTGGTCACCGTGGACGGCCGGCCCCTGCACCTGATGCGCCGTGCGGATGGCGGCTACCTGAGCATGCTGGACCACTACGCCGCGTACCCCACGGCGCTGGAGGCCGCGCGCGCCGCCGTCGACGAACTGGGCGCGGCGGAGCACCTGATGCCCATGGCCGCGATGCAGGGCGGGAGCGGCGAGGAGGGGTCCCACGGCACCGACGGCTCGCACGGCGCCGCGGGGACGCACGGCGCGCACGGCGGGCCGGCCGCGCAGGGCACACCCGGCTCGTACCGGACGGACTCCGTGCGCGGGACCCGCGGGGCGGCAGGAACCGGCCGTGGGAGCGGCGGGGGAGCCGTGCTCGTGGGCGGCACGAAGGGGGGCGGCCACCATCATGGTGTACACGCGTAAGGACGTCAGCACCCTGACCGCCGCGGAGCGACGGCGCTTCGTCTCCGCGATGCTGGAGGTCAAACGCCGGGGCGAGTACGACGAGTTCGTCCGCATGCACATCGACTACTACGTCGCGGACGGCGACGACGGGCTGCGCGCGGCCCACATGACGCCGTCCTTCCTGCCCTGGCACCGGCGCTTCCTGCTGCAACTGGAGGGCGCGCTGCGCCGGGTGGACTCCTCGGTGAGCGTGCCGTACTGGGACTGGACCCGGGACCGTTCGACGACGTCGGTGCCCTGGACGAAGGATCTGCTCGGCGGCGACGGGCGCCGCTCGGACCGCCAGGTGACGACCGGGCCCTTCGCCTTCGCCGAGGGCAACTGGACGATCACGCAGGGGGTGACGGACGGGGAGTTCCTCACCCGGGAGTTCGGCAGGCCGCGCCAGCCCCTGCGCCTGCCCACGGCGAGCGAGCTCGACGCCGCTCTGGACGACCCGCTCTACGACGCCTCGCCCTGGAACTCCACGTCCCGGCGCGGATTCCGCAACAAGCTGGAGGGATGGGGGCACGGGCCGGGGAACGCCGCCTGGGCCAACCACAACCGCGTCCACCGCTGGGTCGGCGGCCACATGCTGGGCGGCGGTTCGGTCAACGATCCGGCGTTCTGGCTGCACCACGCCTTCGTGGACCTCCAGTGGTCGCGCTGGCAGCAGCGCCACCGCGGTGCCCGCTACCTGCCCGAGCGCCCGCCGGGCCTGGGCGACCCCCAGCACAAGCGGGTCGTCGCCCGCGGCGAGGAGATGCCCCCGTGGGGGGTCACGCCGGAGTCGATGGAGGACCACAGCGCCGTGTACCGGTACGCGTAGGGCGTCCCGCGCACCGGCCGGCGACGACGGCGAGGCCCCCGGCAGTGACGTCGTGCGACGTCCTGCCGGGGGCCTCTCGCGTGACGCGGGTCAGCTGCCGTAGCCGTAACCGTGGCCGCCGCGCTCCATGCCGTGACCGCCGCCGTTCACGCAGGTGTTGCCGAAGGCCGGGTTCAGCAGGCCGACGACGCTGACGGTGTTGCCGCACACGTTGACCGGGATGTTCACGGGCACCTGGACGACGTTGCCCGACAGGACGCCGGGCGAGCCCACGGCCGCACCCTGGGCGCCGGCGTCGGCCATGGCCAGACCGGCCCCGCTGATGACAACGGCACCCGTGCCGAGGGCTACGGCGGCGACCTTCGCGATGCGAGACATCACGTTCTCCTTTGGTTCGGTAAGCGCGGTGGCACGGACGCGACCGCACTCCCCCTTCAACGCGCCCGCGCACCCCTGGTCACGGGCGCCGGCCGGCCTATCACCCGACGGTCCGCATCGCACGGGCGGACGAAATTCACTTCGGCCGGGCGGACCCCCTCGGCTAGCGTGCCGGCCATGCCGACCGATCGACCCATCGACCAGAACACCGCCCCCGCGGCCACGGACCCCGCCGACGGGCGGTCGGACACGACGCCCGCCGGCCCGGACGATCGCCCCGACCTCGACGGCCTCGCCGGCACCGTGGGGCTCTTCGCGGAGGAGTCCCGGGCCCGCGCCTTCGCCGCCGTCGTCCTCGGCGCAGCCACCGCCGCCCAGGTCGCCGAGCGGACGGGCCTGTCGTCCAAGGACGCCGCCATCGCGCTGCGGCGACTGCGCGACCAGGGAGTCGTCGAGGAGCGCCGGGACGGCCTCGCCGTCGCCTACGACCGCTTCCGCGAACTCGCCCGCGGCGCCGCCGCGAAGCGCTCCGACGAGGGCTTCGGTTCCGGGGACGAGCGATCCGAGACGGTGCTGCGGACCTTCGTGCGCGACGGCCGGCTCGTCCGGCTGCCGGCCCAGTGGGAACGCAAACTCGTCGTCCTGCGGCACATCGCCGAGCAGACCTTCGAGCCGGGCGTCGCCTACCCGGAGCGGACGGTGAACGAGAAGCTCCGCGCCTGGTGCGAGGACGCGCCCGTCGACCATGTGACCCTCCGGCGCTACCTCGTTGACCTGCACCACCTGAACCGCCGGTCCGGCGTGTACCGACGCGCCGAGGCCGCGACCGCCGCCTGACCCGCCCGGGCAGGGGAGGGGGCGAGCCACCGGCGGCTGCCGCGTCCGGGTGCCGGGCCCGGCGGAGTGCGGTGGCTGGTGCCCGGTGGCCCGGTGGCCCGGTGTGGCCTTGGAGGCCGGCAGCCCGGTAGCGCGGCGGCCCGGCAGTGCGGCAGCCCGGGGGCCCGGAAGACCGGCAGTGCGGCAGACCGGCGGCCCGGCAACCAGGGAGACCGGCGGCCCGGCAACCCGGGAGGCCGACAGACCGGCGGCCCGGCAACGCGGGAGGCTGACAGACCGGCGGCCCGGCAACCCGGGAGGCCGGCAGTGCGGCAGCCCGGCGTGAGGTGCGGCGTGCCGGACCTCCCGGGCCGGGCTCCGAGCACGGCAACGGCAGGCCGCGTGCCCGGCCGGGGCCCCGGACGAGGCGCCGGGCGCCCGCGCGGGCATCGGGGGCGAGGACTGCCGGGGGTGTGGACTACCGGGCGGGCGGGGTGCCAGGGGTGCCGGGTGTGCGGGGCGCCAGGGGGCTGGGCGCGCGGCCGGAGGGGCGACTGGGAAACCGCCCGGTCAGCCGAGCACGCGGACCGGGCTGCCCGCCAGGTACGCCTGGATGTTCTCGACCGCCGCGCCGTAGTACGTCGCGTAGTTGGACCGCGACACGTACCCGAGGTGAGGGGTGGCCAGCAGCCGGGGAGCCGAGCGCATCGGATGGTCCGCGGGCAGCGGTTCCACGTCGAACACGTCGACGCCCGCTCCGGCGATCCGCCCCGCGTGCAGGGCGGCGAGCAGCGCGTCCTGGTCGACGATCGCCGAACGCGAGGTGTTGACGAGGAACGCCGTCGGCTTCAGCAGGGCCAGCTCCGCGGCGCCGATCAGGCCCCTCGTACGCTCGCCGAGCGCGAGGTGCACCGAGACGAAATCGCTCTCCGCCAACAGCTCCTCCTTGGACGCGGCGAGCTCCACCCCCACCTCCCGCGCGCGCTCCTTCGTGAGGTTCCGGCTCCAGGCGCCGACCCGCATGCCGAAGGCGAGGCCCACCTGCGCCACCCGGCCGCCGATCCGGCCAAGCCCCAGCAGCCCCAGCCGGCGGCCGTGCAGGTCCGCGCCGACGGTGCTCTGCCAGGGGCCGCCCGACCGCAGCGCCTCGTGCTCGGTGACGATGCCCCGGGCCAGGCCCAGGAGCAGCGCCCAGGTCAGCTCGACCGGGGGCGTCGAGGCGCTCGGCGTGCCGCACACGGTGATCCCGTGCGCCTCGGCCGCCGCGTAGTCGATCACGCTGTTGCGCATGCCCGACGCGATCAGCAGCTTCAGCGCGGGCAGCCGCGCCAGCAGCGACGCAGGGAAGGCGACCCGCTCGCGGAGTGTGACGACGATCTCGAACCCCGCCAGTTCACGCGCGAGTTCGTCCTCGTCCTCCATGTGCCGGTCGAAGGAGGTGACCGCCACGCTGTCCGCGACCGGCGACCAGTCGGCGAACTCGGCGGCCACGCGCTGATAGTCGTCCAGCACGGCACAGCGGTATCGCATGGAGCATCCCTCCCAGGCTCGGTCGGAGACCCTATCCGAGGCGCCGCGGGGTGAGCCGGGCGGCCCGTGACGGACCGCTCGTCCGGAAGCAGGTACGGTCGCGCACCGCCCATGGCAGTATCTGGGCTCCATGAGTGCGTCCCCGGCGGTACGGAGCCTGCGCGCGGCGGTGTTCGCCGTGCTCTGCGTGCTGCTGGCGGCCGGAGGGCACGCGCTCGCCACGGGCCGGGCACCCGGGCCCGGCGCCGTCGCCGCGGGAGTCCTCCTCGTCTTCGCCGCCGGCTTCCTGCTGGCCGGACGGGAGCGGTCCCTGTGCGGCATAGGCGGCGCCATGCTGGGCGCGCAGGCCGCACTCCACCTCGGCTTCGCGGCCGGCCGTCCCCCCATGGCCATGCCCCAGCACGGCGCGCCGATGACGCACACGGCCGCGCACGCCCTCACACCGCACGCCACGGCCGCCCACATCGCCGCCGCGCTCCTCGCGACCTGGTGGCTGCGCCGCGGCGAGGCCGCCCTGTGGTCCCTGCTGCGCCGCACCGCAGCCTTCGTGCCCGGCCTGGTCGCCTGGTGGAAGGGGCGCACCGCGCGGGGGACCGCCCGGCCGCATCCGCCGGCCGGCCGCTTCGCCGGGCCGCTGCCGCTGCGTCAGACGCTGCTGCGGCACGCCGTCTCCGGCCGGGGACCACCCGCAGGGCTCACCGCCACGCCCTGACCACACCCCCTTCCGTACGGAGTTCCCCCGATGTCCCCGACGAGCACCACCCTGCGCCGCACCGGCACCGTCGCCGCCCTCGCCCTGGCGGGTGTCATGGCCGCGGCGGGCGCGGCCTGCGCCCATGTGACGGTCCACCCCGAGAGCTACGCCAAGGGCGCCACGGACGGCGTCCTGAGTTTCCGCGTCCCCAACGAGGAGGACACCGCGAGCACCACGAAGGTGCAGGTGTTCCTGCCCACCGACCATCCCGTCCTGGGCGTCCTCGTCACCCCGCAGGCCGGATGGACGGCGAAGGTGACGACCACCAAGCTGAAGAAGCCCGTCAAGACGGACGACGGCACGATCACCGACGCGGTCTCCGAGATCACCTGGACGGGCGGCAGGATCCGGCACGGCGAGTTCCAGGACTTCGACGTCGCCTTCGGCCAGCTGCCCGACGACACCGGCCGGCTGACCTTCAAGACCCTTCAGACCTATTCGGACGGCAAGGTCGTCCGCTGGATCGAGGAGGCGAAGGACGGCGCCGACGAGCCGGAGAGCCCCGCCCCCGTGCTCGCGCTCACCGCCGAGAATGCGGGGGAGGGCTCCGGCGACGCGGCAGCCGGTGCCGCGGGAAGCGACCCGTCCTCCGCGCCGGACACCGGGGCGTCCGAGACGGCGTCGTCCCGGGCCGCCGGAGAGCCCGCCGCGCAGGAGAAGGCCGACGACTCCACCGCGCGTTCGCTGGGCACGGCCGGCCTGGTCGTCGGTGCCCTCGGCCTGATCGCCGCCGCGTTCGCGCTCGTCCGCGTCCGGAGCGTCCGCTCCTGAGCACCGTCGCCCGTGGGCCGTCCCGTCGTCCGGGGCGGCCCCGCGGGGGACGAGATCCGCGGGCCGGATTCCGCAGACCCGGGTGTCCGCAGAGACCTGAGGTTCGTGGAGGTGGGGCCTGGAGACGGGGGAGCGCAGGATCTGGTGGGCTGCGGGACGGACTTCCCCCGCCGCAGACGCCGCTCACCTGCGTAGGCGGTCCGCTCTCGTCGCGGTCCCGCCGGTCCTGCCGACTCCGCCAATCACGCCGGCTCCGCCACTCCCGCCAGTTCCGCCGGCTCCGCCACTCACGCCGGTTCCGCCGGCTCCGTCAGTCCCGGCTCGGGCCCGTTGCGGGTGTCTGCCTCCTGCGGACGAGCAGGAGCGCCGCCCCGCCCACCACCACCAGGCCGATGGCGATGCCCGCGATGGCCGGTGTCGCGGCGGAACCGCCGGTCGCCGCCAGATCCGGACCGCTCCCCGTACCGCCACCCACCGACGCCGGGCTCGGCTCACCGACCGTCTGGGTCGTGATGTCCCCCGGGCCGCCCTGCGTCATGCAGTCCAGCACGCCCGTGAACCGCTTGGCGAAGCCGTGCGGAGCGCTGATCGTGAAGTCGTATGCCTGGTCCTCCTGCAGAGGCACCGTCACCGTCTGCGCCGCACCCGCCGCGATGGTGTGCTCCACACCCAGCAGCTCGAACGTGAACGCCTCGTCGCCCTTGTTGACCGCCGTGATGTCCACACCGCCGTCGGCGCAGTTCTTCTCCGCGGTCAGCGCGGGGACGGCCCCCGTCGCCGCCCAGTCCGCGGAGGCGGTGGCGGAGACGGTGGACTCGCTGGAGCCCGCCAGGATCTGCGTCTGGCTGCGGGACTCCGAGGCGAAGGCACGGCCCACCGGCACGCTCGTCGATGCCTGCACGCTCAGGGACGCCGAACCGTCCGCCCCGTCCCGCGGTATGTCGAAGAACAGCCGGCTGCCGTCGGCGGCCGAGGTCACCGGACGGCCGTCCTCGTCCACGACCCGCACACCGCTCGTCGCCGCGTCCGCCGGCGGGGTCACGGTCACGCCGTCCGCGTTCGTGTGGACGGTGACCGGGCCGAGCCGCTCGCCCGCGTGCCCGGACACCGCGGCCGGCGCCAGGGTGAGCGACGCCTCCGGTTCCGGCAGGCTCCGCGCGTGGCGCTGCAGGAAGTCCGCGAGCTTCTCCGCGTTCGCGTCCACCGCGTCGACGTCGGCGCCGTCCGAGTAGCGCCAGATGGCCACCTGGGTGCCGGCCGCCGCGTCCTGCTCGGTCAGGCCGCTCGCGCCGGCCTTCTTCGCCAGCGCCGCCAGGTCGTTCACCTGGGGGTAGGAGTTCTGCAGGATCCAGCGGATCCGGCCGGCGTCCTTGTTCCCGCTCAACGACGTGCCGCTCCAGGAGATCTCCCGGTACCGGGCGTCCCGCTGCGTCGGATTGCGCAGGTCGACGCCGTACGTCTGGAGCGTCCCGCCGTCGTCGACGGACATCTCGAACAGGCCCGCCGAGACCCAGGAGTCCTCGCCGTGGTCGTGGACGACCGCGGACCCGTACGTCTTCAGGTCGCCGAGCGTGGCGGTCGCACCGCCGGGGCTCTGCGGGGTCTCGTCGGCGACGGCCGTGCCGGCCGAGGCGAAAGTCCCCAGCGCGACCAGCCCCGACACCATCGCCACGGCGGCGAGACGGGCTGCCCCCCGCCGGCACCCGGACGACGCAGAAAACGCAGAAACCACGGAATTCCCCTTCGCGCAGGACCCGTTGACATGGGGGACGGTCCCGCCAGCAGCATCAGCAGCCCCGATAGCTGTGTTCGGCATCCTAAGGAAGCGGCACAACGGTCCTCCCGGTCAGGTCCTTCGATCACCGATCCGACTCGGAATCGTTATCGCGGCATCCTTGCGAGCAGGGCTTGTCGACAAATCCATGCGGCTTGTCTTCGAGTTGCCGTTGCCGTTGCCGTTGCCGTTGCCGCTGCCGCTGCCGTCGCTGCGTCGGGCGGTGACGGCCAACGACGGTGCCGCGCCCCCAGCGCAGGGCCGCTCGCGCCCGTCGGCAACGTCCCGCGGCGGCCGGGTCGTCCGCGTCGTCCACGACGAGTCGCACAGCCTGCCGGGAGTCGGAGGCGGGGCGCCGAGGGTCGGCCGCCGTCATGCGGGGCCGTGGGGGGGGGGGGCGCGCGGGGGCCCCGCCCCCCCCCCCCGCGCCCCCCCCCCCCCCCCCCGGGCCCCCGGCGGGCCCCCGTGAGCCCGGGGGGGTCCCCGGGCGCGGC